>DAIPYU010000010.1:0-6695 GCA_036782635.1 Nodosilinea sp. CTOTU7353
GCTAAAAGAGCGCTACAGCCACCTCTTGTAGCCAATCAACCTGGGAGAAAGTGTGGCTTTCGGCCAGGCTATCGAGAATGTCTAGGGTGATTTTCATGGTTTAGATTTTACTCACTGGTCACCGTGAGCAAGCTCGAATCCTATCCATATTGTGGCATGTGGCCAAACATCCCCTACCTCAAGGTTCAGGGGTCAGGTGCCTTTTTAAGCCATGACAGTTATCTATCGCAGCATCAAAGGCACCTGACCCCTTAGAAGGAGCCTCCACAAACCGCCGGTACGCCTCCGCCGAGCCTACCTGCTTTAGCACACACTCCATCTGCGGCAGTGTGCCCCGCCGCAACCCCACATAGTCGCAATAGCTCGAAAACTCCCACTCCTACGGGTGCTGCACCAAACACGCCCTCATCGGGTTCAGGTGAATATAACGAGTTAGATGCAGTAAATAGGCATCGCTATCGACATGAATAGTTTGAAACCTACCTTGAAATAGCGATCCGCAGCGACCATAGCGACGATTCATCGCGTTGGTGTACGACATTGTAAATCGCTGCATCGCCTTCGATAACCCGTCTTCGCGTAGGTAAATTAGCACATGGTAGTGGTCGGGCATTAGGCAGTAGGCCACAACATGCACCGTTTCTTCAGCGACAAAGTAACGAAACTGTTTGAGAAAATAGAGGTAGTTCTCTCGCTCGAAAAAAATATTCTGGCGATTGTTGCCTCGGTTATAGAGATGGTAGTACTCCCCTGGCACCAGGTCGCGCTGAGGTCGAGGCATGACTCTACATTTTGAATATCATGGCCTAGAGTTCCCCGCATCTCGGGATCAGGGGTCAGGTGCCTTTTAAGCCATGACAGCTATCTATCGCAGCAGCAGGGGTCAGGTGCCTTTTAGGCCATGACAGTTATCTATCGCAGCATCAGAGGCACCTGACCCCTTAGACCCCCTACGCTCCCACCGCCTCCTTCGCCGCGTAGAGCACCTCAGCGGTGATGCTGGCCACGCCTTGCTCGCGGGCAAATTTTTCGGTATTGCGCTTCACCTTGCCCCGCACAAAGCCGGGGATTTTTTGCAGCTCGGCCAGGCCCTCGGCGCTCCAGCCCAGGCCAGCCTCGACGGCGGCATCGGCGCTCATGGTCTTGGTGAGAATTTCCTTAGTGTCGTGGCCGCCAAAGAACTCCAGCAGGTGGTCTTCCATGCCCAGGGTGAAGGAGTTGTACACCAGATCAACGATCTGATTGGCCCCCTCGTAGCCCATAAACGGGCGATAGCCCACGGGAAAATTTTGAATGTGGATGGGGGCCGCAATCACGCCACAGGGAATATCGAGCCGCTTGCCCACGTGGCGCTCCATTTGGGTGCCAAAGATGGCGGCGGGTTCGAGCTGGGCGATGCGATCGCCGATTTCCCCATTGTCTTCGCTGACCAAGATCTCGTCGCAGTACTCGCCCACCTCGGCGGCAAACCAGTCGGCGTCGTACTTGCAGTAGGTGCCCGCCAGCACCACGTGAATGCCCATTTCGCGGGCGAGGATCTTGACCATGGCGGCGGCGTGGGTGCTGTCGCCAAACACCACCGCCTTTTTGCCGGTTAGGTTCTGACAGTCAATCGAGCGGGAGAACCAGGCCGCCTGGCTAACAAACCGGGTCTGGTCGTCAATAAAGCTGTCGTAGTTGACCTCGGCCCCCTGCCCATTGAGCACCGTCTGAATGGCGCGAATGCAGCGGGCGGTCTCGACAATGCCCATGGGGGTGATATCCACATAGGGCATGCCCAATTCTTCTTTCAGGTACTCCGCCGTTAGCGGCCCCACTTCGCGGTAGGGCACCAGGTTAAACCAAGCCCGGCCCATGTCTTTAATTTGGGTGACCAGTGCGCCCTCGGGCATCACCAGGTTGACCTCAATGCCCAGCTGGGCCATCAGAGTGCGCAGCTCGCGGCAGTCGTGGTTGTTGTGAAAACCCAGGGTGGTGAGGCCAATGATATTCACCGAGGGTTTTTCGGTTTTGCCCTCCGGTAGGGTGCCCTGCTTGCGGGCTTTTTCGGTGTAGAATTGCACGATCTGCTGAAGGGTGCGATCGGCGGCTTGCAGCTCGTTGACCCGGTAGTGGTTGACATCCGCCAGCAGCACATCCCCCTGGGAATCTAGGCTGGCCCGCTGCACAAAGTTGGCCAGATCTTCTTGCAAAATGCTGGAGGTGCAGGTGGGGGTGAGCACAATCAGGTCGGGGTGCTCTTCTTTATCTTTGCGGACGATGTTGTCGACCACCTTTTCTTGGGAGCCGCGCGCTAAGACATTGCGATCCACAATGCTGGCGGTGACGGGGGTAAAGTCGCGCTCCCGCTCCAGCATTGATCGCATCACATTAAAGTAGTCGTCCCCCAGGGGCGCGTGCATGATCGCGTGCACGTTCTTAAACGAGCTGGCGATGCGCAGGGTGCCAATGTGCGCCGGGCCGGCATACATCCAGTAGGCCAGTTTCATCGGGTGAGTCTCCTTGGTGGCGGTGGTCAGCGTGAGTTTGCCGAAACACCCTGGGCCGCGCAGCCTTGGTAGACCCATAGATTGTCGCTAAGATCGGCCCGCCGTGGGGAGAGCTGAGAGAATTCTTTACTTGAATCTAGTAATCGGCCAAGCCGAAGATGACGAGTCAATGAGGTGTACGGTTCACGGTTTAAGGTGTACGGCATGCCTTGAACCGTACACCTTAAACCGTGAACCCTAGAGGGCACTAAATGCGGCAATGATCTGCTTCACCCTCGCCGCAGCCCTGGCTTAGCGTTGCTTCGCGCTCGGCGAGAATGGTTTTGAGGCTAGGTCGCCCGGTCACCGCCAGCCGCCATCTGGCCCAAACGGCGTAGGCCCAGTCCACCAGAGCACCCACAATCGGCCAGCGGGTCGGTGCATAGATCCAGCCCATGCCGAGCACGTCATACACCTGACGAAACACCTCGACGTTCTTAATTACGGTGCCGTCGGCTCTCACCGCGTGAATGCGGCCCATGGCGGTGGCAAAGTCTACGCTGCCGTTTTCTTCTGGGGCATAGTCATCGGCGGCGATGTCGGTAAATGCTACTAGACCCCGCCCGTTGTCTTTTTGACGCAAAAAGTTCACCTCCCGCAGACACAGGGGGCAGTCGCCGTCGTAGAGCAGCTTGATTTGCCAAGGGGTGGCGTTTGAAGTTTCGGAAGTTGTGGCAGTGGCGGTGATCGTCATGGAATGCAGGAAGAAAATACGGCAGGGAGGAACCCTACACATATCTTAACGAATCTAGAGCACTCGCGCTTTCAGCAGCGTGCTTGGCAGAGTCATCAGTTTGCGCAGAGACGGCACGAAGGCCCGCTTGCTAAACACGTCGTAGTCGTTCTTCTCGATTACATCCAAAATTTGGCGGTAGAGGGACAGGGCCGACCACACGGGCCAACGGGCATCTTCGCTCAGCAGCCCAATGCCGCCTTCGGCCTCGGCGTAAAACTGCCGCGCCCGCTCAATTTGAAAGGCCATGGCGGCGCGCCAGCGATCATCGATCACTCCTGCCATCAGGTCGGCCTCGGTGTAATCAAAGGCGGCTAGGTCGGCGAGGGGCAGGTAAATGCGGCCCCGGCGGGCATCTTCGCCCACATCGCGCAGAATGTTGGTGAGCTGGTTGGCAATGCCTAGGGCGATCGCCTGGGGGGTGGGGTCAAAGTTTTGCTGCTGACTCCAGGGGGCGGTTTGCAGCTGTTGGTCAATGCCCATCACCGTAGTCGACATCAGCCCCACGGTGCCTGCTACTCGGTAGCAGTAGAGTTCTAAGTCTTCAAAGGTTTCGTAGCGGTTGCGGTGTAGATCCATCCGCTGGCCCGCAATCATGTCGCGAAAGGGCTGAATGTCGAGGGGAAACTGCTCCAGGGTATCCACCAGTGCCAAATCTTCGTCATCGATGGGGCAGCCCGCGAAGATAGACTCCAGCTGCGCCTCCCAGCGATCCAGCGTTTTCTCGCTGGTAAACTGCGCCTGCGGCCCATCCACCAACTCGTCGGTGCGGCGACACCAGACGTAGATCGCCCAAATGGCGCGCCGCTTAGCGGGGGCCATCAGCATGGTGCCGGTGTAAAACGTCTTGGAGTATTTCGCCGTGACGCGCCGACACACCTCGTAGGCATCCTCGACGGAGGATAGGGATTGGATGGGGGGAGAATCCGTCAGTTGCAGCATTAATGACCCAAACCTGGAGAATATCAATCTCAAACCGACTACAGGCAATTCTGCTTAAACTAGCCTCTCACAACTGCACCCAACTTTGGCAAAACAGTTGAAATTGGCCCATTCCCCGAAGCAACCCTGCCCCTGCCGTTTCTAAAGATTATATGTTGCAATCCGTAACATTTGCCCGTAGCTTCTGAATTTGTGCGGGGGTAGGTTCCCGGACAATCTTCGCGAACCTACCCAATTCAAAGCCACCCAGATAAGATAATAGACTGCATATTAGATCTGCTCAATGCCGTAGGTTGCTTTGGTGCTTGGCAATCGGGTTCTGGCCATTGGCTTCCCTTGGTCGATGGTTGTCATCGATCTGCCGTCTGTGTTGCCGCCGTCTATTGTTGTCGGGGTGTTTTCGGGAAAAGGCAGCTCTCCTTAGTCGGCCACCCGTTCGCTGTTCACCCTTGCCTTTGCCTAGAGCCCTTGCCTAGAAATAGTTCTGTCGATTGTTGGGAGCCTTGCCCGTGCCTCAAACTAACTTTGATTTTTTACAAGAGTCCGATCCGCTGTTGGCCAGCATTGTGCAGCGAGAGCTGCAGCGCCAGCGTGACCACCTGGAGCTGATTGCCAGCGAAAACTTCACCTCGGCGGCGGTAATGGCGGCCCAGGGTTCGGTCTTGACCAACAAGTACGCTGAGGGGCTGCCCGGCAAGCGCTACTACGGCGGCTGTGCCTTTGTAGATGAGGCCGAGCAACTGGCCATCGATCGCGCTAAAGAATTGTTTGGAGCCGCCCACGCCAACGTGCAGCCCCACTCCGGAGCCCAGGCCAACTTTGCCGTCTTCCTGGCCCTGCTGGAGCCTGGCGACACCATTTTGGGCATGGATCTTTCCCACGGTGGCCACCTCACCCACGGTTCGCCGGTGAACGTTTCGGGTAAGTGGTTTAAGGTGGCGCAGTATGGCGTTAGCCGCGAGACCGAGCAGCTCGACTTTGACGAAATTCGTAAGATCGCCCTCGAACACCGCCCCAAGCTGATTATCTGCGGCTACTCAGCCTACCCCCGCACCATTGAGTTTGAGAAATTTCGCGCGATCGCCGACGAAGTCGGGGCCTACCTGATGGCCGACATTGCCCACATCGCCGGTCTGGTGGCGGCTAACCAGCACCCCAACCCCCTGCCCTATTGCGACGTGGTCACCACCACCACCCACAAAACCCTGCGCGGCCCCCGCGGCGGCCTGATTCTCACCCGCGATGCGGAGCTGGGCAAAAAGTTTGACAAGGCCGTGTTTCCCGGCAGCCAGGGCGGCCCCCTAGAGCACGTGATTGCCGCCAAGGCCGTGGCCTTTGGCGAAGCTCTCAAGCCCGAGTTTCGCACCTACGCCGCCCAGGTGATCGCCAACGCCCAGCGGCTGGCGGCCCAGCTTCAGCAGCGGGGCATCAAGGTGGTGTCTGACGGCACCGATAACCACCTGGTGCTCTGCGATCTGCGCTCCATTGCCATGACCGGCAAGCGCGCCGATCAGTTGGTCAGCGGCGTCAACATCACGGCCAACAAAAACACCGTGCCCTACGACCCCGAGTCGCCCTTTGTCACCAGCGGGCTGCGCCTCGGCTCTCCGGCCATGACCACCCGAGGCATGGGCGAGGCCGAGTTTACCGAAATCGCCGACATTATTGCCGAGCGTCTGCTCAACCCCGACGATGAGCTTATAGCTGAGCAGTGCCTGCGACGGGTGGCGGCTCTGTGCGATCGCTTCCCCCTCTACGCTCACCTGGGAGGCCTAGTTCCGGCTTTGGTCTAGGAGCTAAAAGGGTGGTGGGTATCAGGTTTGGGGTTCAAGGTAGTGCCTAAACCTGACACCCGACACCCGACACCCAATTTTCTGACCTCAGACCCCCCATGGTCTCTGGGTAGCGGCTGAGGTCGCCGCCAAACTCCATGCAATCGCCCAGAAAGTTAAGGTTATGCCTTAATGATCTGTCATAATTGCATGGAGTTTTTGCTTATTTAGCCAGACTCGGCCTATCCTATGGACTGTTTCGGGCCGGAGTACGCGCTGTTTAGGTTACTTGAGGCCCAGGTTGCTCACAGGGTTGACCTAAGTATGGGTCGATGCTGCCAAAGAGCTGTAGGCTGCTGGGGTAGAGCCTAATTTGGCGGGGTGGAGGTTTCTCCAACTAGGAGGGGTGAGGATGCCGTTTGTTTTGTATCACGTGTTGGCCTTTTGTATTTCCGCCGCGGTGGTACTGGGCACTACGCCAATTGTGCGTCGCATAGGTCTTAAGAGTGGCCGGGTCGATCAGCCCGGAGAGCGTAAGGTGCACGACAAGCCCATGGTGCGCCTGGGCGGAGTTTCAATCTTTTTGGGTACGCTGCTAGCTCTGTTGGTGGTGTGGGCCATGGGTGGGTTCATCGACGCTGCGGGTGAATACCTGGCCCCTCCCCAGGAGTTTCAGATCTGGGGCGTGGTTTTAGGCGGGTTAGCATTTTTTCTCATTGG
>DAIPYU010000010.1:6795-8904 GCA_036782635.1 Nodosilinea sp. CTOTU7353
GGCAATTCTCCCTTTGTGGCCGATAAGCGTCACCTGCACCATCGGCTGCTCAAGGCGGGCCTGTCCCACCGGGTGACGGTGCTGTTTATCTACGTGCTCACCCTTTGGGCCGGCACGCTGGCCCTGGCCTTTGCGGGGGTGCCCAGCGGTGTGGTCTATGCCCTGGCGGCTACGGCACTACTCAGCTACACCGGCTGGCGGCTGCGGCAGCGCACCCGCTAGGGGCCGTAGGGGTACTCGTAGGCCTGGAGCAGATTGTTGGCCCGGTAGATGTGGACTGTTTCAGTCACCTCGCCACCGCGCATGAGCGGAACAGTGCCCAGCGGTTCGATGCTGTCGAACAGCGGTCGGTAGCGGTCTAAGATCTCGTCATTTTGCACAAAGCGGTCAATGGTCATGTAAAGCGCATCTTGGCCTAACCAGTCTTGGGGGTTAAACCAGAAGGCGAAGCCCCGGGGGTCTTGGCTAAAGGCCGTCACTGGCAGATCGATCACCGGGTGAATGCCCATGGCCAAGTAGCCCCCCAGGTAGTACTCATTGGTAAATACAAAGCCCACCTGATCGAGAGCTTGCCTCAGCTCTGGGGTGTCAGCGAACTGCTGCTGCAGCTGGCTGGTGTCGATCAGCTCGGTGGAGCCATCTTGCTCGACGGGTAGTAGCCCCCCAAAGACGGCGTAGGTGCTGGGCTGCTGCAAAATGCCCAGCCGCAGGTGCAACAGCGCCACCGCCGACAGGGCGGCCAAAAATAGCCCCGACCCCCACAGCCAGCGGCGAATTAGCCGGGGCCGCTGCCGCTGCCACATCAACACCTGGGCCGCTAGCAAAATCACCATGCCCCAGTAGCCAGGGGCGGGCCAGGCGGGCAAAATTTGCTGCTTGCCCCCCAGCAGCGTAAACAGCAGCATGACGGGCAGTGACAGCCAAAGAATTAGGGCCTGTTTGTAATGGTGCTGGGCTTCGCCGCTGCTGAGGCTGGGGGAAACCCAAAACAGCGCCTGCTTGCCGCTCTGCTTTGCCGCTACCCACCACAGGGGGAAGCCAAATAGCGGAAATAGATAGAGCACTGACAGCAGCCAGTAGCCCACCATCTGCCCCAGGCTAAAGCCGCTAGGGGCAGAGGTGCCGTCAAACCGCATGCCCAGCTGAAATCGAAAGGAGATCCAGTCGTTCTGGCTGTTCCAGTACCACAGGGGAAAGAGGGTAAGGCCAAAGACTAATAAAGCGAGCAGGGTCCAGGGCGATCGCAGCGCCGCCCGGTAGGGCCGATAGGCCACACAAAACCCCACCAGGCTGACCCCCAGCACAAAGCCGTGGTATTTGCTCAGCCCCGCCAGGGCCACGGTGAGGCCCAGCAGCACGATGCGCCAAGTGGGTACGTAGGTCGCTCGGATCAATCCGTGGTGACTAAGGCGGCTACTGTCGGGGAAAAACTCCCAGGCCGCTACCAAAAGCGTGGCGCTCCAGAAAAAGCTCAGCCCGTTGTCTGGGGAGGTGAGAATGCCAAAGCTGATCACAATCAGCGGTATCAGGGTGACTAGGGCTAGGGTCATGCGCCCCACCGCCGCCGAAAAGAGTCGGGTTGCCGCCAAATACAGCAGCCCCAGACTGAGGCAGTAGAGCACCACTGCGCCGATGCGAATGGTAAAGGGAGAAATCACCCCCGTCAGCCACCAGCCCACCCCGGTGGTGAGGGCCACAATGGGCGGGTGATCAAAGTAGCTCCAGTTTAGGTGGCGGCTGTAGAGGTAGTAGTAGGCTTCGTCAAAGCCCGGCAGCATCCAAATAGCGACAATGGTGCGGTAGATTAGGCCCCCCAGCACCAGGGCCAGCAGCCCTTGGCTCCAGCCGGGTTTGCGTTCGCTCCAACCTGTCATCGGGCAATCTCCCCTGGCAAAAACCAATTCATCAAACCTGTGGGAATGCCTCCAATCGGCCCACCGGGCTTTTCCCGGTTCCCCTGCAATGGTCATAATGACACTATTGCGCCCCAGACATTCTGCCCTCTTCTGCCCCAGGCCAGCCCCATGACCCCAAGCCCAGCCTCTCAACGCTCAGTTCCCGAGTCAGACACCGAGTCAGACACCGAGTCAGACACCGAGTCAGACACCG
>DAIPYU010000010.1:9004-56135 GCA_036782635.1 Nodosilinea sp. CTOTU7353
GTTCCCGAGTCAGACACCGAGTCAGACACCGAGTCAGACACCGAGTCAGACACCGGCCTGCCCGATTCACCGGCCCAGAGCGCAAATCAAAGCGCAGAGATCATCTGCGTAGGCACCGAACTGCTGCTGGGGGATATTCTCAACGGCAATGCCCAGTTTTTGGCTAAGGAGCTGGCGGCTCTGGGCATTGCCCATTACTATCAGACCGTGGTAGGCGATAACCCGGCCCGCATTCAGCAGGCGGTGACCATTGCCCAGGAGCGATCGCAGCTGATTCTCTTTACGGGGGGGCTAGGCCCTACCCCCGACGACCTGACCATAGAGACGCTGGCCGACCTGTTTGGTGCCCCCCTGGTGGAGCACCCCGCCCTGGTGACTGATATTGAGGCCAAATTTACCGCTCGGGGGCGCGCCATGCCCCCCAGCAACCGCAAACAGGCGCTGCTGCCCGAGGGGGCGATGGTGCTGCCTAACCCCCAGGGCACGGCTCCGGGCATTATTTGGTCGCCGCGCCCCCGGCTGACGCTGATGACCTTCCCCGGCGTGCCGCGCGAGATGCAGGCCATGTGGCGCGAAACCTCTGTACCCTACCTGTACCGCCAGGGCTGGGTGACCACCACCATCGTCAGCCGCATGCTGCGGTTTTGGGGCATTAGCGAGTCGGCCTTAGCAGAACGGGTGGCCCCCTACCTGAGCCAGGGCAACCCCACGGTGGCCCCCTACGCCAGCAAGGGCGAGGCCAAGCTGCGCATTAGCGTGCGGGCCGACTCTCGGGCATCTGCCCTGGCCCAGATCGAGCCGGTGGAGGCGGGCATTCGCGCCTTGGTAGGGGCCGACTGCTACGGGGCCGATGACGACAGCCTAGCCTCGGTGATAGGGCGTCTGCTGCTGGGGCGTCAGCAGACTCTGGCGGTGGCCGAGTCTTGCACAGGGGGAGGGCTGGGGCAGCTGCTGACCGAGATTGCGGGCAGCTCAGCCTACTTCCAGGGCGGCGTGATTTCCTACGACAACCGGGTCAAGGTCAACCTGCTCAAGGTCGATGCGGCGGCATTGGAGGAGCATGGGGCGGTGAGTGCGATCGTGGCTGAGCAGATGGCCCTGGGGGCCAAGGCGATGTTGCAAACCGACTGGGCCTTGAGCATTACCGGCATTGCCGGGCCTGGAGGCGGCACCCCGACTAAACCCGTGGGGCTGGTTTACATTGGCCTGGCTACCCCCAGCGGTGAGGTGATCAGCTACAGGCACGAGTTCTCAGGCTATCGGGGCCGCGACTGGGTGCGCCAGCTCAGCGCCCTCTCAGCTCTTGATGCCCTGCGACGCAACCTGCTGTAAAGTTAAGTTGATCATTGGCTTCAATTGGCTATTATGTAATTATGGATTAAGAGCACCCCACTGGGCCTTAAGGCCCGTCTCAGGCAAGAGCAGCCGGGGTAGCGTGTGCCAGTAAGGAGTTTTGCCCTAATGGATTACATCGATAAGGCTCTCGACAAGTTGCGTGAGTGGGTCGATAAGGTGATTGAGGCCCTGTTCGGTCCTGAGCATCAATCGGAGCCTGACCTAGTCCCTGTACCGGTGGAAGAGCCGAGACGCTAGGTCGCCTTCAAAAGGCTTTGAAAGGTTCTGATCACGGTGGATAGCTTTCCGATCAGCGCTCAGGTGCTGTTCGAAGCTAGTTCTACTGAGTTTTTTTGTCCGGCTAGGTTTTCCTCTGGACAATTTTTCCTGGACTTGTGATGCCTAGGTGTAGACTTCTGTCGCTGTCTTCACGCTTTACTTTAATCAAATAATGGTTGCTAGCGGTCTAGTAGCCTAGGGGAATAATTCATTGCTTAGGGTTCAAGTCATCCACGGCCCCAATCTCAACATGCTGGGGCTGCGAGAGCCAGCGGTCTACGGCACCCAGACCTTGGCCAGCATTGAGGAAATGTTAGCCGGTGAAGCTAAAGGTCTAGGCGTGGTTCTAGATAGCTTTCAGTCCAATAGCGAAGGGGCTTTGGTGGATTGCATTCAGGCGGCCTTTGGTGCAAAGGACGGCATTTTAATTAATCCTGGGGCCTATACCCACACCAGCGTGGCGATTCGAGATGCGATCGCCGCTGTTGGCCTGCCCACGGTTGAGGTTCACCTCAGCAACATTCACAAACGTGAAGCCTTTCGTCACCACTCCTATATAGCCGCCGTGGCGGTGGGTCAGATCTGTGGCTTTGGAGCCGACAGCTATCGCCTGGGGCTGTATGCTCTGGTGCAACACCTCAAAAGTCTTTAGCCGCTGCCCGTAGATTCTTATTTTTATTTGTATGGCTACCGCCGCCGCTACAATCAGGTTTCTTCAAACGCCCACTTCCCAGGCTTGGGTTGATCAGGCCTTGGCGAATTTGGACGTGATTTTGCTCGACCATGCCCAGTGCGAGCGTAAGGCGGCGGGGGTGGCGATGAGTTTGATCAATCGCTATCCGTCTGACTGTGAGCTGGTGAAGGCGCTGACGGCGATCGCCCAGGAAGAGCTGGCCCACTTTGCCCAGGTCAACCAGTGGCTAGAGCGGCGCGGGGTGCCCTTTGGGCCGCTGCCGCCGCCGCCCTACGGAGCCGGGCTGCGCCAGCAGGTGCACCCGGTCGAACCCCACCGCCAGCTGGATGTGCTGCTGGTGTCGGCCCTGATCGAAGCCCGCAGCCACGAGCGCCTGGGTCTATTGGCAGCGCACTGCCCCGACGGTGAACTGGCGCAATTTTATCGCGGCCTGATGGCTTCCGAAGCGCGCCACTACGGGGTCTACTGGGTGCTGGCCACGGGCCGTTTTCCCCGGGCGACGGTAGACGCTCGCCTCGACACCTTGGCCACCGCCGAGAGTAAAATTCTTGCTAGCCTGCACCCCCAGCCCCGCATCCACAGCTAGAATGCTGGCTTAGATCCCAGGGTTCTTGGGTTGGCGATCACAGGAATTGGTATACACCAGCAGAACCCTGGGATCTCGCTTCCTCCGGCCAATATCGCCCTTCTACACTCCAAAATCGGCATGCCTTCCCCGCTCCCCGACTACCGCAGCACCTTTGGATCGTACCTGATTCGCAGCTGGCAGCCCGGCGATCGCGCCGCCGCCGCTGCCCTGATCGCCCAGGTGCTGGCAGAATATTGCCTCACCTGTGAACCGACCGACAGCGATCGCGATGCCCTAGAGGTCGAAGCCTGCTACTGGGAAACCGGCGGCGAATTTTGGGTGGTAGAAAACGCTGGAGTGCTGGTGGGCACGGCGGGGTATAGGCCTACCCATCGGGGCGATCGCGCCGTGGAGTTGCGTAAAATGTATCTGCTGCCCCAGGCGCGGGGCCAGGGGCTGGGCCGCCACCTGCTGAGCCAGCTAGAATCTGCCATTCAGCAGCGAGGGTTTGATCAGATCTGGCTGGAGACCGCCTCGGTGCTCAAAGAGGCCGTGGGGCTATACGAAGCCAGCGGCTATGAGCCCGCCAGTAGGGTAGAGACGGCACGGTGCGATCGCATCTACCGCAAACCCCTGACCCCGGCTGCTTCAGCTCCAGCGCCGCTAGCCTAGGCTCTTAACCGGCAAAATTTAGCTATAATCGCCACATTCACAACGGGAGAGGTCGTTTTGATTGCCATTTACCCCGGCAGTTTTGACCCCATTACCCTGGGCCACGTTGACATCATTACCCGAGGCAGTCGCCTGTTTGATCGGGTGATCGTGCTGGTGTCTAGCAACCCCAACAAGGTGCCAATGTTTTCAACCGCTGAGCGCATGGGTCAAATCGAGCGATCAGTAGGCCATCTCAGCAATATTGATATCGACCAGTATGACGGTCTCACCATTACCTACGCCCGGCAATGCCATGCCCAGGTGCTGCTGCGGGGGCTGCGGGTGCTCTCTGATTTCGAAAAAGAGCTGCAAATGGCGCATACTAATAAAACCCTGGCCGATGATATCGAGACCCTTTTTCTCTCAACCTCTACAGAGTACGGCTTTCTCAGCAGCAGTCTAGTTAAAGAAATTGCCAGCTTTGGCGGCCCCATCGATCACCTTGTTCCCCACCATGTAGCGCGAGACGTTTACCAATGCTACGCCCAGACCCCGCCCGCCTCAACGCCCAGCCCCCCAATGCCCAATCCCGAGGCCCCCGTGCCCAAACCAATGGATTGTCTGTAGAGGCGGCAGAGGGTGGGTCAGTTTTGCCTAGCCCTGGTGAGATCGACATTCAGCAAGAGCTCAATAAGCTGGAAGAGATCATTCTTGCCAGCCCCCGGGTGCCCTTTAGCGGGCGCACCCTAGTTGACGAAGACCAGCTGCTCGACCAGCTTGACGCCATTCGCCTCAACTTGCCCCCCGCCTTTCGTCAGGCGGTGCAAATTTTGCAGCAGCGCAGCGCCCTGATGGCCGAAGCCGAGCGCTATGCCCAAGATTTGATCGCCGCCGCCGAGCAGCAGGCCGCCCAAATGCTCGACGAGCTAGGCATTGTGCGCCAGGCTGAGCAAATGGCCCAGCAGCTAAAAAGCCAGGCTCAGCAAGACTGCGACGGCCTGCGTACCCAGGTGATGGGCGACATCGAGCAAATGCAGCTGCAGGCTCAGCGCGAGTGGGAGGCCCTGCGTCAAAAGGCCCTAGCCGAGCAGGATACGATTCAGCAGGAGGCCGATGGCTACGCCGACCAGGTGCTCTCTAATGTCGAGCAGCAGCTGTCGCAGATGCTGCGCATTATTCAAAACGGACGCAGCCATTTGCAGCCCCCCAACGAATCCCTAGCGCCTGCGCCCACCCAGCGCCCCAGGGGCGGCAGAGGGGTGGCGCCCAGCCCCCTAGACGCGCGCGCCGATGCCGGCTCAGATCGCGCTGCAAACCGACCCCGCCCGCCCCAAAAGCCTGATACCTCGGCATGATCAGCTATCTCAAGGGGGTGCTGGCTGACATTCAGAAGCCTGGTAACCACAAAATTATTGTCACCTTAGATGTCAACCAGGTGGGCTATGACATGCAGGTGCCCGCCCGCCAGCTCTCGTTGCTGCCGCCCATGGGGGACATGGTGCAGCTGTTTAGCCACCTTTACTTTCGCGAAGACCAGGCGGTGCTGTTTGGTTTTGGCCAGCGCCAGGAGCGCGATCTATTTCGTCTGCTGATCAGCGTCAGCGGCATTGGCCCCCAGATGGCCTTGGCCTTGATCGACACCCTGGGCGAAACCGAGCTCACCCAGGCGGTGGTCAGCGGCAACACGCGGCTGCTGTCGCGCACCCCTGGGGTAGGCACCAAAACCGCCGAGCGCCTAGTACTAGAGCTAAAAACTAAGCTGCAAGACTGGCAAACTCAGTCGGGGGTCGGCATGGTGCCCACCGTGGGGCCAGTGCCCACCCTCTACGAAGAAGTCGAAACCACTCTCAGCGCCCTGGGCTACAGCCAGAGCGAGATTCTCAAAGCGCTACAGGCGGTGGGGCGCAGCTCTACCCTGCAAAAGACGGCAGACCCTGAAAGCTGGGTGCGGGAGGCGATCGCCTGGCTTAGCCAGTAATCCCTTGGCGAGGGTAGATAGGGGCAGCAACCCCTGTGCTATAGTGGAAAATCCTGATTCAAATCTATTCTTCTAGAGAAGCTGTCTGTCCCATGACTCTGTTGCAAGCGCGCAAGCAGGAACTTATTTCCGACTTTCAGGTGCACGAAACCGACACTGGCTCTGCCGATTTGCAGATTGCCATGCTCACGGCTCGCATCAGTCAGCTGAGTGAGCACCTGCAAAAAAACAAGAAAGACTATTCGTCTCGCCGTGGTCTGTTGAAAATGATCGGCCAGCGCAAGCGTCTGATGGGCTATCTACAAAAGCAAGATTCTGAACGCTACCGGGCGCTGATCAAAAAGCTCGGCATTCGCGGCTAGGTTGTTCCAGCTAGAGACTTGTCCAGAGATGTACTGTAACAGGCCCCACGGCCGAGTTGGCCACATCAAAGGAGGGTTTTTGCTAGGTGGAATACTCCTAGGTGACGATTTTGGCCAAGTTACGGTGTCGCTGGTTGTGATCAAATAGCCCTATGGCCCCCGATTCTCCTCGCAAGCGTTTGCCCTTTGAGCCAGTTGGCAGCAAGGGGGCTGGCAAAGCTCCTGCAGAGCCAAAAGCAGCGGCTAAGCCAGCTTCCGCCAAAAACCCGGCCAAGGCCAATACGCCAGTCAAAAAGGCCGGTGCGGCCAAAAAGGCCAGCACCGCTAAGCAGCCGCGCAGTACCACCGCCATCCCGGAGGTGGTGAGCAACCGCATGCTGCGCCGGATGCTGGCCTTCTCAGGGGTGCCAACAGTCGCTGGCATTCTGACATTTTTTGTCAGCTACTACCTGGTGGTAAATCAGGTGGTTGAGCTACCTTCTTACTTTGTGTTGCTGATTACCCTGGGCTGCTTTGGCCTCGGGGTGGTGGGCCTCACCTATGGGGTGCTGTCGTCTTCTTGGGATGAAGATCGCCCCGGCACCCTCCTTGGTCTAGACGAGTTCCAGGTTAACTTTGGCCGCATGACCAGCGCCTGGGGTTCGAAGTCGGAGCGCTAGGCAAAGGGCCTAGACAAACCCGCCTAGGGTATAGGGTTCACGGTATACCGCCTAACTTAAGCTTGGCAGTCTACTCGGCACTTTGCCTGAGTTATTTCTCGCCATCGGGCTCACCAGAGGTTTGCATAATCTGCTCGATTTGCGCTTCCATGGCTTTGAGCAGCTGACTGAGAGACTCTAGGGTGCTGGCTGAGGGTGACTCGATGGTGAGCGACTGGCGGGCGCGGGTGCGAATTTCAGTAATTCGTTTTTGCAGCGTTTGGGCGACTCCCAAGGCATCTTCTCCCATTTGGCGCAGCTGCTGCTGCTGATAAAACTTTAGCGCCGCTCCCCGCAATACCTGGAGGGTGGCTTCTTCGCCGTGGGTGCCTGCTATCAGTCGCAGCCGGAGCAATACGCGATCGCCGTTGTAAAGCCGCTCAATATCGGCCTGCTTCGCCTCGGTGGTGGGCAGCAGGGGTAGGTGGTTGAGCCGCTTGAGTTCGTTAATGACGCTTTGCAGTTGGTCAAGGGTGAGGGGCTTGAGGGCCGCCTGCACCACGCCATCTTTACTCCACAGCACGCGCCCCTGGGCTGGCCCCCGCTCCAGATACAGTCGCCCAATGCCATCGCTCAGCGCCCGGTTTAGCAGGGCTTGGGTCATCTGGGGGGGCGGCAGCTGGTGGAGGCGATCTAAGGGCACGCGGCCAACCGCCGGGTTAATCACCAGTGCCAAGGGCTGGGTCTGACCGGGGGCGGGCAGCGGCGGTTGAGGGGCTGGGATGGCCGCTGGCTTCGCCAAAATTTCGGCCTTCAGTTCATCGGGGCTGTCGACAATAAACGTCAGCAGTTCATCGTTAGAAGGCTTTCCCTGGGCAGCCATAGCGGCCTGGCTGCGAGCCTTGGCTTGGGCGGCATGGCTCAAATATTTGGAGAGCATTTTGCGTTGCCAGTCAGAGGTGACGGGCCACGGCACCAGAGAGCAGTGAATAAACGAGACCTGCTGACGCGCGTAGTCTATCGCAACGGTATCTGAAGGGTTGACCATACCTATGTGCAGGTGGCTAGACTCCACAGAGAGCGGAATGATCTCGTGGTAAAGGCAGGCCTCAAAGGGCAATATGCTGTCGATCAGCGAGAGCATTTGGTCGGTTTTGAGGCGGCTATCGACCGCCTCGCTGCCGCTGCCCGCGTCAGAGAGTTCGTTGAGTAGCGCTTTGGGGTTCGTCTCTGACATGAACCTGATCAGGGTCTAGGGAGTGAAGATGCTTTCATCCTAGGCGTACTTCTGGCCTGGGGGTGAATTCTTAAGATCGCTCTACTAATCTTTATGGAAACCATTTTGTTTCAGAAAGGGTTGCTTTAGCGGCCAGTCCAGGGAATGCTGCCCCTAATCTCCTGGGGTTTTTGTACCCGGTTGTTTTTGGTGAGCCATGACACCCACTGACAGAATTGGGGCGGCCGCGCCCTGCAAGCAGTAGATCAGGTGCTGAGAGACGGCGTGGGCAGTGGGGTGACTGTAGTGCTGATCTCCACAGTGTTGATGACCGCAGTGCCTGCGACCAAAGTGGCCGATGGCTCAGATTCTTCTCAGTCCAGAGATATATCCTGACAATAGGGGGAGGCTTGGTAGATATTAGGTATCAGGCGGCACCTCAAGCTAGTTCAGTATTGTGTTTTATAGGGCGTTTTGGGTGGTTATGGCACAGGCAGCAGTTAAGCGGTTGACGTCGGGTTCATTGATGCTGGGGGCGCTGCTAGCATTTCTGCCGGGTGCTATGCCACCGCACGCTGGCCTGAGCGCCCCAGCCCTGGCCCAGTCGGTGGTCGATGAAGCCACCACCATTCGGGTGTACGAGCAGGTTAGCCCGGCGGTGGTCGCGGTCAATACCCGCAGCGGTGGCGGCAGCGGCAGCATTGTCGATGCCAGCGGGCTAATTCTCACCAATGCCCACGTGGTGGGGCGCGAGCGGGTGGTCACGGTGCGCCTGGCCGATGGTCGCAGCTTTGAGGGCGATGTGGTGGGCTACGGCCAAAACCGCCTCGATCTAGCGGCGGTGCGGCTGCGGGGCAACCCTACGGGGCTGCCCACGGTGGCGATCGCTCCCCCTGACTCGGTGCGGGTGGGCCAGAGTGCCTTTGCCATTGGCAGCCCCTTTGGACTTCAGGGCACCCTGACGGTAGGTATTGTCAGCCGCATTGACCCCGATCGCAACGTGATTCAGACCGATGCCGCCATCAACCCTGGCAATTCCGGGGGGCCATTGCTCAACAGCAGTGGGCAGCTGATCGGCGTCAACACCTCGATCTTCACCACCGGCAACAGCGGCGGCAACGTGGGTATTGGGTTTGCCATTCCCACCGATGAGGTGCAGCGGTTTTTGACATCGGTACGAGCCGGCACGGCGACGGCGACGGCCCCCGCCAGCCGCACCAGTCGTGAGCCAACCTCGATCAGCTTGGGGGCCACGGTGCAGGGGCAGCTTGACGATCGCAGCAATGTGTTGCCCGATGGCAGCTTCTACAATCCCTACGTGTTTGAGGGGCAGGCTGGGCAAACGGTAACTGTTGAGATGAGCAGTCAAGATGTTGACCCTTACTTGATCTTGCTGGCCCCTGATCGCGACGACTTTTCCCTTCAAGACGACGACAGCGGCGGTGGCCTCAACGCTCGGATCTCGGTACAGCTGCCCTATACCGGGTCTTACCTGGTGCTGGCCAACGCCCTCAACCAGGGAGAATCAGGCCGCTACCAGCTGCGCCTCAGCGGTGGTGAGACTAGCTCTGGGCCAGCCAGAGGCAGTACCGTCCTGCGCCAGCAGGGAAATTTGGGGCCGGGCGATCGCACTCTACAAGACGGATCCTTCTTTCAGGAGTTTTCCTTTCGGGGCCAGGCCGGGCAGACAATGCGCATTCGCCTCGAAAGCCCCGACTTTGACACCTATGTGATCCTGCTCGACGACAGCCGCAACCGCATTGCTGAAAACGACGACGCCAACCCCAACACCACCAACTCTGAAATCGTCGTCAGACTGCCCCGTAATGGGGTATATAGAGTGGTGGTCAACAGCTTTCGGGCGGGGGAGCGCGGCCGCTTTGTGCTCACGGTAGAGTAACCAATCTCAACCTGATTGGTTCTAGGGCCGTCGCGCCGCGCAATAGGCTCGCCAGCCGCCGTAGGTCGAGATCTCTCGCTGTCCCTCGCAGAGAATGGGTTCCCCTAGCACCCCGAGCACGGTGTCGCCCGTATCTAGGGTGACTTTGCCAATGCTCAGCCCCGGCGGCTCTTGCAAAAGCACCTGCACCAGCCCAGCCGGGGGCACCTGCCACACCTCTAGGGCCACAGCCACGCCGCCGCTGCTCACCCGCACCATGGCGGGGTGCAGGTCATGGATTGACCACAGGCGATAGTCAGGGGTGGTGGTGGTTTCATACAGAAACGTTGCCCCGGCATGGAGCAGGTTGGCGTTGAGTTCTAGACCCTGCATCAGGGTGCCGTTGACCGCTAGTTTGATGCCTTCTGCCATAGCCCCTGCCGATTTTAGATTTGCAATTTTAGATGCTGGATTTTGGCGGGTCTGTTTTCCCAGCGGTGGAAACTAGTCCTTGGCCAAGATGATTGTGGCAGGGGAAAGGGGTACAAGGTTCACGGTGTACGGTCCAAGGCAGACCGTGAACCGTACACCGTGAACCGTACACCGTATCTGCCCCCTCCCCTGTCATCTCTAGCTTGGCAGCCCACTAAAATTCGTCATTAACAGTAGCCCATCTGCATAACTCTGCCAAACCGACTGGAAAGGGCGATGCGGGCGCGATAGCATGGGCATAGGACATAAATTTTTGTAACGCCTTTGACCTCTGCCCTACAGCCTATTATTGACCCGGCGGTGCCCGGTAGCTGGCACGCCCTTAGCCCCCGCTGGCAAGCTGGGCAGCCCACCGTGCAAGCGGGGCTGCCCCACGACCAGCTGGCTCCGGCCTGGCAGATTTTACTGCTGGGAGATGGCTCGCCCACCCGCCACTTGCAGCTGCTGACGCGCGATCGCACCGAGGTCGATGTGATCGACATGGCCCCCGTGGGCATGGATCTCGACGGTGCCCCCGACATCATTCGCGTGGTGCCCGGCCCCCGCCTGCGCCGTCAGGTGTGGCTGCGCACCGCCTCGGGCCAGCGCCTGGCCTACGCCGCCTCCTGGTGGGAGGCCAGCCATGTCGATGAGTATCTGCAAAACAAGTCGCTGCCCATCTGGGCCAGCCTGGGTCGCCTGCGTACCGAGCTGTACCGCGATATTCAGGGTCTCTACTACGGCGACTCGCCCGCGCTAGAAGAGGCTTTTGGCATGGCGGGGCCGTTTTGGGGTCGCCACTACCTGTTTTGGCACCGGGGCAAGCCGCTAACGCTGATCTACGAAGTTTTTTCTCCCTACCTCACCCGCTACCTGGGGCCAATGCAGAGTGGGCCGGGGGGGTAGAAGACGGTTTAAGGTGCAAGGTGTGAGGTTCAAGGTATGAGGTTCAGGCAGGCCGTGAACCGTGTACCTTGCACCTTGCCCCCCCACCTTGTTCAAGTGTTAAGCACCCATCCAAACTTCCCTCAGGGCCAATCGCTGCCGCCGTTAGACGAAGGGGGCAAATAGTTCGGCATGCCTGGTTCTGAGAAGGCGTCTTGGTAGGGACGGGATTGCTCGACCCAGACCTGGGTGCGCAGGGGGCCGTAGCGATGGCGCAGTTGAGCGTCGATCTGTTCGCCGATGGTCTCTGACGCCTCTAGAAACTCTGGGTGCAGCACCAGGTGAATCTCGACCCACACCTGGCGGCCCACCATGCCCCGCGAGCGAATGCGGGTGCAGCGGGTGACGCCCTCCACCTGGGTGGCAATGTGGGCAATGGCCTCGGGGGCGATCGCCGTGGGCCGCAGCAGCATCGGCAGCTGATCGTTGAGCACCCGCCAGAGGCTGCGGCCCACCAGGGGCAGCAGCACCAGGGCAAAGACCGGGTCGAGCCAGCGCTGGTTTTGCCAAATGGCCAGCAGAGCCACCACCATGACAATGCTCAGCCAGGCATCGGCCAAAAAGTGGCGGGTGTTGAGCTTAAGCGCTTGGCTGCTGAGGCTGCGGCCCTGGTAGCTGGCGTAGATGCCCAGGGCCACATTGAGAATCACCATCGCCGCCGTGAACTTGAGCACCTGGGGGTCGATCGCCACCGGGAAGGCATTGGTTGCCCCGGTTAACCCGTTAAACACCTGGCGCAGGGCAATAAACAGCAGGCTCACTCCGGTGAAGCCCAAAAAGGCGCAGAGCATCAGCGTGCCCGCCACCTCGGCCCGGCCGTGGCCCCACACCTCGCGGCCCATCTGCCGCTGGGGCGAGGTCACCGCCACCAGGCTGAGCACCGTGCTAAAGCCATCCACCAGGGTGTGTAGCGACTCGGCCAGCAGGGTGAGTGACTGGTTGGCCCACCCCCCAATGGCCTGCACCGCCAAGAGCAGCAGGGTAGCCCACAGGGTAGTCAGCAGCAGTCGATAGCTAATGCGGCGTTGGTACTCGCCCTCGTTCATGGGCCGACGGGGTTCAAGGGAATTTAGGTTCCGAATTGAAGTTTCTAGGGACTAGGGGTAAATGTTACTGCAAGGGGCGACTCTGCAAGCACTCTGCCAGGATTTAAACCTCATCCCAGTCCAGGTAACCTGAGTTCGGGATTAGAAAATTCTCGGCTAAAGCAGGCTCGTTCCTCCTGGGAGGGGTAGGGGTGGGTCAGTCGAGGTTAGCGGCGGAACTTCACCGTATTTAGCTGCTTACTCTCTGTAGCAGTTTTGACCCACCCCGCCCTCCGGGCACCCCTCCAAAGGAGGGGACGGCGTTATCCTGAACCGAGGTTAGGTATGGAACTCTACCTGTGAGAAAACCCCAGATGCCGAGGTGGACTTGGCATCGGTGAGGCCGCTAGAGCAGACGCAGCTGCTGGGCGGTTTCTTCGAGGGCGAGACTGTCTAGGTCGTCGAGGGCCAGGTCGGCCTCATCGAGGGGCAGCTCAACGTCAGTTTCGTCGGCCATGAGGGCGGCGGCGGCGGCCACCATGCCCTCGGCAATATCCCCCAGGTCGTCGCGGTTGGTCAGGTAGGCCGCCAGGGCTGCTAGGGGATCGAGGGCGCTGTCGGTGCCGAGCTCGGGCAGGCGACCGCGGCTGGTTTGGGCCTTGAGCTCGGGCTGTAGTGTGTAGCTGTGGGCGGCGGCCAGGGTGGTTTTGAGGGCAGTCTGGTCGATCTGATCGACCTGGTCGGCCCGCAGGGTGTAGAGGCAGCGCACCACGGCATCGGTAATTTCAGCCTTAGCAATAGCTTGCTCTAGGCAAGCCTGGGGGTTTTCGGCCTGGGTGAGGTCGGTCTGGATGGTTTTGAAGGGACGCACCGGCAGGGGGCAAAACTCGGCCTGGGTGTTGTCTTTGCTCACCTGCACCAGCAGGTAGCCTTTTTCCTCAGATTCTTCGCTGAAGTCGACTCGCTCAATGCTGCCGGGGTAGATCATCAGCGGCTGCTCGCAGAGCACCTGGTGACGGTGCACGTGGCCCAGGGCCACGTAGTCAAAGCAGGGGCGGGCCAGCATCGCCATGGGCACGGTAAAGCCTCGCCCGGCGGCGAGAAATCGCTCGGCCCCGTAGGTGGCGGTGTCGACCATGGCGTGGGCTAGCAGAATGGCGGGAATCTCGGGGTCGAGGCGGCGAATTTCGCCTTCGAGGGCCACCCGCAGTCGCTCTAACAGCAGCTCATTGACCTGGGCCATGGAAAGCCCCTCGGTTTCGGGCCGGGTGAGCAGGGTTGATTTGGTCAGCCAGGGCAGGGTGACGATCTGCACGGGGCCGTGGGCGGTGTCGAGGCGGTGGCTTTCGAGGCGATCACCCACCACGACCCCCGGCACCCCCAGGGTTCTATAGATCGACAGGCTGGCTCCGCCCATGCCCTGGGCGTGCTGGTCGTGGTTGCCCACCAGCAGTACGGTGGGAATGCCCGCCGCCGACAGCCGACAAAACTGGCTGGCCAGGGCCTGCTGCACCAGGGGGGGTGGCGTGGCGTCGGGGAAGGCGTCGCCGCCAAACAGCACCAGATCCACCGATTCTGCCAGGGCGTGATCAATGCAGCGGGTGAGGGCGGCGATGAAGTCTTCGAGGCGGGTGTTGAGGCCGGTCTCGGGGTTGAGGTGACCATGGGCAAAGCCGCTGCCCATGTGGATGTCGGAGAGGTGAAGCAGGGTGATCATGGGGTCATGATAGCGGCTGAGCACCATGGGGGAGATCAGCCGCCCAGAATAAACAGGCCCAGCATGGTGGCGCTGTTCCAGGCGCTGTGGAGCACCATGGGGGAGATCAGGCTGCGCGATCGCTGGTACACAAACCCCAGCACCGCCCCCAGCACGGTCAGCGGCAGCACCTCCGACAGGCTGAGGTGGGCAGCGGCAAAGATTAGGGCGCTGAGGGCGATCGCCCAGCCCACCGACGTGTAGCGGGTCAGCGACGGCAGCAAAAAGCCCCGAAACAAAATTTCTTCGAAGATCGGGGCGGCGATCGCGGCGGTCAAAAAGAACACCAGCAGCGCCACGCCGTCCTGCTCTTCGAGCACGGTTTGCAGCAGCGGGTTGCTGCCCCCCTGCCCCTGCCAGATCTGCTGGTTGAGCAGGGCGACGCCAAACATCAGCGGCACGGCGACAAAGTAGCCCCCCACCCCCCACAGCAGCGCCGACCGCGACGGCTTAAAGGTGAACAGATCCTGAGGCAGTGGCCAGGGGCGAATTGACCACCACAGCACCCCCAGCGACCCCGCCGCCATCAGCAGGTAGTAGACCAGGGAAAATATCGCCCGGCCCCGGCTGCTGAGACCGGCTCCGCCAATACCCAGGCTCCCCAACACCAGGGGCAGCACAATTTGCCCCACAAAGAAAAAGCCCAAGATCAGCACCTGCCAGACGATTTCCCCGCTCCAGGGAATCTCCCAGCCGCGCCCGGCGTTGTGCCGCAGCACCGAGCCGCTGCCCCGCAGCACCCGCTGGGCCACCAGCCAGATAATCAGCCCGATGCCGCCGATGCCCCCCAGGGCGGGCACGGTGCCCACCAGGGCCAGCCTCAGCAGTTTGGCCTGGGCGGTGTCTTGCTCTTGGGCCTGAATGCGGGCGCGATCGCCCTCTCGGCCCTGAATCTGGTAGAGCCGGTCGAGGGCGCGGTATTCAAACCAGCCGTCGAGGGAGTCTTGCACCCAGGCTTCATCCTCTGGGCTGGCGTCGTCTTGCCAAAGGCGAATCAGGGTGTCGGCGGTGCGCACCGCCGGGGCCGAGGTCGTATTGTCGTCGCGCACCTGGGTCCAGCGGGCGATCGCCGCCTCAGGCTGGCCCTGGTAAGCCTCCATCAGCCCCAGACGCAGGTCTAACTTGTGGATCAGCATCTCCTGCTGGGTGACGGCATTTTGCAGCCGCCGCGCCAGGGGTTTACCCGCATTGGCTTCGTCCGCCAGGGAATCGGCAGCCTGCGGCCCATCGCCAGCCCAGCGGGCCATGCTCTCGGTAGCCCCGACCCGCACCTCTTCGTACTGCTTTTGGGCCGTGGCGACAGGCTCGTCACCCAGCAGCCCAGCGCGAATCGTCGGCCACTGGCCTTCGGGGAGGCCCTCCCCTTGCCAGGCGCTGCCCTCAAGCAGCAGGTCAGTTTGGTAGAGCTGAAGCTGGCTGGCCACCTGAGGCTCATTCCAGCTGCTCAGCAGCGACTGCACCAGCACCATCCCCACTAGGGCCGTCACGATAATCAGAAAGAGCCGTCGCAGAGAAAGCCAGGGTCGAGTCAGGTCAGAGTCAGGGGTCATGGAGATAGTTAAGACGTCCGCAGCGAAAAATGCTGCGCTTTTATTATCCCACTGTGATCGGCCTGTGGTGGCGGAAACGCTGAGCTGCTGTTTCCAAGGCTCAAAATTTTGACCCCGGCAGATATTCTTAAACGGTAGACTTTATGGCAACTCTGACGATTCGCCTGCCCGACGACAAACATGAGCGGCTAAAAGAACTGGCCCACAGCCGAGGCATCAGCCTCAATAAGCTGATGGAGGAGCTGTCTACCATTGCGCTGGTCGAGTTTGACGCCTACACCCGATTCAGGGTGATGGCGGCAGCTGGCAACCCCCAGGCCGGCCTCCAGATACTGGATAAGCTGGATAATTTTGACCGCGAATAGTGGTGCTGTTTTGCCGCAGAGGTGCTGCTGTCGCGTGACAGCCGGGTTATCCTTGCGATCGCTTCGGCAGCCCGACTTTCACCAAAGCCAGCCACAGCAGCATGACCCCGGCTACGATCAGCGAGATCCACCGCACGGCGGGGATCTCGTTCTGGCGCACGGCGATCGCCACAAACGCCCAGACAAACACCAGGGTAAAAGCCCCATCGCCGTGGCGATAGATCACCAGCTCGCCGATGATGGCCGCCACCACAATCATGGTCACGGTCCAGGTTACCGAAGAGAGGCCCCAGCCGCCCCAGCCAGCGGCGTAGAGAGCGGAGGCAACATTGACAATGGTGGCGACCGAAATCCAGCCCAGGTAGAGGCTAAAGGGAATGTGGGCCATCCAGCGGCGCTGGCGAGACACCCGCCCGCGACCGATGCCCAGGGTCAAATAGATCACCACCAGCGGGATCAAGATGCCCAGCATGGCCAAAATTGACCAGCCAAACTGCTGGAGAGAAAACAGCAAAATCCAAATGGTTTGGGCGATGCAGGCGAAGATCAGCAGCTGGTTGACCCGCTGAAGCCGAGGATCTTGCCGGCGCTGGAGGTGAAACTGGTAAATCACGTAGGCAAACAGGCCCAGGTAGATAATGCCCCAAATGGCAAAGGCGTAGTTGGCCGGGGTAATCAGCACCCCCGCCAGGATGGTGTTAGCAATTTCGCCGACGTTTTGCCCCCCCGGCGGAAAGCGGCTGAAGAGGGTGTTAAACACTACCGCGCCGAGAACTGCGATCGCAGTCGCCATGGCAAGGCCCAGGCCAGCGCTAGAACGATTTTCAGGATTATCCATCAGGGCGGAAATAATTGGCTAGCCCTATCCTCCCCTGAGTGACGCTAAAACGCCACTGTCCTGGGCCAGACCTGGGCCAAACCTAGGTTAGAATTGGCCCCCGTCAGCCTCCGGTAGACCTACTCATCCTCTAGTAAATCGTCGTCGTCGGGTTCTTCGACGACAACTGGGGCACCGTTAATCGCCAGCTTTTCTCTGACCTGAGCCTCGACTTGGGCCGCAAAGGCAGCATCTTCCAGCAGCCGCTGCACGGTGTTGTCGCGGCCCTGGCCAATGTTGTCGCCGCCGTAGCTGTACCAGGCCCCTTTGCGGGTGATCACATCGGTTTGCTCGGCTAGATCCACCAGGCAGCCCATGGTCGAAATGCCCTGACCAAAGAGAATGTCAAACTCGGCAATGCGAAAGGGCGGCGCGACTTTATTCTTGGCCACCTTCACCTTGGCGCGAATGCCGTACTCTTCGGTGCCCTTTTTGAGGGTTTGAATGCGGCGAATGTCGAGCCGCACCGAGGCGTAGAACTTGAGGGCGTTGCCCCCCGTGGTGACCTCTGGGTTGCCGTAGGAGATGCCAATTTTTTGCCGCAGCTGGTTGAGAAAGATCACCGTGCAGTGCGACTTGCCAATGCTGCCGGTGATTTTGCGCAGCGCCTGGCTCATCAGGCGGGCCTGGAGGCCCACATGGGTATCGCCCATTTCGCCTTCGATCTCGGCGCGGGGCACCAGGGCTGCCACCGAGTCGACCACCACCACATCCACAGCGGCGGAGCGCACCAGCTGATCGACAATTTCTAGCCCCATTTCGCCGGTGTCGGGCTGCGACACCAGCAGCTCGTCGATGTTGACCCCCAGGGCCTTGGCGTAGATCGGGTCGAGGGCGTGCTCGGCATCGACGAAGGCGGCCACCCCGCCCGATTTTTGCACCTCCGCCAGGGCGTGGAGGGCGACGGTGGTTTTGCCCGAGCTTTCAGGACCGTAAATCTCGATCACTCGGCCCTTGGGCAGACCGCCCCCCAGGGCCAAATCTAGGGTTAGCGCCCCGGTGGGGATAGTTTCGACGGTCATGCGGCTGGCTTCGCCCAGACGCATGATCGAGCCTTTGCCAAAGTTGCGCTCAATCTGGCTGAGCACCATGGAAAGGGCTTTTTGCTTTTCGGAACCGGCGTTGTTTTTAGATGCCATAGCTGCGGTGGGAGGTAAATCGACGGGTTGGGGACAAGAGCGAGAGCGAGACAAAGCGGAACGGTGCCCCTAGTAAACCCCACTTCTGGCTGAGCCGGACAGCTGCTTTCTAAAGAAGGTCAGGGAGAATGTCTCCGGGCTCAGCGACTGCAGTGGCTACGCCCCAGAGAAGTTGTATTCACTACAATAGTATAGTACTCTTGAACTAAATTGAAAGGTCTCAGCCAGATCGCTGAGCAGGTTTAGGCAGTCGTTACCGGGCTAGAGGGGCCGATGCCGATGGATATGAGCCGTTTGATTCATGTGTCGGTGTTTCCGGGCTGGGTGGCGGGGGTGACCTACCACCAGGGGGCGGGCTACCGCTGCTGGGTGATTAACCCGGAGCTGGCGGTGCTCAACGACGGGGAGGTGTATCCCAGCAGTGAAGCGGCGATCGCTGCTGGTCGTCTGTTCATTCACCACTCCATTGGGGCTGAGCCAGATCTCGGCAGTAGGGGATAATCAGCAGGTGCCCAGCGTTTGCCCTGCTGGCCCTGCTGGAGTGAATCCATGGAAGATTTTCTGGCCCAGGTGGGGATAGCGGTGTTTGCCGTGTCTGGGGTGCTGTCGGCGGCCCGGCAGCGCCTCGATATTTTTAGCATTGTGGTGGTGGGCCTGCTGACGGCGGTGGGCGGCGGCACCCTGCGGGATGTAATTCTCAATGTGCCGGTGTTTTGGCTGCTGGATCTGACCAGCTTTTGGGTGGCGCTGGGGGCCTCCTTTGCCACCTTTGTGGGCATTCGGTTTATTCTCCAGCTGCCTTTGCGGTTGCTGTCGTACCTCGACGCCATGGGGGTGGCTCTGTTTGCGGTGCAGGCGATTGATAAAACGCTGCTGTTTGGCTACCCGGCCCCGGTGGCAGTGGTAATGGGGCTAGTCACCAGCATTGCCGGGGGTATTATTCGCGATGTGGTGACGCATCGGCCGACGCTGCTGCTGTCGCGGGAGCTTTACGCGACGCCGATCTTGCTGGGCGGCATGCTCTACGTGGGATTGCTTCAGGTGATGCCCTCACCCCTGAGCCGGGGGATCGCCATGGGGCTAATTTTTAGCATGCGGGCGATCGCCATTCGCTGGCAAATCTTCTTGCCCCTGCGGCTGACCCTAAAGATCGACCTAGAGCAGGAAAAGCGCTAGATTCCCTGTCTTCCTGAGCCATAATGGGGCCAGCTTTGAGACTCTTCTGCCATGGCTGACCTGCCCCACCGGATCAACTCGCCTGCCTGGCAGCTGCGCCAGGCGATGCAAAATCTGGGCGAATGGTTCGAGTACCAGTTCTCGCGGATCGATATCGATGGCCCCGAGGTGCCCCGCTGGCCCTGGCTTGGGCCGGTGGCCGAGGGCTTGTTTTGGCTGATGGTAGCGGCTCTCACCCTGTGGACGGGCTGGCTGATCTACCGGGGCATCATCGCTTACCTCGACCAGCGACAGCGCCAGGCCGCCACCAGGGCGACCCAGTTTTCTGCCCCTACCGAAGCCGCCCTCAAGCAGGCCGCCCACTGGTGGCGCGAGGCCCAGCGGCTGGCCCAGCAGGGTGACTATGCCGCCGCCTGCAAAGCCCTCTACATGGCGGGGCTGGCTCGGCTCAACGACAGCGAAACCGTGCTCTACCGCCCCAGCCGCACCGATGGCGAATATTTAGACTGCATGGCCGCCAACCCCAGCCGCCCCTACGAGCTGCTGATTCGCACCCACGAGCGGCTGGCCTACGGCGACGCCCCGGCCACGGAGGAAACCTACCAGCGCTGTCGCCGCGCCTACCAGGAGATTGCCCAGTCGTGACGCGCCATCTGCCACGGAACCGCCGCACCTGGATCGTCGGCCTGGTAGCGCTGGCGCTACTGCTGGGGCTGTTGATCTTGGGCGCGCCTGCGGCAGGCCGCCGCGACAGTGGCTCGACCTGGCACCGTGGCCCGGCGGGCTATAGCGCCTGGTACGAATCGCTAGCGCAGCAGGGCATCTCCGTGCAGCGCTGGCAGCGCCCGGTGGGCGATCTGCTAGAGCGCCTAGAAAACGATGAGGACACCTTCACCACCCTGGTGCAAAACTCCCCCGCCCAGGCCGAAACCCTGCTGGCGGTGCTGCCTGGGTTTATTGACCAGCAAGATTTGCCCGCCGTGCTGCCCTGGGTACCCGAGTGGCTGGAGGCGGGCCACCGCCTGGTGGTGCTGGGGGTAAAGACCCCAGTGACAGCGGCTCCTTTTTCTCAGACGCTCAGCAGTGAGGCTGGCCCGGTGCAGATCGACACCCGCCGCCGCTACCCGGCGGGGCGCAGCCGGGGCACTGCCCTAGACGATGACTATGGCGCGGTGGTCTGGCAACAGAGCATTGACTCGGGGCAGTTTGTGGTGGCGGCCACGCCCCATCTGGCGGCCAATGCCTACCGCGACCAGCCCGGCAACTTTGCCCTGCTGAGCGATCTAGTGACTGGCGAGGGCGGGCGGGTGTGGGTCGATGAGTATCTGCACGGCTATCGAGATCAAGCGGCGATCGCCGCTGAAGTCGGCGGCGACAGCTGGCTGCACTATCTGGGCCGTACTCCTCTGGTCATATTCGCCAGCCAAGCGCTGGTGGTGACGCTGATCGCGCTGCTGGCCTTCAACCGCCGACTGGGCCAGCGGCGTACTCTGCAACCCCCCGTCATCGACAACAGCCGGGCCTACATTCAGGCCCTGGCCGGGGTGCTGCACAAGGCCAACAGCCACGACTTTGTGGTGCAAACCCTGGGCCAGGCCGAGCGCGTGCAGATGCAAAAAGCCCTGGGCCTGGGCCACACCCCGCTGCCCATCGAGCAGCTCCAGGCAGCGTGGAATCAGCGGTCGGCTCGCCCCGCCGCCGATCTGGCCCACCTGCTCAACCCGCCCACACCCAAGGGCGATCGCCAGCTGCGCCACTGGCTGAAACGGTTACAATCCCTTCATTCCCCTACCCAGGAGACTCCGGCAGGCCATGACTGAGCGGCAGCAAGAGCAACAGAGTGACCTACAGGCGGCGATCGCCCGCATCGGCAAGACCCTCAGCAGCGTGGTGGTGGGGCAAGAACCCCTGGTGCAGGAGCTGTTGGTGGCTCTACTAGCTGGGGGGCACGTGATTCTCGAAGGGGTGCCGGGCACGGGCAAAACCCTGCTGGTGCGCGCCCTGTCGCGGCTGATTCAGGCCGATTTTGGCCGCATTCAGCTGACCCCCGACATTCTGCCGTCGGATATCTCGGGCACCAATGTCTTTGACCTCACCAGTCGTACCTTTACCCTCAAAAAAGGCCCGGTATTCACCCAGGTGCTGCTGGCCGACGAGATCAACCGCACCCCGCCCAAAACCCAGTCGGCCCTGCTCGAAGCCATGGAAGAGCAGCAGGTGACGCTGGATGGCACCAGCCACCCCCTGCCGGATCTCTTTTGGGTGGTGGCTACGCAGAACCCCCTTGAATTTGAGGGCACCTACCCCCTGCCCGAGGCCCAGCTGGATCGCTTTCTCTTCAAGCTGGTGGTGGGCTACCCGTCGGCGACCGCAGAAAAACAGATGCTGCTCAACGCCCAGGGCGGCTTTGAGGCCAAGCGGCTCGATGTGGGCCAGCTCAAGCCCGTGGTGGCGGCCAAGCACATTCTCGCCGCCCGCCAGGCCGTCAAGGCCATACCTGTGCAGGAATCGATTCTCGACTACCTGCTGGCGCTGGCCCACAAAACCCGCCAGCACGGCGACCTGGAACTGGGCACCTCGCCCCGCGCCACGGTGCAGTGGCTGGCGGCGAGCAAGGCCCACGCCTGGCTCCACGGCCAGGGGTTTGTCACCCCCGACAATGTCAAGGCGGTGGCGATGCCGCTGCTGCGCCACCGGCTGATGCTGGGGGCCGAGGCCCAGCTGGATGGGCTGACCGGCGATCGCATCATCACCGGCGTGCTCGACAGCGTGGCGGTGCCCCGCTAATGGCCATCATCCCCACCGGGCGCACCTACGGACTGCTGATCGGCGGCGGGGTGGTCGCTACCCTGCTGACCAATTTTTTCGATCTGCCCAACCGCATCGGGGTGGCGCTGCTGGCGCTGCTGCTGTTCAATGGCGCAGTGCTTGCCCTAATGGTTTGGGATGGCCTGGGGGTGAAATCTCGCCGCGCTGTGATCCAGCGAGATGCCCTACACCGGCTGTCCATAGGCCGCGACAACCCGATTTCACTGCACGGTGAAGCCGCCGCGCCCACCCGCCTGCGCCTCTACGACAACTACCCCACCGCCTTCGACGGCACCCCGATGCCCTTGGAAATTTCTCTGAATGGGAAAGCACCAGAGACCCTTACCTTCACCGTCAACCCCAAGCAGCGGGGCGAATATGCCTGGGGCGACCTCCAGATCCAGCAGCGCGGCCCCCTCGGTTTGGCCTGGGCCGACTGGACGGTGCCCGCCGCCGCCACCGTGGTGGTCTACCCCGATCTGATCGGCCTCAACCAGCTCTCGGTCAAACTGGCCCTGCAAGCCACCGGCACCCTCAAACAAAAACGGCGCATGGGCGTGGGCACCGAGTTTGCCGAACTGCGCGAGTACGGCACCGGCGACGACCTCCGCTTTGTCGACTGGAAGGCTACCGCCCGCCTCAGCCAGCCCCTGGTGCGAGTGCTAGAGCCTGAGCGCGAGCAAACCCTGCTGATTTTGCTGGATCGCGGGCGGCTGATGACCGCCCAGGTGCAGGGGCTGACCCGCTTTGACTGGGGCATGAATGCGGCCCTGTCGCTGGCGCTGGCGGGGGTATCTCGGGGCGATCGCGTCGGTCTAGGTGTATTTGATCGCACCCTGCACACCTGGCTGCCCCCCAAGGGCGGGCGGGCCAACTTTCAGCAGCTGATCGAGCGCCTCACCCCCATTCAGCCCGTGCTAGAAGAATCAGACTACCTGGCCGCCGCCACCCACGCGGCCCAGCAGCAGCACCGCCGCTCCCTGGTGGTGATCATCACCGACATTGTCGATGAAACCGCCAGCGCTGAGCTGCTCTCGGCCTTGGCTCGCCTGCGGCCTCGCCACCTGCCCTTCTGCATTACCCTGCGCGATCCGGCGATCGACCGCCAGGCTCACCAGCCCACCGCCGAGGTCGATGCCGCCTACCAGCGGGCGGTGGCCCTCGATCTGCTCAGTCAGCGCGAGGCCGCCTTTGCTCGCCTCAAACGGCGCGGCGTGCTAGTGCTCGATGCCCCCGCCCACGACATTTCAGACCCGCTGGTGGAGCGCTATCTGCGCATCAAGAGCCAGGGAAAGTTGTAACCCACTCCTGAAGGGGCGCGGTTTGTTATTCTGGCAACTAGACCCTTTTTTAGGCGCAGCCCATGGTCGTCAGCGTTGATAAAATTTTGCGGTGGAAGCAGACGGGCCAGCCGGCGCAGCCCATGGCCGTGCTCACCGCCTGGGACGTGATGTCGGCGCAGATCGTCGACGCGGCCGGGGCCGACATCGTATTGGTGGGCGATTCTCTCGCCATGGTGGTCCTGGGCTACGACACCACCCTGCCCCTGACCATGGAAGACATGCTGATCTGCGCCAAAGCGGTGCGACGGGGGGTAAAAAATGCCCTGGTGGTCGTCGATCTGCCCTTTCTCAGCTACCAGACCAGCGGGGAAGACGCCATTCGCACCGCTGGGCGCATGCTCAAAGAAGCCGGTGCCCAGGCGGTGAAGCTGGAAGGTGGCCACAGCGAGGTGATTGAAACTATCCGTCGCCTGGTGCAGTGGGGCATTCCGGTGATGGGCCATGTGGGGCTAACCCCCCAGTCGGTGAACCAACTGGGCGGTTTTCGCAAGCAGGGCAAGACCGAGGCCGAGGCTGATCGCATTCTCGCCGAAGCCCAGGCCCTAGAGCGGGCGGGGGCGTTTGCCATTGTTCTAGAGCACATCCCCTCAGACCTAGCCCGCGATATTACCAAGACCTTGAGCATTCCCACCATTGGCATTGGGGCCGGGGTGCACTGCGACGGCCAGGTGCTGGTCACGGCCGACGTGCTGGGGCTGTCGGCCTGGCAGCCGCCCTTTGCCAAGGTCTATGTCAACCTCAGGCAGCAGGCGGTGGCGGCGGCTCAGCAGTTTTGTGAGGAGGTGCGCTCGGGGCAGTACCCTGCATAAAAATTCCGTTAAGCTAGGAACTCTGGCAACTGGCACAGAAATGATTCGTTAGGGCTGATATTTAAGCTATGACCACAACTCTGCAATTTAAGTACGACGTTAAAGATATTTCCCTGGCCACCCAGGGCAAGCAGCGGATTGAGTGGGCCGGGCGTGAGATGCCCGTGCTGCGCCAGATCCAAGACCGCTTCTCGAAAGAAAAGCCCCTGGCAGGGATTCGGCTTTCGGCCTGCTGCCACGTCACCACCGAGACGGCTCACCTGGCGATCACCCTCAAGGCGGGCGGTGCCGACGCCATTCTGATTGCCAGCAACCCTCTGTCTACCCAAGATGACGTCGCCGCCAGCCTGGTGGCCGACTACGGCATTCCCGTGTTTGCCCTGCGCGGCGAAGACAGCGCCACCTACCACCGCCACGTCGAAACCGCCCTCGACCACCGCCCCAACATCATCATCGACGACGGCAGCGACGTGGTCGCCACCCTGGTCAAAGAGCGCCAGGCCCAGCTGTCTGACATCATCGGCACCACCGAAGAGACCACCACCGGCATCGTCCGCCTGCGGGCCATGTTTAAAGACGGGGTGCTCAGCTTCCCGGCGATGAATGTCAACGACGCCGACACCAAGCACTTCTTTGACAACCGCTACGGCACTGGCCAGTCGACCCTCGACGGTATCATTCGCGCCACCAACGTGCTGTTGGCGGGCAAAACCGTGGTCGTCGCTGGCTACGGCTGGTGCGGCAAAGGCACCGCCATGCGGGCCAAGGGCATGGGGGCCAACGTGGTCGTCACCGAGATCGACCCCGTACGCGCCATCGAAGCCGTGATGGATGGCTTCCGGGTGATGCCCATGGCCAAGGCCGCCACCGTAGGCGACCTGTTCATCACCGTCACCGGCAACAAGCACGTGATTCGCCGCGAGCACTTCGAGGCGATGAAAGACGGCGCGATGGTCTGCAACTCTGGCCACTTTGACATCGAAATCGACCTGGAGTCTCTGGGGGCGATGGCTAGCGAAGTCAAGCAAGTGCGCAACTTCACCCAGCAGTACATGCTCAGCAACGGCAAGTCGGTGATCGTGCTGGGCGAAGGCCGCCTGGTCAACCTGGCCGCCGCCGAGGGCCACCCCAGCGCCGTGATGGACATGAGCTTTGCCAACCAGGCCATGGCCTGCGAATACCTGGTGAAGAATAAGGGTTCGCTCGAACCCGGCCTGCACTCCATCCCCGTCGAGGTGGACAAGGAGATTGCCCGCCTGAAGCTGGTGGCCATGGGCATCGAGGTCGACAGCCTCACCCCCGAGCAGGAGATCTACATCAACTCCTGGACTGTGGGCAGCTAGACCCTCGCCAAAGAAACCGGGTTTCTTCTGCGTTTGCTATCAGTAACCTACAACAGCAGCCCAGAAACCCGGTTTCTCGCCCAGTGAACCGGTTGACCGCCGGGTCTTGCGGTGGCAGGTTTCACATTACAGAAGGGTGATCGCATTCCCATTGTTGAGCGCGATCGCCCCTCAAATAATGACCCCCGATGCCGAGGCACCGGGGGTCGCTTTTTATAAGGAGTTCGCTATAGGTTGTGGTCGCTGTATCTGTAATCAGAATGCCTCACAGACGGCGATAGGTCTGCCCTTTCTCAGTATCTTTACGGAAGGTTGATTGGATTTGATTGGTTTCCGAGGTTCTGACGAAGTGTGATAGCGGTCACATACACGGAGCCACGGCACCTTCAGCTAATCTTCGGGCTAGTCGGGTTCGCGCTCGACCAAAATGACGTTCTCGGTGAGATGCTCAAAGGTGTCGTCGTGGCTGATCACAAACAGCTGCTGAAAGGTCTTGATCCGTCCAATGGCCTCGGCCAGCCCCTGCCGCCGGGTGCGATCCATATTGGTGGTCGGCTCGTCAAAGAAGGCGATATCGACATCGGCCAGCACCTTGAGCAGAGCCAGGCGCACCGCCAGGGCGGCGCACATCTGCTCACCCCCCGAGAGATTCACAAATCGCCGCTGGTTTGGCCCCTCCTGCACCATGATTTCGTAGTCGCGGGTCCACTCCAGGGCGACGTTCGGGCGGTTGAGCAACTCGCGAAACAGGCGATCAGCCTGGTGCGAAATGCTGCGCACGTACTGCTCGGTGATGCGCGGCCCGGCTTCGTTGTAGGCTTTGCGGGCAAAGTTGACGAAGCGTCTGGCTTTTTCCTTCGCCTGGAGCTGCTGCTTGGCCTGGTCGCAGCGCTGGGCGATCGCCTCTAGCCCTGCGATTTGTTGGTTGATGTCGACGAGGCGCTGGCGCTGCTGGGGCAGGCTGCCCGAGAGCTGGTCGGCCTCAGATTTGGTGGTGCCGTAGGTGGTTTCTAGGGCGGCGGCGGCTTCGGCGTCAAAGCTGGCGATCGCCTGTTGGTAGGTCTGCTCGACCGCTTGCTGCTGTTGCTGTAGCCCGGCCAACTCGCCCTCGGCGGTGGCCAGCTCAGCCTGGAGGGGGCCGTGCTGGTTGGCCAACTGCTGGTTTTGCAGGTAGAGGCTGTAGCCCGGCTGGTGTTGGGTGCGATCGCTCTGGACCTGGGCCAGCCGCTGGTCTAGATCGGCGAACCCCTCTAGCTGTTTGGCTAAAGCCAACCTCTGCTGATCTAGCTCTCCCAGAGCAAGGGTTTGGGCCCTGTGGGCCTGCTCCACCCGCGCCTGATCGTGCAGGGTGCGCTGCAAGATTTGGCTCTTTTCTCGGGGTCGCCCCAGGGTTTCAAGCTGTTTGTCTAAGTCTGCGAGGGCTTTCTGCAGGTTGGGCTGGTCGGCGAGCTGCTGGGTTAGCCCCTCCAGCTGGGTGGTTAGCTCCGACTGGGCTTGCTGGAGCTGACCAATTTGGGTCGTGACCCCGGCCAGCTGGTCTAGCTCAGCCCGCCAGCCGTAGCGCTGCTTGAGGTCGCGCTCGAGGGTTTTGAGGGCGGTTTTGAGGGCGGCTTCGTCGGTTTGGTCGGCCAGGTCGTGCAAGATCGCCTCCAGCGACCCCAGCAGCGACCCGTGCAGGTCAGCGGTGCCCCGCAGGGCCTGCTCCAGGCGATCTAGGGTGGGGCCAGAGAGCAGGGGCAGGCTTTTGGCCAGCGCTGCCAGATTTTTGAGAATGGCGTCGATTTCGGCCTGTTGGTCTTGGCCCTGGCGCTGGCTGGTGGTGACTAGGGTGCTGAGCTCGGCCTCAAACTGGCGGGCGGCGGCGATGCGGCTGATCTGCTGCTGGGTGCGATCGCGCTGGTCTTCTAGCCCGGCAATCTCGGCCACCGGGGGCTGGAGGCCGGTGAGGCGATCGCGACTCTGCACCGCCAGCTCTAGCTGCTGGGTGAGCTGGGTGAGCTGGGTCTGCCCCTGCTGCTGCTGTAGCTGCTGCTGCCGATACTGGTCGAGCTGCTGCTGAAGCGTCTGACGCTGCCCCTCTAGCTCGGCCTGGGTGGCGATCTGGGGCTGAAGCTGGGCCAGATCGCGCTCAACGGCGGCAAATGACTCCAGCTGAGTTTGCCAGCGGGCCAGCTCCACCTGTTTTTTGCCTTGGGCGGTTTGCAGGGTTTGGTACTCGGTTTGCAGCTGCTGGCGCTGCTGCTGCTCCTGGGCCAGGGCCTGGAGCGCTTGCTCCGCCGCCTGGTAGCCCGCGTAGGCCTCGCGGTTGGCTTGGCAGAGGGCGATCGCCTGCTCCGCCTGCTGCACCGACTGCTGGAGTCGGGCCAAGCCCGCCCGCTTGGCCTCTAGCTGATGGGTCAGCCCCTGGCGCTGGTTAGTCAGGGTTTGCACCTGCTGAGCCTGGGACTTAAAGCCGTCGCGCTGGGTTTGGAGGGTCGCTAGGGTGGCCTCCAGTGCTTTCAGGCGGGCTTCACTGGCGGCAATCGCTTGGGCTAGGGTCTGCTGGCGCTGGCGCAGCTCATCCCAGGCGGCGAGAGATTCTTCGTACTGGGCAATCTGCCCCTTGGTGGCCTCCACCTGGTCTTCGGCGTAGCGGCGCAGGGCGTTCATTTGCTTAAAGGCCAGCTTGTAGTCTTCGACCTTGAGAATGGCGTCGAAAACCGTCTTGCGCTGCTCGGCAGGCTGCAAAAAATCGGCAGTGAAAGTACCCTGGGGCACCCCCAGGGTGCGGGCAAACAGCTGGGGCAGGTTGGTGGCCGGGCCGACCCCCAGGTGCTGGCGCAGCCAGGGCAGCACCTCGTCTTTGATGCGGGTGTAGGGCAGGCGCTCGTTGAGCTGCGGGTCAAACAGGGCGTAGCCCCGCTGGGTGCAGCGCTGGGCACTGTAGGTGCGGCCGTCGTAGTTGGAGGTAAACGCCACCGTCACCTGGGCGCTGCCGCTGCCGTTGCGAATTAAATCTTCCTTAGCGTAGTCGCCCTGGTAGTTGAAGAGCACCCAGGCGATCGCCTCTAAAATGCTGGTCTTACCCGCGCCATTTTCGCCACAGATGGCATTGGTACCGGGCTGAAACTCAAAGTAACGATCGCGGTGGGTCTTAAAGTTTTGCAGCGCCACCGACAAAATTTGCATGCCCTAGTCCATCGCTTACGCCACGAAGACTAGGATAGCCTGTCTTTGCCCGCCCCTTGGCCCCTAACCACCTCGAGCGGCGGTGGTTGTAAAGCACACCGGCTCAGCTTCGGTGCGGGTACACCAAACTTGAATAATCAAAGTCGGATCCTCAGGCGACACCCACGATGACTCTAGCTCCACCACTTGATTGGCTAAGGGCAGGGTGCTGCCCTGGGTCGGGCCCGCAGAGGGGGCGATCGCCGTTGGTGCCAAAGCGGGCCTGGGTTGAAGGGTCTGGGCGGCAGTCTCTAGCGGCTCTAGCCCCCGAACTGAGCGCGCCAGCGCCGACCGCAATTGGGGCGCTGCCGCCAGGCTCTCCTGGGCAGGCTGGGGGTTCTGGCCTGCCCTGGGCATCAACCTCAGCAGGTCATTTCGCACTACTCCAGCCTGAGGTCCAGCCTGAGGCCCAGCCTGGGGAAAGCCAAGGCCCAGGGGCACCTCGTCGGGCTGGGTCGAAACGGGGAAAAGCAGCTCAAAGCTGGGTGCTCCCAATGCAAGCTCAGCCTGCATTGGGGTGAGGGCCGTGGAGGGGCGAGTCACGTGGCTATGGGCGTAGGCGGTTAGCATCCCTGTGGCCATGCTCAGCGGTATCAGCAGCCGCACCAGATATCGCCTCTGGAGGCAGCGCCGGTTGTGGCGATCGCAGGCCTCCAAATAGCCGCTGGCCAGCAGCGAAAGCTGCTCGGGGTGAGCCTGACAAAAGGCTTGAGCTTGATTGAGGCGGGTCTTGGTTAAGAAAAAATCAGGGTGATTGGGCTGCCGCTGCTGTTGCCAAGCCTGGGCGGCCACTTCGATCTGGCGCTGCTGTCTAACGACTGGCCCCTGGGTGTGCAGCCACTGCTGCAGCACCGACCAGTTGCGAATCAGCGCCTCGTGGGCAATGTCGAAGTAGGGACCGGTGGCTGGGCTGGGCGCAGGTATCCCCAGCAGATCGCACACTAGAGGCACGTCGCCGTCGGCCGTCTCTGGTGACCAACCGGCCAGCGTGGCTGAGCCGCGATCAGAGCTATGGGCAGGGGCCTGAGCCACCACAATGCGCGCCGCAATCAGCTGTTCTAAAACACTACTCACCTCTGCTTCAGCCAGGGTTGCGGTCACTAGCTCAGCTAGAGATACCCGACGGCCCGTGAGCGCCACCCCATCGCTGAGGTCGCAGAGACCCAAAAAAATTCGCTGGGCAATGGCTTGCTCAGCCGTCGAGAGACTCTGGTAAAACCGGCTGGCCCGCTCGCTGAGCAAGTGGCGCAGCCCCCCCATCTCGGCATAGGTAGCCAGGGTCAGGCAGGGCGGCTCTGGGGTCGCCAGGTTGGTCTCTCGCCGTAACCACAGTTCTTTTAGGGTGAGCTGCAAGAGGGCCAAATTGGCCGGGGCGCTGACCACATCGAGCAGCAGGGTATAGACCAGGTTGGCATCGTAGCGTAACCCAACTCGTTCTAGGGGGCCAACAATAGTGGCCTTGAGCTGGTTGTAGGCCATAGTGGGCACCGCCAGGCTGTGGTCAGCCACCAGAGCCTGTAGGGCCGGAAACTCACTGAGAGTGTCAAGGTAGTCGGCCCGCAGCCCCAGCACTAGGCGCAAGGGCAGGTGCGCTCGCTCAACGGCCGTCGTCAGGCAGTCGATCACCCGGCGGTGATCGCCCTCGGGGGCAAGCCCCTCGGCCAGCAGCCCCTCAAACTGATCTAGCACTAGCACCAGAGGGGCCTCTCCCGCCACCGCCTGCACTAGCTGGCAAAAGCCCTCTGGCCCTTGCTGCAAGAACGATTCGGCCCGCCGCAGCTGCTCGGCCCGCCGCAGGCCCGTGGCGGCCGGGTCGACAAAGACCTCCGCCAGGTTGGCCAGGGGCGATGCCCCCAGGGCCAGGTAGCGCACTTGGACCCCGCTCTCTAACTGGGCCAGCCTAGGCATGAGACCAGCCTGCAAAATTGAAGTTTTACCTGACCCCGAGGCCCCCACCAGAGCGCAGAGGCGAGAGGTCTGCACTCGTTCGACCAGTGTTTGGGTAATGTCGTCGCGGCCAAAGAAAAACTCGCTGTGAGCCGCGCCAAATGGAGCCGCCCCCGGAAACGGACAAAACCCGTAGCGTAGCTGCTGCAATCGCTCTAGCAGCGGCAACGGCGCCTCTGGCTTGGGGGCGCTCAGCCCGGCCATCCGGGTAAGGACGATTTCGCCGCCAGAGCTCTCAAACAGGGGCTGCTGTAGCTCGCCCTTGAGCTCGCGGTTGACCACATCGGTCAAAGAGTGGCCGTTGACAATACCGCCTTTGACTTTGTAAGGATTTAGCCCCGACAGCAGCGCCTGGGTAAAGACGCTGTAATCACTATCGAGCGATTCGTAGGCGGATTCGTATTCGCGGGCGGCGGCCATAAACAGGCGATCAGTGCCAGCCCTAGCGCCGGGGTCGGCCTCGAGCATGTTAAAAAACTCGCCGCTGTTGCAGCAGTCGAGCAAAATCACCCGCTGCCGCACGGGGCTTTCTTGCAGCAGCCGCCGCAGCCAGTGCAGCGACAACCCATATTGCCCCCCCGCCGGGTTAACATCGCTGGTGGCCAAATAGCCTTCTTGAATGCCCGCCTGGCGCTGAAGGCCGTGGCCAGAATAATAGAAGATAGCGGTTTGAGGAATGTTTTTACCCGCTGGCTTAAACAGTTTAATCAGCGCCTCTTCTAGCATGGATGTAGTAACCATACCCCGCAAGCTAATCGCTGGCTTTTGATGGGTAATGGCCTCGGGCAGCCGCCCCACACGACATTCTCCAAAGCTTTCTAAACACCGAGCTATCATCTCAGCATCCTGAGCAGGTGCCTGTAAATCAGGCAGATTTTGATAGGTGTTTATTCCGACAATAAGCGCATCCCGTGACATTTTCCTCGCACCCTGACTTGGCGTTCTCTAGATTTAATTGGCTGACTAATGGAATTGGGAACACAGCAACTTTAGCCATTTATTTCAGGTGAGATTTCTACTGACTCAGTCTTCGAAAAACCGTAGGAAAATTCTCGGAACTGAGCGCTCACGCCTCGATGGGTTTAGTTTATCGAAGCACTAGGAATCCTCTAAGGGGGGTTAGACCCCTACAAAAGTTGGCTTCCTAAACGCCTATTTTTTTGAAAGTAAAATGTATGCGTATATATACGGAAGGCTGGATTTGACGGCTTCTTGGGGCGGTGATCGCAACCGAGAAAGCCGCAGCTACTTGTCTGTTTTTTGGGCAAACTTCCTAGTTCTGGGAAATTTATCAGTAATTATCCAGAAGTAGCTTTGTACTTCAGTCAACTGACTGAAGTAACCTATTTTCCATGAAACTTGCTAAAAATAACCCAGCAGTTTGCCCTTTTGAGCCACGACTGTCTGCTGTTTAAGATCTGGATCTGAGCCTGTCTTAGGCCATGCTGGGAGGCTGTATTGACTCTTCTTTTAGCTGCTTTTATGCTGTGTGCCTCTATGCCTACGCTGTCGGTAGAGAGACTGTGATGGGGGTTACCCTATATCTAGCACCCGGTCAAAAAAGTGAGCCCATGATCTGGAGAAAACATCTGCTGGAGCCGCGATCCTCCCCAGGCTACTGTTTAACGGTTGGGTTCGGCCTGGCCGCCCTTGGGAATGCTGCTTGGTCGATGGGCCAGGTGCCACCTCTAGAATGGCTTCAGACCGCTGATGGCCTGGTAACTACCTGCCAATTTGCCAACTTTGTTGAGGCGGTAGATTTTGTAAATCGCCTGGTGGAGCCAGCGGAGCGCCTAGGGCACCACCCGGATCTAGCCGTTGCCTATAACCAGTTGACCATTCGTCTCACCACCCATGATGCCGGGGGTATAACCGATTTAGACTTTGCCCTGGCGAGGGAAATTTCTGCTCTCCAAACGGGGCAGTGTCAGCGGCCCTAGGCCCAGTTGCCGGGCCAGGTGGTGACTAAAAACACGATCAGGCTAACTAGGGCGAGCACGCCCTGAAGAATATTGCCTACTATGGTGCCAACCACGATCGCCAAGCCCACCTTGGCGGATTGCTTAATGCGCTGGAGCAGCTTTAGCTCGCGACGGTGCAAAAATTCGCCAATAAAGGCCCCCAGCACGGTACCGACCAGCAACCCCAGCAGGGGAATACCCGTAGGCAGCAGGGGCAACAGGCCAAACAGTCCCAAAAACATGCCCACAAAGGCCCCGATTTGCCCCCAGCTGCTGGCCCCGACTCGTTGGGCACCCAGCACTCCGGCCAGGTAGTCGATGGCAAAACTGAGTATGAGCGCTATGAGCGCCACGCCCAAGGCCCACTTTAGCCCCACAAACCCCGCGACCAGACCCCACACTGCGATCGCCCCGACCAGGAGCGTAATGCCGGGCATGGCAGGCACAACCGCCCCCACCACCCCCATCACCATGACCAGCACCAGCAACCCGTACAGCGCCAGATGCCAAACTGCTGAGGCCTGCGGTGCGGCGGGCGCTGGCAAATTGGCGATGCTGTGGCCCAGCGGAGCCAGGTAGCTGCTGACACTGTTGACCAGGCTAGACAGCCATTGGGTGACCTGATGGTAAAACCCAGAGAGACCCTGGGGCTGAGGTGGCAGAGTGGGGGCAAGGGCTAAAAAGGCGAGCATGGAGAACATCCTGGAAAAAGCTACAGCTCTGGGGCAGGGTGCCGGGGTGAATATCAGGGATTAATGCCATTAGTCTAAGGTGGATCATAGCCAAAACTAGACACCCTAGAGGTAGGGCAATCCGGCTTGGGGGGAACGGTTTGCGGTGTACGGTTCGAGGTCGGCCGTGAACCGTACACCGCGAACCTTATCTATATCATCCCGATCATGGTTCGCCATCGATGCTGTTGTTAGGTGCCATTGACCGTGGGCGCTAGAGTTGAAGGGTTGTCGTTTTTGGAATAGTATCTTGTCGCCCCACTCTTTGCTGCCCAAGCCACTGCTGCCTGCGTTTACGCCCCCGGCCCCATGGTTGGTAATCGCCGCGATGGCCTCAACTCAGCTGGGCTCGACCCTGGCTAAGAGTCTGTTTGGTCAGGTGGGGCCGCTGGGCATGGTGCTGCTGCGGGTGGGGTTGTCGGCGGCGGTGCTGATGGCCTGGTGCCGCCCCCGCTGGCGGGGCCACAGCCTCCAAGACTACCGACTGCTGGTGGCCTTTGGCCTGTCGCTAGCGATAATGAATGCGCTGTTTTACTGCGCGATCGCCCGCATTCCCATCGGGGTGGCGGTGGCGCTGGAGTTCTCGGGGCCGCTGACGGTGGCGCTGCTGCACTCGCGCCGCTGGCTTGACGGGCTGTGGGTGGGGCTGGCAGCGGTGGGCATTGTGCTGCTGTCGCCCCTCAACACCCCCGATCTGGACGGGTTGGGGGTTGCCTTTGCGCTGCTGGCGGGGGTGGCCTGGGGGGCTTACATCGTGCTGTCGGCCCGCATGGGGCGAGCGTTTCGCGGCGGCGAGGGGCTGGCTCTGGCGATGGCGGTGGGGGCGCTGGCGCTATTGCCCGTGGGCATTGTAGCGGAGGGGCGCGCCCTGCTGTCGCCCCAGGTTTTGCTGCTGGGGCTGGGGGTGGCGCTGCTGGCCAGCACCCTGCCCTACTCCCTGGAGATGAACGCCCTGCGGCGGATGCCGGTAAATGTGTTTGGGGTGTTGATGAGCCTAGAGCCGGCGATCGCCACCCTGATCAGCTTTGTGTGGCTGAAGGAAGCACTTAGCCCCGCTATGTTGGGGGCAATCGCCCTGGTGATGGTGGCTGCTGCTGGGGCCTCGCTATTTCAGCGTCCCCCGCTGGCGGCACCTCCCGTCGACGCCCTGTGACCGACTGCCCGTCGCCAGTCATCACCTTGAGCCATCACCTTGAACCATTACCTTGAGCTATTCCATCACCTTTGGCCATTCCCGTAGGGAATTGGTCGCGGCGGTGCTGAAGTTATAGGTCGTGCCCTGCTGTGTAGGTCATTCTGCTAGGTGGGCATGCTGGGATTGGGCACAGTTCCAACCCCTGGCACCGCACCACAGGAGATTACCATGGCCAATCGCAGTCGATGTCGATCTGCTCGCCGCCTTGGCCCCATTTTGATCGGGGCCGCTAACGCCGTTCTGATACTGGGACCGGGGCTGCTGCCGGAGGCTGTGCCGAATTTGCGATTGCCCACCGCCATCGCCCAGACGGCTCAGACCAGTTACCCCCATCGTCAAGACCCTATCGTCAACGACTATGGCCAAATTTTGCAGTCCGCCGAACAGGATGAGCTGCGGGCACTGCTGGAGCATTTGCGGGCCACCACCGGCATTGAGGCGGTGGTGGTGACGTTGTCTTCTACCGCTATATACAACACGGGCGATCGCAGTTTTGAAGCCTTTGCCACTAATCTTTTCAACACCTGGGGCCTCGGCGATGCCCAGCGCAACGACGGCGTGCTGGTGCTGTTCTCAGAGGGCGATCGGGCGGTGCGCATTGAACTGGGCCGGGGCTATAGCCGCGCCTACGACGCCCGCATGCAGCTGGTAATCGACGAGTATATGCTGCCCCGCTTCCGAGAATCTGAGTACAGTGCCGGGCTATACAACGGTACCCAGGCGATGATTCGCCAGCTCACTGGCCCACCGCCCTCCACCCTAGAGAACCTGCCCTGGCCCAGCCCAGAGGCGGCTAAGGGGGCTGGAGGTGCGCTGCTGGCAGGCGGTATTGGCCTCTTTGGCCTGCTCAAGCGGCGGGATTTTGTGCGGCCCAAGTGCTCCTTCTGCGCGGTGCGGATGCAGCCATTGCCCCCCGAATCAGCCAAGGCCCACCTCAGCGCCGGGCAGCGCACCGAGCTACAGCTGGGCTCAGTGCGGCACAATGTCCTCGAATGCCCCCAGTGTCGGCAAATTGTGAAGCGCCAGTTCCCCAACTTTGGTTTTGGCCAGAAGTATGGCGATTGCCCCAGCTGCCGCTTCAAAACCCTTGAAACCGTGAAGCAGACCACCGTGGTCAGCCCCACCTACAGTGCCTCTGGAGAGGCGATCGCCGAGCGCTGCTGCCGCCACTGCCACCACACCGATGAAACCACGGTCTACCTGCCCCGACTCGAACGTGAGTCCAGCAGCGGTTCCTCCGGCAGCAGCTCGTCGGGGGGCGGTTCTTCCTCTGGGGGCGGAGCCAGTGGTCGCTGGTAAGCCCCGGTCTGCCGGTTGGGCAATTGCTAAGAAAGCTCTGTGGCTGAGATAAATCGCCTGCATTCCGTGGAACACTGAAACACACAGGGGAATGCATTCTACGGTCGGCTATGAGTCTTTGTATAAACCCGGTTTGCCCGCAGCCTAACCATCCCGACAACGGCGGGAGGGATGCTTGCGCTACCTGTGGGTCGGCCCTGGTCTTGCAGGGGCGCTATCGGGTGATGCGCTTGATCAGCAGCGACAGCGGCTTTGGCCGGGTGTACGAGGCCTACGAGCGCAATATTCCCAAAATTCTCAAGGTGCTCAAAGAGGGCTACAACGCCAACGCTAAGGTGGTCGAGCTATTTCGCCGTGAGGCTCAGGTGCTCAGCCAGCTCAACCATCCGGGGGTGCCCCGGGTCGAGACCGAGGGCTATTTCCTGCACTACCCCGCTGGCAGCACCGAGCCGTCTCACTGCCTGGTGATGGAAAAGATCGAAGGCCCCAATCTCAAGCAGTGGATGGTGCAGCAGGGCAACCACCCGATCAGCGAAAAGCAGGCCATGCTGTGGATGACCCAGCTGACCGATGTGCTGGATCTGGTCCATGGGCACAACTACTTTCACCGCGACATTAAGCCTGAGAATATTATGCTGCGCCCATCTGGGCAGCTGGTGCTGGTCGATTTTGGGGCCGCCCGCGAGGTGACCCAGACCTATATGGCCAACCTGGGCGACAGCGGCATTACCACAGTGAGTTCGGCGGGCTACACGCCCCCCGAGCAGGAGCAGGGCCAGGCGGTGCCCCAGTCAGACTTCTATGCCCTGGGCCGCACCATGATCTATCTAATGACCGCTAAGCTGCCCAACGACTCAGCGATCTATAACTCGCGCACCAATTCCTTTTTGTGGCGTTCGTTAGCTCCCCAGATTTCTGCGCCGCTGGCCGATTTGGTCGACGACCTGATTGCCCCGGCGGCGGCCAATCGGCCTCAGTCGACGGCGTTGATTTTAGAACGCCTGGCCCAGGTGCGCTCGCGCCAGGTCTCTGGCCTTCCCCCCCAATCAGCCGGTGCTACCCCCTGGGCTGAGACTACCCTCAACCCCAGCGAGGGCAAAACCCAATCCGACCCAGCCCGCAGCTTTTTGCCCCCCTGGTTTGACCAGCGCCCCTGGCTGCTGGCGGGGCTAACCGGGCTGGTTCTGGCGGTGCCCCTGGGCTGGTATGCCCTGACTCGACCTGCCAGTCAGCCAGTGTCAGAAATGGCGGTAACCGAGAGCGTGCCTCAGGTTGCCGTGCAGCCCTTGGGCAATCTGGCGGGCCACACCGCCGATGTGCTGGCCATGATGCTGCTGAAAGATGGCCATACCTTAGTGACGGCCAGCTCTGACCAGACCGTGCGATTTTGGAACCTAGAAGAGGAGCGCGGCCTGCGCATTTTGCGCGACCACACTAACGTGGTCAAAGCCCTGACGATGACCACCGACCAAGAAATTTTGATCTCCGCCGGAGATGATCGCACGATTCGGTTTTGGGCCATGGCCGACGGGTTACCCCTAGCCACCATCGTGGATGCCCACCCGCTGCCGATTAACGCCCTAGAGGTCAGCAACGATGGCAGGCTGCTGATCAGTGCCGACAGCGGCGGCAATATTTATTTTTGGGACTTGACCGACCAGAGTGGCCGACGGGTCGATCCACAGGATCTTGAGAACGTTGCCCCCAGTCGTGCGCTGCAGGCCGATGGCACCATCAACGATCTACGGTTTAGCCGCGACGATAGTTACCTCGTGAGTGGCGGTAAAAGTCTCCACGTGTGGACGATGAACAGTCTTGGCCAACCGATTACGCTAGCAGGCCATGAGCCATTGACCTTTATCAATCGGTTGGATATCAGCGAAGACAATCGCACCCTGGTCAGCGCGTCGAGCGACCAAACCGTGCGACTGTGGAACATGGTCGACCAAACCCCCAAGGCTATTCTTAGGGGCCACCAGAGCTACGTCAACGATGTCAGAATCGATGGCTCGCGGCTGTGGAGCTCTGATGCTGCCCAGACAATTCGCGTCTGGGATTTGCAAGAGAACAGACATGTTGAAACCCTAACTGGCTTTGACACCGATATTTGGCGCTTTGCGGTGCAGCCCAATGGGAACATCATCACCATCGGTGGTACCGAGCATGTGCTGGCGCTGTGGAACCTTCCCGATGAGACAGAGAATTAGGGTTAATTGGTTGATTAGCGGAGCAGAACGCTGCTGCTAGCGCGCGGGGGAAAGCGCCTTACGCTGGTTGATGTCGAAGCGATCGCCGTGGGCCAGCAAATGCAGGTGCAGCCCGTGAATGCTGAGGGGATCGGCGGCAGTAATATCTGGCTCGTTGGTGTGGGTCATGTGGCCAGGGTCGACCACGGCAATCACCCCCTTGCCGATCACCTGAAAGCTGCCGTCACCTTCGAACAGGGCGCAGGTGTCTTCGTCAATGCCGAGGCCGAGGCGGTTGGGCTGCATGGCCATGGCGCTCAGCAGCCGAGCCATGCGGTTGCGGTTGTGAAAGTGCTGATCGACCACCACCTCGGGCACAAAGCCCAGGCCAATGGCCATATCCACCAGCGAGCGGTTGGGCGACTCGCCGCTGCCGCCGCCAGCAATCATGTGGTGGCCCATGACGGCGGCCCCGGCGCTGGTGCCCGCCAGGGTGAGCTCGCCCAGCTGTGCCCGCTGGCGAACAATGTCGATCAGCGGGGTGTCGGCCAGCAGCCCGCACAGACGCACCTGGTCACCGCCGGTGATAAATATCCCGGTGCAGGGTTCGACCACCGTCTTCCAGTTGGGGTCTTCGCCCTGGGTGCGATCGCGAATGTCCATCACCACCGTCTCGGGGGCACCCATCTCGGCAAAAATCTGCTGATAGCGCCCTGAGATCGCCTCCGGGTCCCGCGACGCGCAGGGGATAATGCCAATGCGGGCTGCCGTTCCCCCAGCGCGCTCAAAAAAGGCGTGCAGAATTTCTTTGCCGTGGACTTTATCTTCTGCGCCGCCGATGGCCAGAATAGCGTGGTACTTAACGGGAGACATGGGCCGCTCTACAAAGGGACGAGAATTGCTACCTAGACTCGATTACTGCATGATAGAGAGCGTTATATACCAAGTCCAGCTTGAGATCTGTAGCTTTATACCAGGTCCAGCTCGGGAGCTGTAGTTTTCCTACAGATAAAACTCCGCGTTTGAACTTGGTTCGGGCTCACCACAGATAGGGCTTCACCTCTGGACTTGGATCACGCTTACTCAACCCACCAGGTCTTCGGGCCTCAGCAGTCTAGGTTATGACAACTGGCATTTCGGAGGCTTCCCATCTGAGAGTAGATGTTGTCAGCCTGTTCCCAGACTTTTTTACCTCACCCCTGGAGTCAGGGCTGATTGGTAAAGCTCTGGCGCGCCAAATTGCAGCAATTTATCTTACCAATCCCCGGGACTTTACAACGGACAAGCACCGCCGAGTAGACGACGAACCCTACGGTGGCGGGGTCGGCATGCTGATGAAGCCTGACCCCATCTTTGCGGCGGTAGAATCTCTGCCGGTGCTGCCCCGGCGCGAGGTGATCTTGCTCACCCCCCAGGGTGAAACCATGACCCAGGGGTTATTTCGCGAACTTGCGACCTGCGATCAGCTGGTGCTGATCTGCGGCCACTACGAAGGCGTCGATGAGCGCGTCAGTCATCTGCTGACGCGGGAGGTCTCCCTGGGCGACTTTGTGCTCACCTGCGGCGAGATTCCGGCGCTGACGCTGATCAACGGCGTGGTGCGGCTACTGCCCGGCACCGTGGGCAAAACCGACTCCCTGCGCTTTGAGAGCTTTGAGACGCCGCTGCTCGACTACCCCCAGTACACTCGCCCCGCCCGCTTTCGCGGCTGGGAGGTACCGGAGGTGCTGCTGTCGGGCAATCACCAGGCGATCGCCGCCTGGCGGCGCGAGCAGCAGATCGAGCGCACGCGAGAGCGGCGGCCTGATTTGTATGGGCGGTGGGTGGCGGAGGGGGATGAGTAGGTGGGTAGGTGGGTAGGTGGGTGTAGGGTGCATCCGCGCAGCGATGCACCATTGCCTAAATAAATTTAATGAGATTTTGAAGACATGGGGGCAAAAACTATGGGGATCAGGATTGGCAATGGCTACGACATTCATCGCCTGGTGGAAGGGCGATTGCTCATTCTCGGCGGTGTCACTATTCCCCACCACCTGGGGCTAGACGGCCACAGCGATGCCGATGTGCTCACCCACGCCATCATGGATGCCCTGCTGGGGGCGCTGAGCCTGGGCGATATTGGCCTCTACTTTCCCCCCGGCGACCCGGAGTGGGCAGGGGCCGACAGCCTCAAGCTGCTGGAGCAGGTGAATGCTATGGTGCGATCGCGGGGCTGGCAGATCAGCAACATTGACTCGGTGGTGGTGGCCGAGCAGCCCAAGCTCAAGCCCCACATTGAAGCGATGCGATCGCGCCTAGCGGCCAAAATAGGGCTGGCCCCCGACCAGGTGGGGGTCAAGGCTACCACCAACGAAACCCTGGGCCCGGTGGGCCGCCAGGAGGGCATCGCCGCCTACGCCGTAGCCCTGCTGACGGAGAATGCTCAGGGTTAGGGGCTGCTCTGGGGCCACTCCAGAGCCACTGACCGGAGCCGTAACGGATTTAACTTCTCCCAGTCGGGAACCTTTGGCAGGCTACCCAGGTCAAACCCAATAAGCAAACTGCTTGGTCAAATCTTCATAGGCCCGTGTCGCTGCAACAGTAAATTTGCCCCGATCAAGGTGGTTAAAGGTTGTAAATGATACGTAATCTAGCTAGGGAGCCCGTAATATAATTCATAATATCTTTAAGTTTGCTGCGGAATCGGGGCTGGCTGACGGGTATTTAGGATTGTGCATCTACCGCTGAGCTTCGTGCTGAGCTTCGCATAGAGGCTTGCTAAAGGGCTAGGCTGTAGCGGTTTCGTGGCTGTAGGTGCTGGTTTTTGTCCAAAAGCTGGTTTTCGTCTAACTAGACAGAAGGGGTCAGACTCAGATGGCTAAAATCGTGCAATCGTTGACGGCAGTGGGCCATACCATTCGTGGGGTTTGCTACGCCAAGCCTGACTATGTCACCCAGGCGATCGCCCAGCTATCGGCCATTCCCCCCGAGCGGGTGGGGTTAGGTGGCGAGTACGACTACTACGGGCTGGCTAAACGCATTCAGGCCAGCTTTCACAGCCAGGTGGGGCGCGGCGCAGTTCGCCAACTCACTGTTAAGCAGCGTGGCTCAGCGGTTATATTCATTGGTCACGTCGAGAGTCTAGACCTGCTCGATCAGCTGGTTGATCTGGCGTTGAGCACCGACGGCACCACCCATGTTGAAGTGCAAGATGTGCAGGTCAGTTGTTTAGACCTGGCTCAGCCTGTCCGGGTGGCCTAGGTCAGAGGCTTGGTGCCATCGTTGACCGCCAACCGCAGGGCCGAGAGCACCAAAATCACCAAAAACAGCGCCAACCCAAGGGTGCAGGCGTAGCTAATTTCAAATTTTTGAAAGGCCTGCTCGTAGATGTAGTAGACCACAGTCTTAGAGCTGTTGCGGGGGCCACCCTGGGTCATAATGAAGACCTCTTCAAAGACTTTGGTGGCGGCGATCGCAGAGATCACGCTCACCAGCACCACGTAGGGTTTCATCAGCGGCAGGGTAATATCCCAGTGCCGGCGCCAGCCATCGGAGCCATCTAGCGTTGCGGCCTCGTACAGGTCTTGGGGAATGCCCTGAAGCCCCGCCAGGTAGATCACCATGTAGTAGCCCAGCCCCTTCCACACCGTCACCACCATGACGCTAAACAGCGCCATGGCCGGGCTAGTCAGCCAGGGAATGCCGCTCTCGGTCAGCCCCAGGCTTCTCAAAATTTGGTTAAATAGGCCCGTCTCGGCGTAGAGCCAGCGCCAGGCAATGCCCGCCACCACCATCGACACCACCACGGGCGAGTAGTAGGCCACCCGCAGCCAGTGCATGCCCCGCAGCTGGCGGTTGACTAAAATCGCCAGCCCCAGGGGTGCAAAGGTCAAAATTGGCACCACTCCCGCCAGGTACACCAGGGTGTTGCGCGCCGTCTGCCAGAAAATTGGGTCGGTTCTCAGCCGCTGCACATTGGCCCAGCCCACCCAGGTGGGGGCCGCCGTCAGGTCTACCCCAAAGGTGGTGAAGCTCAGATAAAAGGCTTGCAGCGCTGGCCAAAATACCGAGATCCCCAGCGCCACCAGGGCGGGCAGTAAAAACAGGTACGGAATTGCCCGCTGGGGAATGGTCAGCCGCGACAGCCAGCGCTGGCCCCAATTTGCGTGAGGAGATGCGGTCATAAAGTACCGAAGTCTAAGGAAAGCCCGTAGCCAGAATAGCGGAAAGTTTCAACTTGCGGGAGGCAAGAAACCGGGTTTCTGGGCCAGTAGCAGAAACCTGTAATAACACAAGAAAGAAACCCGGGTTCTAGGCGCAGGGGTTCTCGGCCTGGGTGGGCTGCCGCCGCCAAAGTCACAGCTTCTAACGCATGGAAGTTTGAGTTGTAAGATTTAGTCTAGTTGAGATCTTCGCGGTAACTGATAACTATTCACGTTCCATCGCCTATGACTTCCGTCACCTACTCTGCCCCAGTCAACGCTCTGCTCCAGCTCGGAGAAGAGCACATCAGCCTGGGTCAAGCATGGCCTGACTATGCCAAACTCTATGCTCTCACCGCCGAGCACATTCCTGATCTGATTCAGATGGCGATCGACCAAGATCTTAATTGGGCCGATCCTGAAAGCCCGGAAGTCTGGGCACCGGTACATGCCTGGCGCGCCTTAGGACAGCTTGAGGCAGAGGCGGCCATTGAGCCCTTGTTGTCAATCTTCAACACCATGGAAGACGACGACTGGCTGCCCGAGAATATGCCTGATGTGTTTGCGCTCATTGGTCCCGCAGCCATTCCTCCCGTTCAGGCATTTTTAGCCAACCCTGAGAATGTTTTCTATCGCCGCTGGACAGCAGCCAGCATCTTAGTCAAACTAGGCCAGACCCACCCAGAGGCTCGAACCGACTGCATAGCTGCCCTAGAGCAGCAGCTTGAGCAATTTTCTAAAAATAGCCCAGACTTGAACGGGGTGCTGGCTGCCAGTCTGATGGGCTTGGACGCTAAAGCATCGGCTCCCTTAATTGAACGAGCGTTTGCCGCTAAACGGGTTGACCTCTCCATCGCCGGAGATTGGATTGATGTCCAGTACGGGCTGGGGCTGATTTCGCGGGCAGAGGCTTTTGACCTTCGCCGCCGTGTGGATGCCGAAAAGCTCAGGTCAAAAGCTTCTAAGGTAGGCGCTGAACCTACCAAGGGCTTTGGTTCTGGGCTATCCAAAAAGAAAAAGAAGCGTTGACTGGTCAGCCAACAGCCTCACCCCAGCAGCGGCGTCAGATCTAAATGTTCGCCAACGGCCTCGGTCAGCTCGTTGAGAATGGCCTCGCGCTGTTCGCGGTAGTTGGGGATGCCCGTGGGCAGCGATCCCAGACCGCGCTGCTGGCGCAGGCGGTTGAGCCAGGCCCGCCGCCAGGGGCCGTTGTCAAAGATGCCGTGCAGGTAGGTGCCCCACAGCGACTGGCTGGCGTCAACCACCCCCAGGCTGCGGTCTTCAAACAAGAATTCAAACTTGGTGCCCTTCTCGTCTTGACCGTCGGAGAGCAGCAGCTGGGTACGGCCCTGGTGCAGCTCGTAGCCCGACACCGGCAGCCCCTCCTGGGGGAAGCGGGAGCTGACGGTGCGCTGGCGGGCAATCTTTTGCTGGGTGATCACCGTGCGCAGCGGGAATAAATCTAACCCAGGGAAGCGGCCCTCGTGGCCCTCAATGCCCTCGGGATCGGCCAGAAACTGACCCATCATTTGGAAACCACCGCAGACCCCCATTACCGTGCCCCCGGCGGCCACATAGTTCTGAAGTTCTTCGGCCATGCCGTTGCGCTGTAAGGCTAGCAGGTCAGCGATGGTGGTCTTGGTGCCGGGGATGATCACGGCGTCGGGGTAGCCCAGCTTTTCTTTGAGACTGCGGTAGATTACCCGCACATTGGGCTCGGCCTCTAGCGGGTCAAAGTCGGTGAAGTTAGAAATGCGGGGCAGGCGTATCACGGCGATGGTGATGTCGGCCTGTTTTTTGCTGCCGGGGGTGCGATCAAGCAGGCTGAGGGAGTCTTCGGCGGGCAGGGCGTTCTCAATCCAGGGCACTACGCCGAGCACGGGGATGCCGGTGCGCTCTTTGAGCCAGGTCAAACCTGGCTCCAGCACCTCGCGCTGGCCGCGAAACTTGTTGATGATGATGCCCTTGACCAAGGCGCGCTCATCGGCATCCATCAGCTCTAGGGTGCCGACGATGTGGGCAAAGACGCCGCCGCGATCAATGTCGGCCACCAGCACGGTGGGGGCGTTGAGGTGTTTGGCCACCCGCATGTTGGTGAGGTCGCGGTGCTTGAGGTTGACCTCTACGGGGCTACCGGCCCCTTCGCAGACCACAAAGTCAAAGTCTTGGCCCAGGCGGGTGAGGCTTTCTTGAATGGCCTGCCAGCCCTGGTCGAAGAAGTTTTCGTAGTACTGCATGGCGGTGGTGCGGCCCACAGCCCGGCCCTTGAGAATCACCTGGGAGGTCATGTCGCCCTGGGGCTTGAGCAGAATGGGGTTCATTTCGACCTGAGGGGGCACCCCGGCCGCCCAGGCCTGTACGGCCTGGGCGTAGCCCATCTCGCCGCCGTTGGCGGTGACGTAGGAGTTGAGGGCCATGTTTTGCCCTTTAAAGGGGGCGACCCGCCAGCCCCGACGGCTGAGAATGCGGCAGAGGGCCGTGGTAATCAATGATTTGCCCACGTGGGAGGCTGTTCCCACTACCATGATTGCTCTCATGGAGCGTCTCCAAAGTTGAATGAGGTCAACGGTAGCGCTTGGGTCTAGGCGATTGCCTAACCAGCTACTCCCTATGCAGATTCTTCAGGAACAACAACACCCATCAGGACGATCTGAGCCGTGCCACTAGCTGGATTAGCCATGCCACCAGCTGAGCGATCGCACCCGTCGGCCCCATGCATTATAGAGATGATCGCCCAGGGTGGCGCGATACTGGGCCGGGGTGAGCGGGAAAAGGCGGTCAAACACCTGGCGACCCATGGGGGTGAGGCGAAAGCTGTCGGTCAGCCCCTGGCCGTCAACTTCGCGGCGCAGTAGCCCCACGGCGATCAGCCACATCATTTCGTTCTCGGCCCTGAGCTCGGTCAGAGGACGGCGGCTGTAGCGGCTTTTAACGCCCCCTGAGCTGCACACCTGGCGAATGGAGATACTGTGCGATCGCATATCCCCCAGCAGATCTAGCTGAAAGGGGGAGCACCGAAAGGCGCGCTCGGCCCGCTGGAGCGATCGCCGGGGATAGCGCAGCGCAATGGCTTGATCTGATGCAACTGGCTCAACTGGGGCCATGGGTTTAGAAATGGTGACTGCCTTGGGTATGCCTGTCTTGAATTGTAGGTTTAATCCACCCATAAGCGGACGACAAGCGGGTGACAAGCGGGGAAGAAATCTGAATCAAGGGCGATTTAGTAGCAGCGGTTACTTTCTAATTCTTAAGCAATTGCTAAGCCTATAGGTGGATCGACCTTGAGCCGAAGTTAATCAATCACTAATCAACTATTTTGAATAGCCAAAAAGGCTTCTAGGGTTCCGGCCTGCCGCTGCGGCAGGTGCCTGGTCCGAGAGAAGCCGCCAGACAGTCCCTTAGCCCTGCGCTCCGCCGCATCGCTCCAGGCCCCTGGTACACGGCGGGATAAAAGCCCGGGAGGATAGCAAAGCACCGCTTTGTCATTCTCTCGGGCTGCTGTTTTTTATGACGTTTTTTCTCCCGCATCCACCCACCCATCCACCCAAAGTTCCCTAGGCAACATCAGGGCAGACACGTGGGTCTGCCCCTACCCATCCACCCATCTACCCATCCACCCATCCACTCCCCACCCATCCACCCATGCCCCACCCGCTAACTCCTGAAATCGAAGCCCTCAAACTCTCCCTAGAGGACAAAGGCGTCAAGTACGCCTTGGCCAGCTATGTGGATATCCACGGCATGGGCAGGGCCAAAATGGTGCCGGTAGCCCACCTGGGGCAGATGATGGCGGGTTCAGAGCTGTTTACCGGCGCTGCCCTCGATGGCGTGCCCCAGGCGATCAGCGATGAGGAGGTGGCGGCGATGCCCGACCCCGCCTCGGCCACAGTGCTGCCCTGGAACCCAGACATTGCCTGGTTTGCCAGCGATCTTTACCTCAAGGGGAAGCCCTTTGACGCCTGCTGCCGCACCATTCTCAAGCAGATGCTGGCCAAGGCAGCGGCCATGGGGTTTACCTTTAACCTGGGCATTGAGACCGAGTTCTTTATGCTCAAAGAAAACCCCGACGGCAGCTTTGGGCCGGTGAGCGATCGCGACATCCTAGCCAAACCCTGCTACGACCTGCCCAGCCTGCTCGACAACGCCCCCTGGCTGACCGAACTGGTCGAGTACATGAACGATCTGGGCTGGGACGTGTACTCCTTTGACCACGAAGACGCCAACGGCCAGTTTGAGACCGACTTTGCCTACAGCGACGCCCTCACCATGGCTGATCGCCTCACCTTCTTTCGGCTGATGGTGAAGGAGGTGGCCCGCAAGCACGGCTACTTCGCCAGCTTTATGCCCAAGCCCTTTGGCGATCGCACCGGCAGCGGTGCCCACTACAACATGTCTCTGGCCGACATCCAGACGGGGCAAAACCTGTTTGAAAACGCCGACGACCCGCGCGGCTGCGGGCTGTCTACCCTGGGCTACCAGTTTATTGCCGGGGTGCTGCGCCACGCCAAGGCCATCTGCGCCGTCACCTGCCCCACGGTCAACAGCTACAAACGGCTGCTGCGCCAGGGCAGCATGTCGGGCTTTACCTGGGCACCGGTCTACATCTGCTACGGCAACAACAACCGCACCAACATGCTGCGCATTCCCCTGGCCGGGGGCAGAGTCGAGTGCCGCGCCGCCGACATTGCCACCAACCCCTACCTGGGGGCGGCGATGATTCTCGCCGCTGGGCTAGAGGGCATTGCCGAGGGGCTAGACCCCGGCGACCCCCACACCGAAAACATGTATGACTATTCTCTGGGCGATCTCCAGGCGATTAATATCGACATGCTGCCCCGCACCCTGCAAGAGGCGATCGACGCCTTTGAGGTTGACCCGCTCAGCCGATTGGTGATGGGGCCACTGATGCACCAAACCTACATCGCCTTTCGCCGTCAAGAATGGGAGGAGTACCACAGCCACATTTCCGACTGGGAAATCAAGCGCTACCTGAAGTTCTTCTAACCCAGGGTGAACGGGAGCCTAGTTGATCGGCCTGATTTTTCGCCAATTGATTTATAGCGGTTCCTGAACGCATGAAGTACACCTCGACTGAGAGAAGCCTTGGAACTCCTAGACTTGGTTAACTGGCCTATACCTCATCCGGGTGAGAACCGCTATAGATTTTTTCCGTTGTGTAGTTCTAATCCTGTAAAACCATGAAGCGACGCAATT
>DAIPYU010000011.1:0-56005 GCA_036782635.1 Nodosilinea sp. CTOTU7353
GCTTGCAGGTGGGCCTCGATCGCCAGGTTTTTCACCACGACGCGGTGCCCACCCCCGAAACCGTCAAACCCTCCGACCTCTGCGGCAGCCTAGAAAGCCAGCGCATTTACGTCTTCTCCAGCCACCTTCCGGCGGATTAGCTAGGGACTATCTGTGTAATTGCCTTCTTAAGGGAAGTTATACGGAAACTGTCGGCATAATAAGTGGTTATGCTGCTCAATCCTTAATAGGGTGCATCCGAAACCTTATCTGTTGATATTCAAGAATTAGATGATTGTGTAAGCACAACTTTCCCAATTACTTGACCTGATTCGGCATGTTGATGAGCAGAAGCAATTTCAGCCATGCTGAAGGTCTTAGAATCTAGCAGAGGTCGGATCTTGCCCTCATCTACGATTTGAGCCAGTTTCGACAGTATTTCTCCATGATGAGCGCGATCAACATTAAACAGCATGGGAATCAACATGAAAACTAGATGCAGAGTTAGCCCTTTTACATGGAGCAAGGTCAAGTCTTGCTGAGATAGGGAAACGATTGACACGACCGTTCCACTTAGCTTTGCGGCTTTGAAAGCATTTTGCAGATTATCGTCACCAACGGTATCAAATACTACGTCGAAACCCCGATCATCTGTATGTTCTGCCACGAATTCCTCAACGGGCTGGTGCTGATAGTTGATGGTGATATCTGCTCCCAAACGATGGGCGATCGCTGCCTTCTTGTCACTGGAAACCAGAGCATAGACTTTTGCCCCTGCCCACTTCGCTAATTGCACGCCAATGTGTCCTACGCCGCCGGTTGCTCCATACACCAAAACCTTTTGCCCTGGCTGAACTTTAGCGCGATCAATCAGTCCTTCCCACGCTGTAATTGACACCAAAGGAAGTGCCGCTGCTTCTGCCATTGTGAGCGAGTTTGGTTTGTGAGCAACCAATCGGACATCAGCCAGCATATACTCAGCTAATGCACCACTGGTTCCTTTCACGCCACCTGCACAGGCATATACTTTGTCTCCGACATTAAACTGATCAACACCTGCTCCAACTGCTGCGATCGTTCCTGCGACATCTCCATGTAAAACGGCTGGGAAACTAGGGGCAATATCTGCTACAACCCCTTGTCGGATTTTATAATCAACTGGATTGACACTTGTTGCAGCCACTTGAATTAAGACGTGATAGGGAAGAACGTCTGGGGTCGCTAAATCGACTTCTTTGAATGTTTCGGCATTGCCAAATTGCTCAATGACTATGGCTTTCATGATTTTGCTCTCCTGTAAAAACTGACATTCGTAGAGTACGATCACAGGACTGCTGCCCGTAAGGATTTACAGCAAAGTGCAATAGTTACTTTTTGGTAAACATGGCTCTAAATCAGGATTCCAACGGCTCTCAACTGAGCTACCCGCCCCAGCCAGCGCTTGAGCGGATTGCCAAGATGAATCTGTTTGACACAAACTGTGCTGGACATCAGATCCTTGAACATGTTGCCAACAAATGGACGGTTCTGATCGTTTATGCGCTCACCCAAGGCAAAAAGCGGTATAGCGAACTCAAGCAACAAATTGTTGGTGTATCGCCTAAGATGTTGATTCAAAATCTGCGGAGCCTAGAGCGGTATGGGCTGATTAAGAGAGAAGTTTATCCAACTGTTCCTCCACGAGTCGAATATTTTCTGACTCCGTTGGGGGCTTCGTTGGTTGAGCCATTAGCAATCCTAGGTGAGTGGGCATATCAGCACATCGCAGAAGTGAAAACTGCTACGGAGGACTACGACAACAATCCAAACCCTAATGATTACTGGGAGCCTAAGTAGGTTACACAAAAAACCAGGAGAGTGTAGATATGGCGCAGCATAACAAGCCCGTTGCACACCGACCGTATAAAAAAGGTTGGTCGAGTCCGAAGGTTTATTAGTGGTGGATGAACGGGGTCGTTATGATCACAAAACGAAAGGCTAGTCAATGCCAAGCGTAACAATTGATGAGATCCAACGCGATCTACCGAAGTATCTTCGCCAAGTAGAGGTAGGGTAACGCTTGTAATTTTTAGAGCTGATGAGGCGATCATTAAACTCAAACACATCACCATATAGAAACTTAGTTAGAGGTTTCCTATGAGTATCAGTCTCACTCCTGACCAAGAGCGTTTTGTCAAAACCAAACTTCAGTCTGGCAAATATCGCTCTACTGAAGAAGTTTTAGAAATTGCCCTGCGACTACTAGACGAGTATGATCGCTCTGAAGCCGAATGGGTCGAAGACGTACGGGCAAAAATTGACGCAGCAATCGAAGCCTCTAATCACATAACTCTAGTAGATGGCGAAACGTTTGTAAACGACATTCTAAATCGTCTTCACACCGCACCGAAATCCTGAAAGTTATAAGCGGACGGCGTGATTTCCTGTTTCTTTTTGAAGGACTTGTCTGATTTATTCACCAAGCAGTGGGTTGAAAAGCGGTGTCATTGGCGATGAGAACCATATCGCCAGTTTGTTTAATCACAAACAGCCCTCGCTGATAGGCATAGCGATCTACCCCTTCATCCACTTCAATACCTGCCACAGCTCCGTAGATGCAGTAGTCGCCGTAATGGGGGAATGCTTGCCGAAAGCGATCCAGCCGGGCCAAAAAATCGTCCACATCCTGACGAGAGAGTCGCGACTTGACTTCAATGGCAACAGCCACGTCTCCATCGACCGCAAAAATGTCGATCTCCATCTCTGCACCCGGTCGCCGCGATCGCATGCGACGAGCCGTCTCTTGCACCTGAATGCCCCGCTCTTGAAACAGGCGCACCACCGAAGGCTCGACCAGGTTCTCGACAAACTGCCCCCATCGAGTCGTTAGCCCTGTCACCTCTCGGCTTGTGTTGGCCGCGATGCGCTTTAGGTCTTGCAGTTGGCGCTCAGATTCGGCAAAGCGGCGATCGGCCTCCGCCCGAGAGGCTTGAAATAGAGCGTAAATGTCGTCAATAGTGACGGGTTCAGCCACAGTCTGACTCCTGCCTTTGGGCGTTCCTTTTCATTATGCGTTATGTGCTCGTGCCAACGCTCTGCGTTGACGCGCCCTCCCAGACGCTCTGCGTCTTTGTCCTCGGGGCGCAGGAGCGCCATGGGCGGCGTGGCGACGTGGAACGTCGCCACGATTAGGATATCGCCACGATTAGCGATTAGTAGGGGAACAATTATGCGATTAAAGTCGTTAGCCTACAGAGTTACGTGGCTGGCTTTCTGCTTTGCTGTCAACGTAACCACGCAAAATTGAGTTGATTAGATCTTTATATTCTCCACCTTGAGACTGAAACCACTGCAATACATCAGGCTCAATTTGCACAAGCTGCTGCGCCTGTGACGCCGGAATTCTTAGGGTCGCCTTCTCAAAGAACTCCTCCGTCAAAGGAGGAATATCAGAATAATCAATTCCTCCATCGTCCAGTGACTCTAGTGCTGCCCAATTAGTACGAGAGGTATTGCTTGAGTCTTTGCCGCTCATGTTTGCCGCTCATAAATAGAACGTCTCAGTTCTTCGTAGGATGCGCTATCGCGCTAGCGTAACGCATCAAGCTCAAACCTTACGGTGCGTTGGGCTATCGCCACAACACACCCTACAACACCGTTTAATTAGAGCTACACACCAATAAACTTTGGCTTGTTTACACAGGCCGACCGGGATCGAGGTGATCCAACGCTTTCAGCACTGCCCCCACATCCATCGACAGGTATTCGCCGAGGCGGAGGATGTCGTTGACCTGGGCGCGGCTGTCTTGGCCGAGGGGCTTGCGGGCTACAGCGGCCTGTTTCAGCAGGGCAAACACCTGGCGGTTAAGGTGCTGGTAGTACAGCTCCTGGGGGCGTTCTAACGAAAGACCCAGGTTGAGCTGCTGGCCCAGGTTGACCAATCGCCCCAGCCAGTCCACATCGGCGGCGAGGGATTCGGTCGGTGCTTGGTTGAGCAGTTGCCAGACCGATCGCCCGATCAGCCGCTCCAGCATAGGCTTGGCCGCCGCTAGAGATAGCGAGGCATTGCAGGTGCTGGCCTCGGTGGCGATCGCCTCCAGCTCATTCAGATAGTCTTCTCCCTGGCGCAGGGGGTTGGCGGTGGGGTCGCTAGTCTCGCGTTCGAGCGATTTCAGCACCTCCATGGCTCGGTGGCTGAGGGCGATATCGGCCGCCACCTGAAGTTCTTTCGGCACGGGCAGCCCGTCGCGGTGGAAGGCCCGCAGCACGCCGTAGTTGTCGCGGTAGACCTGGGCGTAGAGCTGGTCGAGGCGCAGCAGGGTGTCTTGGGAGAGCAGGCCCATCATGCGGTGGCGCTCTTCGGCAAACAGGTCTTGCAGGCCGTAGGTGTGGGGGCCAAAGGCGCTGTTGATGGCGAGAATCACCTGGGCGGCGCTGGCTTGAGCGAGGCTTTCGAATACGGTCGCTTTGGCCTGGGTGTAGTCTAAACGCGATCGCATCGTCTTAATACCGCAGTGAAAGTCCCAGCCGCCCAGGTGCACCACGGCAAAAGCGAGGCTGAGGCTCTCACGGGTGATGGTGGAGGTGATCTCCACCAGGCCCACCGCCAGGGAAATCGGCCCCAGGCGCTGGCGGCGGTAGTCGTGCTGCCTCACGGTGTAGCAGTAGATCGTTTGCTCACTGCGGTAGTCGGTAAACAGCGACCCCATGGCGTAGTGGGCCACCACCTGCTCTAGCGTTATGCGGGAGGGCTTGACCAGGGCCTCGTAGACCCCGGCCCCGGTGCCAAATTCTTCCACATTGCTGGGGGCCTGGCCGAGGCGCTTGACGAACTCTTTCTCCAAGGCGATCCCCGCGACTTCGCCGGCCAGCTCCATGGCGCGGGTGGCGTAGCGGAGAATCTGGGTGCCCTCGGGGCGCGAGAGTTCTTCAAAGAACCAGCCGCAGCTGGTGTACATAAACAGGGCGTGGCGCTGCATTTCTAGCAGCTGCAGGGCGGTGACCCGCTCGATGGCCGAGAGCTTGCGGGTTTGGTGGGTGGCAAAGAAGGCGTCAAGGCTCTCGGGGCTGCGATCGCCCATTACCCCCACGTAGGCATTCCGCGCCGCCCAGGGATCGCGCAGCAGGTCAGCCCCATACTCTTCGTAGACGGCCACCAGCTGGTCGCGCAGCCAGTCGAGGGTATCGCGCAGGGGGCGTCGCCACTGCTGGTGCCACTCGCCGCCGCCGCCACAGCCGCAGTCATCCTGCCAGCGATCGACGCCGTGGGAGCAGCTCCAGGCGGTGACGGGCTTGAGCTCGGCTTCCCATGTGGGGGGGTGAGTGGCCAGGTAGTGGGCGTAGTTGGTCACCGTCCAGCCCTGGCGGGGAAACTCCTCGGTGAGGGCGTAGGCCAGGGCTTTTTCGGCCCCGCCTCGGTGGTGGCCAAAGGTTTCGCCGTCGGTGGCCACCGAGATCAGCTGAAAAGGCCGGTGATCGCCGTGGATCGCCTGGCCGACGCGCCCCACAAAGTGCTGGGACGAACTCAGCACGTCGTTAAAACCCATGTCGCGGGAGATCGGGCCGTCGTAAAAGAAAATGTCGATGTAGCGGCTGGGGTCGAGGCTGCCGTCGGCATGCTTGAGAAAGCAGCGATAGGGACGGCTGGGGTCGATCTGGCCGCCGCCGACCTCTTGCCAGGTATCGCGTTCGCCGTTGTAGCTGACCAGGGGCCGACAGCGCTGCACCTGCGACGGCGCGAGAATGGTGAACTTGATTCCCTCGGCGTGGAGCACGTCTAGGGTGGGGTAATCAATGGCGGTTTCGGCCAGCCAAATACCCTCGGGCTGGCGGCCAAAGCGGCGGCGAAAGTCTTCGATGCCCCAGCGCACCTGGGTGATTTTGTCGCGGGGGTTGGCCAGGGGCAAAATGATGTGGTTATAGACCTGGGCGATCGCATTACCGTGGCCATGCAGGCGATCGCAGCTGTTGCGATCGGCGTCGAGAATGCGCTGGTAGGTCTCGAGGTCGTGGCGCTCCATCCAGCTCAGCAGGGTGGGGCCCAGGTTAAAGCTGATGTACTCAAAGGTGTTGACGATGCGTACGACTTCGCCGCGATCGTTGAGAATGCGGGCGTAGGCGTTGGGCCGATAGCACTCGTGGTGAATGCGCTCGTTCCAGTTGTGGAAAGGGGCGGCGCTGGGCTGCTTCTCGATCGCATCCAGGTACGGATTTTCGCGCGGCGGCTGGTAAAAGTGGCCGTGGACGCAGACAAACACCCCCGTGCTAACGGCGGGGATCAGCCCGTCATGGGGGCCATCATAGGAAGCCTGGGCCGCAGAATTGGTCTGCAACGCCGAATGCTGGAGAGAATCAGCCATAGTGAACTTAGAAACGTGAGTGAGGAATATTGAACAACGCGGCCAGCTTGAGATTCAGCTGGGCCACGACGAGCATCGAGTTCTAGAAAAGCGGGTTTAGAGAAACTTAGGGGCTGGGGATCATCGCCCAGCAGGCGATTTGCTAGCTGATCAGACTTTCCGATGGCAGACCCAACTGCCGGAGGGATGGTCTGGAGTTTTTGGGGAATCAGTGCCTGGGGATCAGGGGGAACAGCAGCAGTGCCGGGGAATGGAAGCAATGGACGCTGTAAATGTAGGTTTCGCCCAACCTACACAGCTCTGCTAATTTTACCCTGCTTTAAAGATGGTTGGGCGCACTCCCCCTCCGTTGACGTCTCGCAACAGCCGCCCTGACAGGTAAACCTCTACTGAGACTAAACCCCCCGAGCCATACCACCCATCTATCCCAGGGCTAAACCCACCCATCCACCCATCCACCCATCCACTCACCCACTCACCCACCCACCTACTCACCTACTCACCCACCCATCCACTCCCCTACCCCCCTACTCCCCCCGGCAGCAGCACCACCACCATCGTCCCCTCCCCTGGCTGGCTGTCGAGGTGGATGTGGCCCCGGTGGGTGTCGACGATGACTTTGGCGATCGCCAGCCCCAGCCCCGTGCCCTGCTCTCCGTTGCGCAAGCGGGAGGGATCGGCTCGATAGAATCGGTCAAAGGCGTGGGCCAACGCCTCGCCATCCATGCCGATGCCGGTGTCCTGTACCGTCACCTGCACCGCTGGCTGGCCCTGGTACTTAGTCGGTTTCACCTGCACCGTCACGGTGCCGCCATCAGGGGTGTACTGCACCGCATTGCTGATCAGGTTGGTAAACAGCCGAGTGAGCTGGCCGGGATCGCCCAAAATTGTGGAGCTGGCGGTGGGGGGCGCGGTCAGCAGCGTCGATGGCTTCGACCGTTGTTTACCAGGCCTTTTGTCACCAGAGCCTTTGTCGCCAGAACTTTTAGCAGAACTCTCCTCGGCCACCGCCACTCGCAGAGCAATCCGGCGTTCGTCGGCCATCACCTGCTGCTCCTCCAGCACATCCTCCAGCAGCCCCTCCAGGCTGAGCGAAGCCGGAGCCAGAGCAATCAGACCGCTCTCCTGGCGGGCGAGAAACAGCAGGTCATCCACCAGCCGCCCCAGCCGCCGGGTCAATCTCTCAATCACCTGAAACTGCTTTTGCTGAATGTCAACGTCGGGATCGGGGTCTGACAGGGCCACCTGGGCGTTGGTCTGAATCACCGCGATCGGGTTGCGCAGCTCGTGGGAGGCGTCGGCGGTAAATTGCTTCAGCTGCTGGTAGGAGTCGCGCACCGGGGCCATGGCGATGCCCGATAGCAGCCAGCCGATCGCCGCTACCGCCGCCACCATCAGGCTGGTGCCCAGGGCCAGATCGACAATCAGTCGGCGGCTGGGCTTGGTCACCTCAAACCAGGGGTGGCTGACCCGCAGGTAGCCCAGCACCTGGCCGTCGGCCTGCACCCGCTCGGTGATCTGACGAAAGAAGGTCTCTGCCCCCACCCGCACTGTTTCCCCCGCTGGGTTGACGTGCAGGGGCACGGGGTTTATGTCTGAAAACGTTGACCACAGCAGCTGCCCACCGGGGCCAAACCACTCCAGGTCAATGTGGTCGTCTTCGACGGCGCGGGCATTGTCGCGAAAGCTGGCCTCTACACTCACCCGCAGCGGCGGGCCGTTGGCATCAACCGTGGGATTGACAGTGGCGAAGATGCGATCCCCGGCGGCGTCAGGCTCAATGACGAGCGATCGCTCCACAATTTCCACCACGTGGTTTAGGGTGTCATCCACCCGTTCGACCAGGGTGGTGCGCACGTAGAGATAGAATCCGCTGGCAAACAGCAGCAGCAGCACTGCCGTTACCGCTGTATACCAAAGCGCTAGTCGCCGCCGCGTCGCCTGAAACATAGACATCTATGGCAATCTTTGCATGACAAAATCGAGAACTGATGCAGCCATATTGGCCATATTGATTTTATGAGAGAGCCTGAGTAACCTGAGCCCCAACCGGTGAGACCCTGACGCAAGTTGTTTCTTAGGAGTTCGGGATAAGAGAAGTTCTGGGCGAAGCGGACATGCTGTCCCCTCCTGGGAGGGGTAGAGGTGGGTAGGTTTGTACCAGATGGGTAACAGACAACATCAAGAGACTTAGATTTTGCCGTAGGTTGGACCCACCCCGCCCTCCGGGCACCCCTCTCAAGGAGGGGACGGTGTTATCCCGAACTGAGCCTGAGTAGCAATCTGCTGTAGCTTTAGTCCTCTGGTGATCCCCCCTGCCCCCTTAAAAAGGGGATTTAGGGGGATCCTCACTTCTGCTACAAAAGACAGGACTCTTCAAACATCTGCTTAACTATATAGAACCTCGCCCTGCCGAATTGCTTGACAGACCAAGGAGCTGACGACGTTCTTTTTGTGCTCAACCTCTGCGCGGGTCATCACCAAAATATCTTTGGGAATGCCCAACCCTCGCAGCGCCTTGTAGGCGACTCGCGCTCGCCGGTAGCGGGGCTCATCGGACTGCGAGACGATCACTAGCAGGTCGATGTCGCTGTCTGCGTTTGGTTCGCCGTAGGCGTAGGAGCCAAACAAAATGATCTGCTCTGGTTGGAGGGCAGACACCAAGCGCCGGGTAATGTGGTCGAGTAGATCGGTGGTGAGCGGCGGCACTGGCTACCTAACCTGACGAAGTGGGCAGCGATGGGTAGCGATCCAAGGGCAATCCAGGGGCGATCGCTGGTTCTATCCTAATCCAGCGGCAGGCGGCGGCAAGCCACCTGTTCTACCATGGTGAAAATATTGTGGGGAAATTCCCCGACAGAAGCCTGCCACTGTACTGAGGAGACGATCCGTGCCCAATTTTCTAGCTGCCCCGAAACCCTTTAAACGCTGGGGACTCGTGGCCCTGTTCGCCACGGCGACCCTCAGCTTTTGCCTCTGGCTGAGCGGGCTGGGCGGGCAGCCCTCCATGGCCTTGGCCCAAGCTGAACCCGCTGTAGAACGGGCCACCCCCACTAACGCCATGGCCTACCGCTTCACCGTTGGCGACTACAGAGCCGTGGTGGTGAGCGACGGCACGCTGACGTTTCCGGTGGGTTTCTTTGTGCCCAATGTAGACCCTGACGCCGCCGCCACCGCCCTGACCGACAACTTTTTGGCCACCGACAATTTCTTGGCCCACCTCAACGTGCTGTACCTGGAGACCGATGAGCATCGGGTGCTGATCGACACCGGGGCGGGCAACACCTTTGGCCCCACCGTGGGCTATCTGGCGAACAATCTCGCAGCAGCGGGCATTGCCCCCGACACCGTTGACACCATCATTCTCACCCACGCCCACCCCGACCACATCGGCGGCATTTTGGACGATGACGGGGAGCCGGTGTTTGCCAATGCCAGCTACTACATCTCTGAGCCTGAGTGGGACTTCTGGACCGCGCCGACGGTGGAAATGCCCAACACGCTGGTGGATGAGGATACCCAAGCCACCCTGGTGGGCGTGGCCCAGCAGTGGCTAGGGGCGATCGCCAGCCGCACCACCCGCTTTGCCCTGGGCGATGAGATCATCCCCGGCATTGTCTCGGTGCCTGCGGTGGGCCACACCCCCGGTCAGGCCGCTTACCTGATCACCTCCGGCGACGACAGCCTGCTGACCACCGGCGATGTGTTCTTTAGCGACCCCCTCAACCTAGAGAACCCCGATTGGGAAGTGGCGTTTGACACCGATCCCCAGACTGGCGTGGAAACGCGGCAAGCGCTGCTGGAGACCGTCGTGGGCGATCGCCGCAAATTGCTGGTGCCCCACATGCCATTTCCTGGCCTCGGCCACGTGCGCGCCCAGGGCGATGCCTACGGCTGGGAGCCGATTGTTTGGGATTTTGGGTTTGAGGCTTAGGAGTCTGCCCAGCTGAAGGTGATAGGTGAAGGGGGGTACAGGGTTTAAGGTTCAGGGTTTAAGGTTTACGGTTCACGGTTTGAATGAAACCCGAAACCCGAAACCCTGTGCCTAAAAACCCTGACTGGTCCCAAGGGGCATCGCGCTAAGCTTAAGGCACAGTAATTTCTGTCCCAATGGTAGCAACGCGCCCACCTTCGCCGCTCCCCCCGGCACCGCCCATTGTGATGCGGGGGGTAAGCTGGCCAACCTACCAGACCCTCATGGCCGAGGTGGGGGGTGATCGCGCCTGGAGAATCGCCTACGACCAAGGAATCCTAGAACTCAGAATGCCGCTGGAAGAGTACGGAGAACCGAAGGGATTGCTGGAAAGCTTGGTGGAGGCGATCGCTGACGAACTCGAAATCGAAGTCAGAAAATTAGGTTCTCTCACCTTAGAACGAGAAGACCTTGCCCGCGCCGTCGAGCCAGACAGCTGCTTTTACATTCAAAATGAGGCGGCGGTGAGAGGACGAAAAATCAACCTCCCGGCAGATCCGCCGCCCGATTTGGTGATTGAGTCAGACTACACCAACTCCTCGGTCAACAAGCAGTCTATTTATGCGGCTCTGGGGGTGCCTGAGCTGTGGCGATATACCAACCAAAGGCTGCTGGTCTACTCTCGGGTGGATAGTGGTTACGCGCAGCGTGACGCAAGTCTAGTGTTTCCCTTTTTGCCCATCCCCGAAGTTGGTCACTTGATTGAGCAAAGTCGGACGATTGGCCAACGCAGCGCCGTGCGGCTTTTCCGCCAGCGCATTCGAGACATTCTTAGCGGTTCCCAGGGGTGATGCCTTAACCGGCTGGCCCAGGGGGTACCCTGGCAGTGGACGTTCTCTGGGTTTCGTTTTGCCGTGATCGATACCTCCCAGCCCCAAGCAAAAGCGCATCGACCTCGGCGACGAGGCAAAGGCAACGACGCTCAGGCCGATCAAGCGACTCCCCTCAGCCGTAAAGCAGAGCGGGCTAAGAAGCGCCAGGTCCAAAAGGCCCGCAAAGAATTCATTCAATACATCTCAGCGACGCTGTTTGCGTCGGGGCTGGTGGGGGTACTGGTGGCGCTGCTGGGGCAGCCCAAGCTGGGCGCGGCGGCGGTAGTGGCGATCGCCTGTCTATCCCTCTCCTTCAAATATCCCCGCCAGGCCATTTATGGGCTAATTATCTACGTGCCCTTTGGCGGTACGGTGGTCTACGCTCTGGGGGGCAGCGGCATTTTGCAGTTGGCCAAAGACGCCATCTACATTCCGGCGCTGATTGGAGTGATCCAGTTTTGCCGCCGCACCCGGCAGCCGCTGATCATTCCGCCGCTGATCAAAATTCCGCTGCTGGTGCTGCTCACCCTCAGCGGGCTGACGCTGCTGGTGGTCAACGGCGGGCAGCAGCTCGATGCGGCCGGGGGCGAAGTACCGATCTTAGTCGGCGTGCTGGGGCTAAAGGTGCTGATTGGCTATGTGCTGATTATTCCCTGCATTTTTTACCTGATCCGCGATCGCGAAGATGTGTACTTTTTGCTGCGCCTGCAGGTGGTGCTGATTCTGATCTGCTGCGGCCTGGGGTTTATGCAGTACATGATGCTGCGCCTGGGCATTTGCCAGGGCACCGTGGGGTCAGGCGAAGAACTGTTTAAGGCATCGCTGGAGGCCCGTTGTCTGGTGGGGGGCTCGCTGCTTTACACCCCAGAGCAAGGGCAGATTCGGCTGCCCGGCACCTTCAACGCGCCGTGGCAGTGGGGTTGGTTTTTGATCTCCAGCGGCTTTTTTGCCTTTGGCACAGCGTTTAGCGATCGCAGCCCGATCTGGCGCATTATTGGCCTAGCCTCCCTCGCGGCGGTGGGGGTGATGGCGGTGGTGTCGGGGCAGCGCATTGCCCTGGCCCTGGTACCTACCACCGTTGTGGGGCTGTTAATTCTCACGGGCCAAGTGGCCAACCTGAAGCGGTTTCTCCCCATCGGCATTGGCCTGGGGCTAATACTCATGGTGTTAATGGCCCAAAACCCCGAGGTGGTGGGCGAACGGCTAGATAGCTTCCAAAGCCGGTGGGATGCCTCGCCACCCCAAGATTTCATCATTCAGCAGTTTGATTGGGCGCAAAAGCAGCAGCAGGGCATTTTGGGCCGGGGGGTGGGGCGGGCCACCAACGCCGCCCGCATCTTTGGCAAAACCGAGCTGGTGGAAACCTACCACCCCAAACTCATGTACGAGATCGGCCCCCTGGGTCTGATGGCCACCCTAGCGCTATACTTCGCCCTCACCGTCGCCACCTTCAAGGCCTATCGCTCGATCAAAGACCCCAACCTGCGGGGCTACGGCGCTTCAATGTGGGTGTTTGTGCTGTTTATCAGTATTTTTCCCTACTACTACCCGCTGGATGTGGACCCGGTGAATGTGTATTACTGGCTGGCGGCGGGCATTGTGCTGAAGCTGCCCGAAATTGACCAGCGCGAGCGTTTGCAAGAGCGCCTAGAAGCAGCCAGCCGCCGCCGCAAGCTCACTCCCCGCGAGAAAAAGCAGCTGCAGAAACAGGAAACAATCGTCTTTGAATAGGTCAAACTCAGCGGGCGGGCCAGGACAGAACGTGGTAAAACTCATGGCAACACAGGGCAAAGTTCGTATAGTACGCATGAACTTTGCTGCGCTATACTTCCTGAGTTGATGGCCGCTACGGAGATAGGTAAATGGTACAGACAAAGGTAAACGGGGTAACGGCAGAGGCAGAGGCAGAGGCTGTGGTGTCGGAGGATGCCATCGCCGCAGATACCCCGGAGACCGTCGACCCCGACCAAATCGATGATCTCTTCAAAGACCTCAAAACCCTGCTCAGCACCGTAGAAAAGCTGCAAAAAGCCCGCCAAGATGTCGGCGACATTAAGCCCCTAATTTTGCGCCTGCTCGACGGCGAACTGCTCTCCGGCGAAGATTTAGAGGAACTGCGCGGCGGCATCGGCGGTCTGTCAAAAATTCTCAAGCTCTACGGCGACTACCAAACGGCCCTAGAACGCGCCCAGCCCGCCCGCACCATTCTCGATCAGCTCCTAAAAGCGTAGTCATCGTAGGGTGCATCCGCGCAGCGATGCACCAAACAGTGTAGGTGCCCCGTAGGGTGCATCCGCGCAGCGATGCACCAAGGAGAGAATTCAGAAATCGGAGGGTTGGTTGGCGGGTGAAAAAATCCCGTGATCTCAATCGTCCCTAGAGCGGTGCATTACGGCGGGCGCAATCTGGATGCTAGATCGCGGGAGTGATATGCCGCCTAATGACACCCTACGAATCTACCGGGCATTCCAGGCGGTGGCCGCATCGCTGACCGCCTGATCTACGGTTTTCTGGCCCAGCATCGCCGCTTGCAGGTTGTCGTAGATGATCGCCTGTAGCTCCTTAACCCCATCCATCGCCGGAATCAGCACCTCCGCCTGGTTCATCTGCTCGGCGCTGACTGATCGCGCCTTTTCGACGCCCTTGGTGCCAGCCTGGGCAAAGTAGGCATCCCCAAGTGCCCCGGAGGTGGAGGGCAGCACGTTGGCCGCCTGAGCAAAGCTAAGCTGGTTGGCGTCGTTGGTTAAATACAGGGCAAAATCGACCGCCGCCTCGGGCACATCGGTGGCCGCTGGAATCACCAAATTCATCACCGCCACATTGGTCTTGCCAGTGTCGCCCGTAATCTGGGGGCCGCTGCCGGTGACGGCGGCGATATCAGGCGCGTTGGTCTCAATGGTGGGGAAAAACTCGGCCCCCGTAGACAGCAGGGCAACTTCGCCCGCCTGAAACAGCTCGATCGCCCGGCGGTGGCCCTGGGTCAGCACTTCCCTGGGCAACAGCTCTTGCTGGTAGAGGTCGGTCCAGTATTGAAAGACGGCGCGGCCCGCCGCGGTGTCGAAGGCGGCCTCGCCCTGGTCGCCTACCAAAGGCACCCCCATCTGCACAAAGGATTGCAGCACGTCGGCCGAGTCTTCGGGCACAAAGGTGGTGAAGAAGGCGTACTTACCGGTGGCGGCCTTGACCTGGCGGGCCACCTCCGCCAGCTCGGCGTAGGTGGTGGGCGGCTCGACCCCGGCCTCGTCCAGCAGCGCCTGGTTGTGCAGGGTGACATTGGTGGTCAAATACCAAGGGATGCCAAAGCTCTGGCCGTTGAGGGTGTTGGCCTGCCAAATATTGGGCAGATAGACCTGCTTGGCCTCGGCAGAAACCTTATCATCCAGCGGCATCCAGGCGTTGCGGCTGGCCAGCTGGGCGGCAAAGTCGGGGTTGAGGTTGACCACGTCGGGGGCCGTGCCTGCGGTGACGGCGGTGAGAATTTTGCTCTGCATGTCGGCCCAGGGCACATCCACCCAGCGCACGGTAACGCCGGGGTTTTGAGCTTCGTAGTCGGCAATCAGCCCGTTGAAGTAGTCGGTAAAGTCGGGCTGGAGCTGCATCGTCCAAAACTCTACTTCCTGGCTGCCGTCGGCGGGGGCAGTGGCGCTGGGCTGGCCGCCACCGCAGGCGACTAACCAGCTCATCATTAGCCCCAGCAGGGCAAACAGACCAAAGCGGGCGTAGGAGCGGAGGTTCATGGCAGGTTATGGCAGGTTCTAAGAAGTACGAGTGATAGAAGTACGAGTGATCAATAATCACGAAAACGGAAATCACGAAAACGGACTCAGTGTCACGTCCCTTCCTGGGAGGGGTGCCCAAAGGGCGGGGTGGGTCTCGGGGACTGGGCTAACCCACCCCTACCCCTCCCAGGAGGGGATGGACAGCAAAATATTTCCTCAGCCTACAGCATCACTTGTACCTGGCTGGCGCAGGCGATCGCTCGTTCTTTGGCCTCCTCTACCGTGTCGCCCAGGGCCAAGGCCACCCCCATGCGGCGGCTGGGGTGGGCAGCGGGCTTGCCAAACAGCCGCACCTTGCTGGTGGGCACCTGGAGGGCTGCGCCCAGGCCAGCATATTGGGGTTTGTCGCTGGCCCCCGCCGCCAAAATCACCGCCGAAGCCCCCGGCCGCACCAGGGTGATCTCGCCGATGGGCAGGCCCAAAATCGCCCGCACGTGTAGCTCAAACTCTGACTGGTGCTGGCTCACCATCGTCACCATGCCGGTGTCGTGGGGGCGGGGGCTGACCTCGCTAAAGTACACCGTCTGGAGCTGGTCAGCTGCCCCAGCGATAAATAGCTCCACCCCAAACAGCCCCCAGCCGCCCAGGGCGTCGGTCACGGCCTGGGCCATGGCCTGGCAGGTGGCCAGGGTGTCGGGGTGCAGGGCGCAGGGCTGCCACGACTCGCGGTAGTCGCCCGCCTCCTGGCGGTGGCCGATGGGGGAGCAAAAGTGGGTGCCGTCGATCGCCCGCACCGTCAGCAGGGTGATCTCACTGTCAAAGGGCACAAAGCCCTCGACGATGACGCGATCGCCTTTGCCCCGCCCCGCCTCCCGCGCATACTGCCAGGCGGCCAACACCTCAGCCGCTTGGCGCACGGTGCTCTGGCCCTTGCCCGACGAGCTCATGATCGGCTTCACCACGCAGGGCAGGCCAATCGCCTCGATGGCCTCTAAATACTCCGCCTCAGTACCGGCAAAGCGAAAAGGCGAGGTTTTCAGGCCCAGCTCCTCTGCCGCCAATTTCCGAATGCCCTCGCGGTTCATGGTCAGCTGGGTGGCCCGCGCCGTGGGAACCACTCGCCAGCCCTCGCTCTCTAGGGCGACTAGGGTATCGGTGGCGATCGCCTCCACCTCCGGCACGATTAAACTGGGGCGCTCGGTTTCGACTACCTGCCGCAGCCGGTTGCCGTCGAGCATGTCGATTACATGGCGACGGTGGGCCACCGCCATAGCCGGGGCGTGGTCGTAGCGATCAACGGCAATCACCTCTAGCCCCAGGCGCACCGCCTCTAGGGCCACCTCCCGACCCAGCTCGCCCGAACCCAGCAGCAGCAGGCGTTGAGCATCATCTTGCAAAGGCGTACCGAGGGGCACAGCGGGGTCGGGCATAGGTCATTACTCCAGACTTAGAAGGATGTGGCAGGAATGCGGCAGCGAAACAGCATTATTCTTGCAATATTTTTTGCAATATTAAGTGCTCACTTTTCGGAATTGTGTGTAACATCCTGGTGATACCAGGCAGCGTCTGCGCGGTATCACCCCAGGAGCAGCGGCGAGATCATCAGGTGCTTAGTTGAGAATGTTGGTTATAGTCATCCCTTAAAAAAGAAAAGTGGAATTTCTGAATTAAATTGTGTACCATTCGTTAGCACTTTTCCCCAGGGATCGTTTGCTGAGCCACCTTATTTCTGCCCAAACGCCTGAAAACGGCTTTTTAAGGAAGTAAATGGGTCTGTTTAAGTTTGCCCAGCTGTCTGTTGAGCCGGGCAGTCTTTATGGTTACTCACCTGTTTTTCGGATACTGCCGTGGATAGTCTCAAATCCATTTTTAATCGCAAGCCTCGGGGAGTTGGCATTGAGCTTACCCCCGAGAGAGTTAACCTGGCCCGGCTTAAAAAGCAGGGCACTGCCCTCAAGCTAGAAAGCCTAGCCTCAGTCGAGCTGACGGAGGGTATCTATGAAGAAGGTCAGATTTTAGACGCCGCCGCCGTGGCCGACGCCATTCAGACGGTGCTAGCCGAAAGCAAGCTCAAGGTTAAGCAGGCCACCACCGCCATTCCCGGTCGGGCCATTACTCGGGTGATACCGGTGCCCGCCGAGCTAGACGACGAAGAGCTGCGGGAGATGGTGCTCAACCAGGAGGCCAGCCTCTATCTGCCCTTCCCTCGCGAAGAAGCCGACGTTGACTACCAAAAGCTGGGCTACTTCGTCGATGAAGACGGCATTGAGAAGGTGCAGGTGCTGCTAGTGGCGGTGCGTAAAGACCTCACCGACCCCTACATTGAGGTGTTTCAGCAGGCGGGGCTAATGCTCAACGTGCTTGAGACCTCTAGCTTTGCCCTGATTCGCACCATTCGAGAGCAGCTGCGGCAGTTCACGCCCCAGGAGGCCGCCGCCGTGGTCGACATTGAGTTTGAAAACACCGAAATCTCCATCGTGGTCGATGGGGTGCCCCACTTCTCGCGCACGGTGCCCATCGGCACCTTCCAGATTCAGAGTGCCCTCAGCCGCGCCATGAACCTGCCCCCCTCGCGCAACACCGAACTGCTCCAGGGCATGACGGTGCCGGTGCAGAGCATGGATACGGTGGGCGCGCCTCAGATGGGCGGCGGCAGCAACCCCGGCACCACCGCCATGCTGCGGGTGCTGGGGGAGCTATCTGACGAGCTGCGGCGCTCCATCGATTTCTACCTCAACCAGGGCGAAGACATGGAGGTGGCTCAGCTACTGCTGGCTGGCCCAGGGGCCTCTATCGGCCAGCTCGATGAGTTTTTGGCCCAGCGCCTGAGCCTGCCCGCCAGCCAGATAGACCCAATTTCGGCCCTGTCCCTTGAGGTTGACGAAGAGATTCCCGAAGCACAGCGGGCGGGGTTGGCGACGGTGATCGGTCTTGGCCTGCGGGAGGTATAGCCATGTACAGTCTCGATATCAATTTTCTCAAAGATCGCGAGGTGCGGGTATTTGAAGCCCGGCCTCGGGCGCGGGGTGGCCCGGCGGTGGTGGGCGATCGCCGACCGCTGTTCCTGGGTCTGGCCGCAGCGCTGATTCCCCTGGCTCTAGTGGGCGGCTACTGGGCCGTGATCCGCAACCAGGTCAACCAGCTCCAGGCCCGCAGCAGCGAACTCGATAGCGAAATGGCCCAGCTGTCGTCGCAGCTGGCAGAGATCAGCACCATTCAACAGCAGATTGACGCGGTGCGGGCCGAAAACACCGCCTTTGTGTCGGTGTTTGACGAGATTGTGCCCTGGTCGGCCCTGCTGCAAGACATTCGCAGCCGTACCCCCGGTCGAGTGCAGATCGTCAGCCTCAACCAGAGTGCCGGTACCACCCTAGAGATCGACCCCAACGTCACGCCGCCCGCTGCGGGTGGGCTTGATATTAGCGGGGTGGCCTGTTCCTACGACGACATCAACGACTTTGCTCTGGTGTTGCAGCGATCGCCCCTCTTGCAGTCGCAGACCGTGGCCATTACCCAGGCCCAGCAGCAGCCCACCCTGCTCGACCCCCAAACCCAGGGGCGCTGTCCCGGCACCGTCGTCGGTGATGCCGACTTTTTGATCGATTACAACATCGGTGCCAATATCACCAGTACCCCGTCATCTCAGCTCGTCGATGAGCTAGAGCGCCAGGGTACCGTTGGTTTAGTGAGCCGCCTACAAGCCCTGAGAGAAAAAGGAGTAATCGAATGACCGCATCCGGTGATTTTCTCCCCGTTGATGACAACCAGGGCCTAGGAGAGGTTGCCCCCACTTATCCCGTGGTCTTTGGGGTAGAGCTAACCCCCAAGATTCAGGGTATTGCCCTAGCAATACTGGGCCTGATTGGTGCCTATGCCCTCTACAACTTTGTAGTGCAGCCCGTACAGGAGCAAAAAACCCTTCTCGAAACTGAGGTGGCCCAAAAAGAAGATCAGGTTACTCAGCAGCGGGCCAGACTGCAAAATCGGGCTGAGCTTCAGGCCGAGTTAGAGTCTGTCCTCGACCAGCGGGTCGGCGTTTACAGCCTGCTGGGCAGTGCCCAAACCCTCGATACCCTGCTGCTCGACATCAACCAGCAAATTCAAAACAGCAATGCGGCGATCGCCGACGTGCTGCGGGCCGATACCACCCAGCTAGACAATGCTCAACTCGCTGCCCTGGGCCTCACCCGAGAGCAAATTGCTCGGGTTAAGGCCGAGTTTGCGGGTGAGCTCCAGGTGCAAAATCAGCTCTTCACCTCTGAGCTGCTGCGGTTTAACCCCAGTCCCTCGTCCCTGGTGGTCGAAGGGGTGGCCCCCGAGCTGGTCGGCAGGCTAGAGCGCGTCACGGTCGATGTGTCGATGCAGGCGCTGTTTCCCCAGACCCTCAGCATCATGCGCAACATTGAGCGTCTAGAGCCGCTGATCATCATTCGCGATATGCAGCAGAGCATTGCCCCCCCGCCTGCTGGTGCCAGCGAAGAGCAGCTCTTGGGCGTCAGTCGCCTGCTGCTGACCGACTACACCCTGGAGGTGCTGGTGCCCGTAGGCGACCCCACAGTGCCCCCGGCTCCCCCGCCGGAACCGCCTGCCGAAGGAGAAGAAGGTGAAGCACCGCCTGAAGGCGGCTAACTTAGCCCCAGAGCCGTCTCGGCGTCGCCTCGATAATCTATCTACCCACCTAGCCCAGTCAAACCCGCGCGGCCCCGCCGCATCTGTGATGGAGGAGTGAACCGTGAACCCTTTAATGAAACTGCACCCAATTCTGCTCAGTAGCGCCCTAGTTACCCTAGCGGCCCAGCCCGGCCTGGCCTCGGTAACCAGCATTACCAACGTCCGCCTCAACACCACCGCCACCGGCATCGACCTGGTGTTTGAAACCCAGGGCGGCGACAACAGCAACATCTTTACCGTCAACCAGGGCAACACCCTGCAAGCCGATATCACCCGCGCTCAGCTCAACCTGCCCGACGGCAACGGCTTTACCCAGGCCAACCCCGCCCCCGGCATCAGCCAGATCACGGTTGCACCGCTAGATGCCAACAGCGTGCGAGTCACCGTAAGCGGCACGGGTCAGTCTCCCGTCGGTCAGGTGGCCTCTAACGGTCGCCAGATGGTGCTGTCTATTCGCAACGATGGCGAAGCTGCCCAGGCCCCGACCCCCGTGCCCGAGGAGTTGGTCACGGTACCCGCTGCTGAGGCTCCGCCCGCAGTAGCGCAGGCCGCCCCAGAACCTTCCCCTGAAGCCGCACCTGAAGTGCCAACCCCGGCCAACCCCGACGTGCTGGTGCCAAACCCCGAAGTCACCATTGACGGTACCCCCGTACCTCGGCCCCAGGTACAGCAAGCACCTCCATTTTTGCCCCGCGCCGTGGCTCCTCCTGTAGGTGATATCGCGGTAGCTGAGAGCCAAGTAGGCGTTGCCAGTATTGATATTGGTAGCAACGAACGTATTCCCAAGCTCTTGCTCAGAGATGCCCCTGCTCGCGAAGTCTTGTCGCTCCTAGCTCGAGCTGCGGGATTGAATCTAGTTTTTACTCCTGCAGGGCAGACCACTGGGCAGCAGGGGGGAGAACCAGCTAGTCCTGATGGTCCTCCGGTGAGCTTAGATATTGAGAATGAATCGGTACAGGATGTGTTTAACCACGTGCTGCGGGTCACAGGCTTGCAGGCAAATCGAGTGGGTCGTTCCATATACGTCGGCCCGCGACTGCCTGACTCGGCCCGTAGTCTGTCTAGCCGCACATTGCGGATGAATCAAGTAGATGCGGCGACGGCCTCTACTTTTCTTGCATCGCTTGGTGCAGAGGCAACCAGAACAGTTGAACGAGTTCAAATCGAGAGAAATGTAATTTCTGGATCTGAAGATGAAGATGAAGGTGGAGGTAGTGTTCCTGATCTCATCAGTACTCGTGAGTTCACAACACTTGAAATTGAACCTTTGACTTATAGTCCTGAAGGGGAGAGTTCGGTTGCTAGACCTTTGCAAGGACTTCAGGTAGTGGCTGACGAGCGACTAAATTCTGTCACTCTTGTTGGAGAATCTCGCCTTATAGCGCTCGCCACCGAATATTTGAGTAGGCTGGATCTGCGTAGACGTCAGGTAGCGGTTAATGTCCGTATAATTGATGTCAATTTATCTGCTCTAGACCGTTTTGGAATAAGTTTCTCTTCCTCCATCGGTAGCACGGGGCTTGTTAATACTGGCGGCGCTGGGGTTATTAATTTTGGTGGTCAATCCCCAGCAGGGGTTACTACTCCTCTAAACACTGGTGCTGTTACTCAGATCAACCCTGCTTCCTCTATCTTCTCAGTGCCAGCCCAGTTTCTTCTGCAAATCCAAGCCCAAATATCTAACGGCAATGCAAAGATATTGACTGATCCCACTCTTGTCGTCCAAGAAGGTCAAACTGCGGCAATTAATCTGACCCAAGAAGTCGTAACCAACGTCACGTCTACTATTTCTACTAGCACCCCTCCCGTTATTACCACTGAAATTGAGAAGGAGCCAGCTGGATTAACTTTGCAGCTTCAAGTGGAGAGAATAGATGACAACGGGTTTGTAACCCTCACTGTTGCTCCTCGAGTGACTGCGCTTACTGGTCAACAGACTGTCAACACGGGTACAGGTGCTAGTAACACTATCGCCTTATTAGCGACTAGGGAAATTAGTTCCGGCTCCGTACGTCTTAGAGATGGTCAGACCTTACTTCTCTCCGGCATTATTCAAGATTCTGAGCGTGCTACTGTTAGCAAGGTTCCTATTCTTGGCGACTTGCCAATTATTGGCGCATTGTTTAGAAGTCAGTCAGTTGAGGGCATAAGAAATGAAGTTCTCGTGATGTTGACACCCCAAATCCTTGATGATTCTGATCAGGCAGTTTTTGGATATCAATACACTCCCAGTGAGAATGTACAAGATATTCTCGAAAATCGAGGTCAGTAGACTGCTTTCAAGGCCGTCACGGGTCTTTCTAAAAGAGACAATTATCATAGGGGTGAGATGCGTTGAAATAAACGCATCTCACCCTTATTTTTTGGTTGGTGGCCACACCTACTCGGCAAAGTATGAGCCATACATGACGTATTCGTCGCCTTTAAGCTGGCTGGCGTTGTTGTAGAAAGCCACTTCTAGGGAGCCATCGGTGCCGCTGGTGTCGGCGTTGGGGATGAGCTTGATGAACTGGTTTTCTGTGTCGTAGAAGTTAAGGCTAGGCTCTAGCTCCAGCAGATAGCCGCCCTCGGTATTGATCAATCTGTAGGAACTGCTTTGGCCGCTGCTCCACTGCACCCGATCTGGGGTAACGGTCATGGTGCCAAAGGCCACCAGCACATTGCTGAGCGGCTGCCACACGCCAATCAAAGCGTCAGGTAAGGTGGCGGACGTATCGCTGGGGGCTGCTGGCGTGGGTTCTGCTGAGGCCGCAGGCTGCTCGGGCTCGGGCTGCGACGCTGGAGGGAGTGCAGGGCTTTCAGTCTGGGGCAGTGGGCTGGGTCGGCAGGCGGCGATCGCCCCCACCAATATCATCAACAGCGCCCCCCGAAACACTCGCTGATTCAGGGCCGATCGCCGCTTTGGCGGAGCTAGTTGTACGGCCATATCTGCACTCCAGGGCACCATCTGGTGACATAGTAGCGCGTCGCTCAGGCGCTCAATATCGGCAGTGGGGCACTGTCTGCACTGTCTGAGAAATAAAGGGAGTTACAAGTGAGGGTATTGTGATGAGAGAGTGCGTCGCCTTAGGCAAGGCTAGGTAAAGTAGAGGCAGCGACTGGTGCAACCCAGGCGCGATCGCTACAGTTGGGTTGAACCCAGGGAGACAGAGCCATGGCTCAGACGGTGCGTGCAGCGGCGACGGCGGCGGTCACCCAGACCCGGCCCGATGTAGAGCTGCGTCAGGTATTTAAGACCTTTGGGTCAGACATGGCGGTGCATCAGCTAGACCTAGCGGTGCAGCCGGGCGAGTTTTTTAGCATTCTAGGCCCCTCTGGCTGCGGCAAAACCACTACCCTACGCCTGATTGCAGGCTTTGAAACCCCCACCGCTGGCGATGTGCTGATCCAGGGGGCCAACGTCAGCGCTGTACCCGCCCACCGCCGCCCGGTGAATACAGTGTTTCAGAGCTACGCCCTGTTTGACCACATGACGGTCAAAGACAATATTGCCTTTGGCCTCAAAATTCGCCATGTGGGGGCGGCCCAGGTGCGCGATCGCGTTGCCGACGCCCTGCGCCTGGTGCGTCTAGAGCCGCTGGCCAACCGTTACCCGGCCCAGCTCTCCGGTGGGCAGCAGCAGCGGGTAGCGCTGGCCCGCGCCCTGGTCAACCGCCCGGCGGTGATGCTGCTCGACGAGCCCCTGGGTGCCCTCGACCAAAAGCTGCGCAAGCAGATGCAGGTCGAGCTGACCACCCTGCACCGCCAGTTAGGCATCACCTTTATCATGGTTACCCACGACCAAGAAGAAGCCCTGTCGCTCTCCGACCGCATCGCCGTCATGAACAACGGCCAGATCGAGCAAATTGGCACCCCCAGCGATATCTACGACCGCCCCAAAACGCCCTTTGTGGCCGATTTCATTGGTGAGACTAATCTGCTGCCGGGCCGTATTGATGAGGCCCACCCGGCCCAGGTGCGGGTCACCACCGAGAGCGGCCTGCGGGTGCTGGCCCGCGCTGTGAATATATCTTCAGAAAATATGGCTTCAGATCGGGCGGTGGTGGTGAGCGTGCGGCCCGAAAAAATTAACCTCAGTCTGGGTGCTACCGAGGGTGGCGGCAACTGCTACCAGGGGCAGGTCAGCCACCTGATGTATCTGGGCACTCACCTGCACTGCATTGTGCGCCTCAGCTCGGGAGAATCTCTAACGGTGCGTCAGCCCAACCGCGCCGATACCCCCATTGCCGTAGATACCCCTGTCCACGTTCACTGGGCGGCTGACGACTGTCTTGCCCTAGAAGCCGCCTGAGTCAGGGCGTTCTAGCTTTGGATCAGCTCAGGATGGGCCTATGCTCCTATACTTTTAGAGACTGACCGCCTAGAATTGCTGCCTTGGCACCTATCTCTAGGCCAAAGATCGCCGACAGACGCCCACATACTAGACACCCTGGGAGACTATTGTGCCTGGAATGCAAAGACTGACCTCTTCCTCCCTGCGTCGCTCAGCCCTGGGCCGCTCAACCCCCCGTTCAACCCTGGGGCGGCGACGATTTTTGCAGGGGTCGGCGGCGGTGATAGCGGGGTTGGCCGCCACCAACTGTCGCCAAAACCTGTCTGGGCCAGCGGCGGGGGGCGGTGGCGGCGATGGAACGCTGCATATTTATACCTGGGCCAACTACACCGACGATGGCCTGGCCGATGCCTTTACCGAGCGCACGGGCATTCCGGTGGTGGTCGATATTTTTGACTCAAACGAGATCATGCTGACCCGTTTGCAGGCCGGGGGCGGCGATGCCTACAGCATTATCTACCCCTCTGACTACATGGTGTCAGAGATGCTTGAGCTAGACCTGCTCACCGAGCTAGACCAGAGCCGCATCACCGGCCTAGAAAACCTCAAGGCCCAGTGGGCCAACCCCGCCTACGACCCCAACAACGCCCACAGCGTGCCGTTTTGCTGGGGCACTACGGGCCTGCTTTACAACCGCGACGTTTCCCCCGGTGAGCCCGTCGACTGGGACTTTCTCTGGGAAAACCAGGACGCGCTCTCGCGCCGCATTACGATGCTTGACGACATGCGCGAGACCCTGGGGGCTACCCTCAAGTCGCTGGGCTACTCCTATAACTCCAACAACCCAGCCGAAATCGAAGCCGCCTACAACCGTCTGCTGGAGCTACAGCCCCACATCGCCGCCTTTAAAACCACCGGCTTTGAGAACGAACTGCTGGGCGGCGACCTCAGTGTGTCGATGGCCTACTCCAGCGATGCGATCGAACTCACCCTCGAAGACGATCGCATGGAGTACATCATCCCCGACAGCGGGGCGTCGCTGTGGACCGACACCCTAGCGATTCCTGTCACTGCCCCCAATGTGGATGCCGCCTACCAGTGGATTAATTTTTTGCTGGAGCCGGAGATCGCTAGCGCTGCCGTAGAGCGGTTGTATTTTGCCACTGCCAACCAGACTGCCTTTGACCGTTTGCCCGCTGAGATTCAAAACAACCAAGACCTCTACCCGCCAGAAGAAGTGCTGGCCAAGAGCGAGGGGATTGTCGCCGTTGACGCCGACAGCACCGACCTGTTTGACCAGTTTTGGACTGAAGTCACCAGCGCTTAGGGAGTAAGGGGGTGGGGGGTTTGGGGTAACGGTAATCCCCCAAACCGGTCAGCCCAAAACCACTCCCCACTCTTCACCCCCTACTCCCTACTCTCCAATGACTCCTGCCTCCACCCCCATACCCTTACCCCCCTGGACTGCTCGCCTCGCTCCCCGCCGCTGGCTGGGGCCGGTGGTGCTGTTGGCCCCAGCTGGGGTCTGGCTGCTGCTGCTGCTGGTGCTGCCCACGCTGCTGATTCTTGAAATTAGCCTGGTGCCGGGGCTACGGCTGGGGCAGCCCAGCGGCGGTTACGGCCTGGGCAACTATCTGCAAATTTTGCAGCCGGTGTATCTGCGGGTGATCGGGCGATCACTGGCTTTTGCGGTGGGGTCGACGCTGCTGTGCCTGGGGCTAGGGTTTCCGGTGGCCTACTGGCTGGCGCTGCTGTCGCCCCGGCGGTGGCGCAACCTGCTGCTGGTGGGGTTTATCTTGCCCCTGTGGACCTCGTCGCTGCTGCGGGCCTACGCCTGGACCACGATTCTGCGGCCCAGCGGCGTGCTCAACACAATACTCACCACCCTGGGGCTACCCGCCCAAAACTGGCTAAACACTCCTACGGCGGTGTTTATCGGCCTCACCTACAGCTTTGTGCCCTACATGGTGCTGATTCTCTACGCCTCCCTAGAGAAGCTCGACACCCGTTTGTTAGAGGCCGCCGCCGACCTGGGGGCCACCCCCCGCCAGAGCTTTTGGAAGATTACCGTACCCCAAACTCTGCCCGGCATTGCGGCCGCCAGTCTGCTGGTGTTTATCAGCGCCCTGGGCGACTTTGTGGTGCCCACCCTGCTGGGCGGAGCCTCGTCAATGAATATTTCACGGCTGATCTACAACCAGTTTCTCGGCCCCACCCGCGCCTGGGGCTTTGGCTCAGCTCTCAGCATGGTGCTGATCTTGGCGGTAAGCCTAGCGATCGCTCTACTCCTGCGCTACGGCGATAAAAATACCATCACCGAAGCCTAACTTCCCCCCCACCCAGGGCAGACACGCGGGTCTGCCCCTACCCATCTACCCATCCACCCATCCACCCATCCACCCATCTACCCATCTACCCATCCACCCCTTCACCCCCATGCCCCGCCTCTTCACCGCGCTGATGTACGCCTTCATGTACTTCCCTATCATTGTGCTGGGAGTATACAGCTTCAACGACTCGCGCTATAGCGCCAGCTGGGAAGGGTTTAGCCTGCGCTGGTACCGGGCGCTGTTTAGCGATCGCCGACTGCTCTCGGCTTTGCAAGACAGTCTCACCATCGCGGTGGTTGCAGTGGCGATCTCGGCGGTGCTGGGCACCCTGATGGCCATTGGCTTGGCCCGCCATCGGTTTCGGGGTAAGGCGTTGTATCGGGGGGTGTCGTACCTGCCGCTGATTGTGCCCGACATTGCCATTGCGGTGGCCACCCTGGTGTTTTTGGTGTCGATGGCGGTTCCCCTCAGCCTGATGACGATTATTGCCGCCCACATGGTGTTTTGTCTGGCCTACATTGCAGTAGTGGTGTCTAGCCGCCTGCAGCGCCTTGACCCCAACCTCGAAGAAGCGGCCCTCGATCTGGGGGCCACCCCCACCCAGGCAATGATCCAGGTGCTGATTCCGCAGCTGGCACCGGGTATTTTTGCAGGCTGTCTACTGGCCTTCGTGCTCAGCATGGATGACCTGCTGATCTCTAGCTTCACCGCCGGGGGCGGCGCTAACCCTCTGCCCATCGAAATCTTTAGCCGGGTGCGCACCGGGGTCAAGCCCGACATCAACGCCCTCAGCGTGGTGCTGATTCTCGGCTCGGCCCTGCTGGCGGGCCTGGCTGAGTATGTGCGCTACCGAGGCGATCGCATCCGTCAGTCAACCTAATTCATCGAGAATCCGCGCTGCCCAAGCCTAGTACAGCCTGGCATTCATCGGTCAACTGTTCCTGATACCCGAAACCCAGTACCTGAAACCCGCATCAACGTTGCCATATTTGCGCCGCCGAACCCTAGCGTGATCTAAACCACAATCAAGGGCAATAGAAATCACCTCTGAATAGGCCCATGATCATACCCAGGCAGCGGTGCTGTCACGGTACGCTAGGGGAACTCGGGCGATAGTAGACATAGCCTCAAATCGCTCAGGTCGTCACTATGTCTAAAGCCACCAGCCAATCCCTCAAATCCATCGTCGATCAGATCTTTGCCGATCGACGCATTAGCCGCCAGGTGCAGCGAGAGTTGATGGATATTTTGCTGAGCCAGCCCACCCTCAGCAACCAAGACCACGCCACCGCCCAGCGCGTGTTCGACGCCATTCGCCAGGGGCAGCTGCGGGTGATTGATTAATCTCCGTCGGCGCGTTTGCCCGCTGTCGTCAAGTCTGTGCTGCCAACCTTTCCCCTGGGCAGTGGATAGCCACACCTCTGCCCAAATGCTGAGGGGCAGGGGCAAAAATCTCTCTCTTCTAGATGAAGTCAGTTCACTATATTGAGCGATTACAGTGGCAGGGTCTGGTCGTTAAAACAGAGATAGTTTTACGATCAGCGGGAGACCAAAATTATGGCTGCAACCTATAGACGAGCCGTAGGCGTTTTTTCTAGCCGGATCAAAACCGCCTCTGCCCTTCAGGCGCTGAGCGATTCTGGCTTTTCAATGGGTGATGTATCGATCATCGCCAGAGACGCTGACCATCAAAAAAACATTGCCGGTGTCGCCGTCAAAGACGAGGTCACTAACCAGGCCGACAAAGGCGGAGTCATTGGCGCACTGACAGGCGGCGTCTTAGGTGGCGTAACCGGGCTCCTGGTGGGTCTGGGTACGCTGACTATTCCCGGTCTAGGCCCAGCTCTCCTGGCGGGGGAAGCGGCGGCAGCAATGGCCGCTTTAGTCGGAGGCGCTGCGGGAGCCGCCGCTGGAGGCATAGTGGGTGCCCTGGTTGGCCTCGGCATTCCTGAGCACCGCGCGATGCGCTATCGAGACCGCGTAGCCCAGGGCGACTATCTAGTTATGGTTAAGGGCGATGAGAACGAGATTGTTCGCGCTGAACGCGCCCTCGGGGCCGCCGGTATCGAAGACTGGGGCGTTTACCACGCCGATGACGATGTCAGCCAAGTCGGCCCTGCGGCCAACGCTGCGATGAGGACTAGCCCTGCCCATGAAACTCACCGCGAAACTCATCGCGACCTGAGAGCGACCGACGGGCGCGATCGCACAGCCGGTTTGCCCCGTTCGTCTAGTTCAGCGGTGGCTGGTGCTGTTCCTGCTGATGACACCTACAGCCGCAGCCCTGGAGGCAACCTCGATAGCCGTCAGGATCTCAGACAGACCAACGAGCAGCACCAAACTACGGAGTTGCCTCACTCGGCTACCCCCACGCCGCCTCGCCCAGGAGAGCCGATCGGGGGCATTCCCACCAATGATGCCTATGATCGCAGCGAGTTTGCCGAGGGTCTCCGCAACCTCCGGGAAGTGGATGAGCCATACCGAGACGCAGACCTGCCTCGCAATGGCGGCCCTGGCTCGGGGCAAATCTAACGGCACCTGAGTTCGGGATAAGAAAGGTGCTTGGCAAAGTAGGCCCACTGTCCCCTCCTGGGAGGGTTAGGGGTGGGTCAGCCTATGATAGATAGGCAACAGACCACATCAAGAGACTTGTATATTGCCGTAAGCTTGACCCACCCCGCCCTCCGGGCACCCCTCCAAGGAGGGGACGGCGTTATCCCGAACTGAGATTATTTAGGTACTGTACCGATGCTCTAGGTGGAACCCAACATTAGAGAATTATTTTTCAGAAGTCGCCAACACAAATGCCCCAGGAAAACTCATTTCCTGGGGCATTTGTGTTGTTTAGAGCTGCGCTTTTCACAATCGCAGGCATGCGGGAACGTCAGGCGTCCCTAAAAATATTTACTTCGCCAGACTGGCTACAGCCACAGGTCTTGGGCCAGCCAGCTTGCCGCAATGGCGGGCGATCGCCTAGTTTTCCTCGCTCTTTTCTGTGTCCACATTTGGCACAAAGTCGGGCCTTTCCTTGTCTTCCCAGCCGGCGGGGCGCTTGGAGTTGTACCAGGCAATGGAGCCAATGGTGACTGCGGCAACAAACCCCACTACATACACCAGCACAAAGGGAGACAGAAGACCCCCATCAGCGATCGCAAAAAAGAGTGTCATGAAAACTAAACCCTTAAAAATTAGCTGCTTAACATTCTACGATAGCGAATTTGCCTGGCAAATCGACCCCTGGGGATAAATTTACGCTGGTCTGCTTTAGTCTCCACCTAGGGTAGGGAGTGGGGCCTCTAGGGGCGGGGGCGGGGCCACAATGGGCGGCGGCGCTGGAGCTGGGGCCACTGGAGCCGGGGCTACCGGAGCCGGGGCGGGAGCCGGGGCCACCGGAGCCGGGGCGGGTCGCGGGGCAGGGGCGGCGGGGGGCTCGTTGGTGATCGCTGGGGTGGCAGGTTCTGATGTGTCCTCCCGCAAGCCGCTGCTGGAGCTGCTGCCGCTGGCCTCGCTGCTGGGCGCTGAAGACGATTGATCGCTGCTTGAACTCTCGGTACTGGCGGTCTGTCGACCACCGTCGCTGGAGTCAGAGTCCACTTCTGACGATTTATTGGGGCCGCTGTCGGCAATCACCCGACCGGGTTTAACCGGGCTGAGGGTAATGCTGCCGGCTCGCCCGCCCAGCCGAGGCAGATTGGGGAATGGCTCACTGGGAATATCGTCGGTGAGCTTGGCCATAAAGTTGCGCCACACCGAGGCGGCCATGCTGCTGGCCCCTCGGGTGGGAGTGTTGTCGTCGTTGCCCATCCACACCCCGGCGGCCAGCTGGGGAATGTAGCCGACAAACCAGAGATCGCGGTACTCCTCAGAAGTGCCGGTTTTGCCCGCCACCGGACGGCCCAGGTTGGCATTGCCGCCGGTGCCTCCTTCCACCACCCCCCGCAGCATCCAGGTCATGATGGCGGCGGTGTCGGCATCTATGGCTGGCACCATCTCGTTGGGTCGCTCATAGATCACTTCACCGTTGGCATTGAGCACCCGCCGAATGCCATGGGTCGGACGATGAACGCCTTGGTTAGCTAGGGTGCCGTAGGCGCTGGTCAGCTCCAGCAGGTTGACCTCAGAACTGCCCAGGGCCAGGGAGTAGGCGGGCAGCAAGGGCGACTGAATGCCCATGCGCCCGGCCAGCTGCACCACCGGGTCAAAGCCGGTGTCTACCAGCAGCTTCACCGCCACGATATTGACTGAGTTGCGCAGCGCCCGCAGCAGATCCATGCTGCCGCCGAAGCTTTCGCCGTAGTTTTTGGGCTCGTAGCCATCGACGACGTAGCGGGCATCGATGTAGTCTTTGTAGGGCGACATGCCGCCGGCGATCGCCGCCGCATAGACAAAGGTTTTAAAGGTCGAACCCGGCTGCCGCTGGGCCTGGGTGACGCGGTTAAACTGGTTTTCGCTGGTGAAATCGGTGCCACCCACCATGGCTTTGATCTCGCCGTTGCGGGGGTCTACGGCCACCAGGGCAATCTGTCCAATCCGCTGCCAGCTGCTGTAGTTGGCAGCCGCTTCCCTCACCGTTTCTTCGGCCCGGCGTTGCCACACCACGTTGAGCGTGGTTTCCACCCTCAGCCCCCCGGCTGCTAGCTGCTCTGGGGTTAGCAGCGTTTCTAACTGCTTTTGCACATGAATGGTGAAGTAGGGAAACTCGCTGTAGAGAAACTTGGGCTGGTTCGTGGTGATTGCCACATCGGTGCCGATGGCCGCTTCGGCCTCTAGGCCGGTGATCATATTGGTGGCCAACATGCGCCGAATCACCCGGTTGCGCTGGTTGCGGGCGGCCTCAGGGTTGACCGCCGGCGAATACAGGCTGGGGGCTGGGGCCATGCCTGCGATCAGCGCTGACTCGGCGATGGTGAGCTGGTCAATGGTTTTGCCAAAGTAAACCCAGGCGGCATCGGCCACGCCGTAGGCCCCTGAGCCCAAATACACCAGATTTAAGTAGCGCTCGGCAATTTGCTCTTTAGTCAAGCTTTCTTCCAGCTTGAGCGCCATCATGATCTCTTTAATCTTGCGCTGAAAGCTGCGCTCTTGGTCGAGAAAAACGATGCGGGCCAGCTGCTGGGTGATGGTGCTAGCCCCCTCGACCAAGTCGCGGTTTTGCAGGTTGGCCCAGGCGGCACGGACAATGCCCCGGTAGTCAACACCACTGTGCTCGTAGAAGCGCTGGTCTTCAGAGGCCACAAAGGCCTGCACCAGGTGCTCTGGCATGGTGTCGAGGGCAATGGTCTCGCGGGTGGCGGGGCCAAGCTTTTGTAAAATCACGCCGTCGGCAGACACCATGGTGGTGGTGCCGTCGCGCTGGTAAGTGAGGGCGCTGGCCGAGTCGGGCAGGCTGTCACTGGTAGTTTGAATCACCCGATAGGCGCGGGTGCCGCCGCCAGCAATGCCGGCTCCAGTCAGCAGCAGCACCCAAAACAAAGGTCGCCAAAACAGGGGGCGATAGCGGCGCGGCGGCGGCGCTTTAGCCTCTCCGACAGACTGGACTAATCGCTGCGGTGGGGCAACAGCTCTAGCATAATCGACCGAGTTGCCCCTAGATTTTCGGCCTGCCGCAGCCCGAGATGACCTCCCGCCATTAAACGACAGCCAGGTTAACCAAGATCGAGCCATAGCACCGTTGCCCTTCTCATACTTTGGAACTAACACTCTGTGAACTGTATGGGGTTTAGTCCATTTCTTCAAGGGTACAGCTCAGAGATAGGCTCATACTAGGGCTACCCTAAAGGGCCGTATGCCCCAGGGCCAGGCCCGTGACTAGCATACCCAATACCAAAAAAGGCTGGGCGCTGGCCTGGTATTTGACGTCGTTGCCTAGGGGGTCGCGCAAAAAGTACATATCTTGAAAGGTGATTTGAGGAATAATCAGCAGCACCAGCAGCACCGCGTAGAGGTTTTGGTGAATGGCCATCAGGTAGACAGCCACGCCCCCCTGAAAAATGTCGATCGCCAGCACGCAGATCCAGGCGGCGGTGGTGACGCCAAACATTACCGGCAGCGATTTGAGGCCCATCTGGCGATCGCCCTCGACGCTCTTAAAGTCATTCACCACCGCGATGCCTAGCCCCGCCAGGCTGTAGAACAGGGTGAGCGCCACAATCTTCCAGCTGAGGTCGCCAAACAGGGCGTGCCCGGCCCACCAGGGCAGTGCAATGTAGCTGGCCCCTAGGGCGTAGTTGCCCAGCCAGCCGTTTTGCTTCAGCTTGAGGGGCGGGGCCGAGTAGATGTACGACACAAAAGAGCCGCCAATGGCCAGGGCCGTAATGATCAAGAAGTCGTGGCCCGCCCAGCGATCAAGGCTGTAGGCCACCGCCAGGCCGGCCACCAGCAGCACCAAAATCTGCGTCACCACCTGAGGAACAGAGATCGCCCCAGAGGGAATGGGCCGGTAAGGCTCATTGATGGCGTCGATCTCGCGATCATAAAAGTCGTTGAGGGTCTGGGTGTAGCCCGTCAGCAGCGGCCCCGCAAACAGCATGCAGGCGGCGGCGATCAGCACGTATTCTAAATTCCAGCGGTAGTTGCCTGACGAGGCCGCCCCGCATACCACCCCCCAAATCAGCGGAATCCAGGTGATGGGCTTCATCAGCTGGAGGCGAATCTTCCAGATCGAGGTTTCCCCGCTCTTGGCCCCCTTCATGCCCAACAGCTGCCGGGCAGCGTTGCCCTGGCTGGCTGGGGCCGTCTCTGGGAACGTCTCTGGGGCCGTCTCTGGGAACGTCTCTGGGAACGTCTCTGGGAACGTCTCTGGGGCCACCTCTGGGACCGTCTCTGGGGCGTCGTTGATCGGGGTGGGGGAGGGTGGTTCAGCCATGGGTGGTGTGAAACTGCTACGGGGTAATGAAGTAACTCTCATCCCAGTCGAGAAATGGGGTTTTACCTGGGAAAACGACCGATGCCGAGCTGGATTGGATATGCCTGAAAACTATCGGATCAGCGTCATGCCCTTCCCACGGTGCCACATTTCTGAGTTTAGGATCAAACTCCAACCGGCTCAAACCAGCTTTTCTCGTGAACCAATGACATTAGATATTCCCTTCAGCACCTTTGAACCAGCCCCGGCGGATCGCCCCAGGGCCTGCCATCAACTTGAGCTAAAGTCCTGATGCCACCAGCGCTCACAGCCCCTAGCCAAAGGAAATCACCAGGTGCTGGTCTTGAAACTTGGCCCCGGCCACAGCCTTGCCCTGGAGGGCCGCAGGCAGCAGCAGGTTGCGCCGCTGGTCGCCGGCCTCAACGGTGACCTCAGGTCCGTACTGGGTGAGCTTGACCTGAGATTTGTCGAAGCTGGGCAAAAAGAGCCGCACGGTCTTAGCCGTCACATCCACGCTGACGGGGCGGGGAGCCGCTGCCGCCCACTGAGCCGGTTCGGGCAGAGCCTCCAGCGCCGCATCCCAGCCCTGATCAACGACCGAGGGCAGCGGCACCTGGGGCAGGGGCGCGAAGGCATTGACCTGCTCGCTATCGAGCACGCCGTGGTTGACTAAAACACCGCCCACCGTCAGACCAATCTGCTGGGCGCTGCCCCACAGGTAGCGGGCGGTGGCGACGGCCCCAGCGGTTGGCGTAGTGACCAGAAAGGCAGCCACTCGGCTGGGGTTAGTCACCGCCTGGCGACCGTCTTCGAGCTGCGATCGCACCTGACCGCTCGACTGATCGAGCACATCTCCTGACCAGTCCACCGCTAGCACTGCTGCGGCCATGGGCTGCAAAAAGGGCGACAGCACCTTGCCCACGTCTGACTGCTGAAACACGCCGCGAAACCGCCGCAGATACCAGTCCAAAATTTCGGGCATGCCCAGCATGCGCAGAGTGGCCATGGCATCGCTGCCGTCGTAGATGATCACGTCATAGCGATCGCTGGCATCCAACTGGCGCAGGGCATTGAGGGCCAGGGCACCGTCTACGCCCGGTATCACCCCTAGCTCTTGGCCGTAGACCGCCTTGAGAAAGGGGGTGCGCAGGTACTGGGCCTCCAGCGCTTTGACCTCATCCCAGCTCTGCTCTAGCAGCGCCGCCGACTGAAACTGCACGGCCCACAGGTTAGGCTCTACCTCCGCTGGCGCGGCTCCCAGGGGCCGGCCCAGCAGTAGCGCCGGGGCCGGAGTCACATCTTGAACGGCCAGCAGCACCCGCTGACCAGCCCTGGCCCGCTGCTTAGCGGCGGCAATGGCCACAGTGGTCGTGCCGCTGCCGCCTTTGCCCAAATAGGTGAGAATTAATGCCATAGAAAAGCTGAGCCTGCGCGTTTTTGAGGTCATAGCGCCTGAGCAAATCTCTGCTCAGGCGGTCACTGATTGAAATCTAAACCAAGCCAGCTCGGAGGCTGGAGTGTTCCTAGGAAGAACCCTACCCCTGGACTTGGCGCAGATTTTCTTTCAATTTACCCACCCCCTCCTAGTTAGGGAGCCAGCCTAAATCATCGCAGGAAATCGGGGGCGATGAGATCCCTCAAAGGAATGGTTCGCCCCCGGTCTCTGCCAAGTTGAGACCTGGATAAAGTTTTAGCGCCGCCGTCTCTTACTGAATCTCAGAAAGCTCATCCTCAAAAAACCAGGTGGTGTAGCTATCTTCAAACTCCACCACAACGCCTACGCCGCTGCCGTCTACCATTTTGAACTGGCTGACAACGCCACGCTTGCCCAAGTAGGCCGCCACATCTTTCGAGACTCGATCCCGTAGCCGAGATACCTTCACCTTTTTGCCAATCTCTAAACCCATGTCTACTGAGGGCTCCAACTGTATATCTAACGGTAAAACCAAGACATAGTGTATCAGCGTCTTGGCCCCTGACGATCCGATATTGTGGAGCCTGGGGCGGGTTAATCTGTCGCTGGGGGATATTGGGTGGTTGGATGAGTGGGTGAGTAGGTGTGTCAATCTACGCGTACAGGCAACCCGCGCGACCTTCGTGGGTTTGCTCCGTTGGAGTAATTGCTGATAAAACTCACGCATCACTGGATAATGGCGAGTGGCCAGAGCCGCCATCTAGAGGGCGGTAGCACCCCGGCTCTGCCGCCTGTAATCCTGCTTTTGCCGCGCATCTGATCGCTATCACAATTCATCGGGGCCAGACTACAGAGGCTGGCCAACCGTTGGGCGGGGATCTGCCCAAGTTCACGCAACTGCGCCAACAAGATGCCAATTATCGCCAGGCCAATATCGGGTCCACTTCAGCACCATACCGGTTCGATACAGGCAAATTTCCAGGACATAGGCGCAGCCGGGCCAAAGGTGTTGTGACATTTGCCTCGCTGAGACCAAAGAACCTAATTGGGAAAGAAGAGCACCGGATGCCAGCTGGCTCGTAAAATTTCGCGGGTGAGACTGGGGGCAGACCATCTGAGAATGCCACCGATGTCTCGGGAGCAAGTTGCGATCGCACCGATGTCATGGATTTCAGCGGTTTTCATAATTTCTTCTAGGGGGTTACCCTCTACGAGGGTGGTGTTGACCACCAAACCAAGGGCCGCCAAGTCTGCCTGAAGCTTATCTAACTCCTGCTCTGCCTGTTGTATCGGGTTATCACCCAGCAGTTCGCGGCGCACATTATCGTCAATCACCCACAGGAGCCGCACCCGCTCTAGCACTGAGTTGGGGTTGTTTTTAACCTGGCGATGAATTTTTTCAATCAGGGTTTTGCCGCCCTCAGTGCCGTCGTAGGGCACCAACAGGTAGCGAAATAGGTGGGCACAGCGCAGCTCTAGCTCGGCGGTGGTGTAGGTCGACACCAGCTGGGGCCGCAAAATCATCATGGGCGTGCCGGTTGTTTCCACCAGGCGAGCGGTGGTGCTGCCAAACAGCTTTTCCTCCAGCAGAGTGCGCGTGGGCGTGCCCAGAAAGACTATCTCTGACTGGTGCTGCTTGGCCAACCGCAAGATACTCTCGCTGGCCCGCCCCATCTGCACCTCAATGGTGACATCGACATCATCGGGCACTTCCCGCAGCAGCTCTTGCAGGCGCTGCCGGGGCCCTTCTAGCCGCTCCGGGTCTTCGCGCGGAATTTCGCGGCCGCTCTCGACAGATACATTGTGAAAAAATACTAGAGACTTAAACCCTCCAGCGACTAGGCTCGGCACAAACTTGGCAAGACGGTACATGCCATCGGTAAAGTCGGTACAAATGAGCGCGCGCTGAAACATAAATCCCCCGTTCAGGTGCAACAAAACGTACAAGATTAGCTATGACTGTTCAAGCGGCAGCGCGCCCGGCGCTTACCCCAGCAAGAACAGCCCTCACCAATTACCATAACGTCAGACCGGGTCGTTTCAACCCAGCGGGGCTGAGCCTCAGCCCTAAGACCAGTCTACCCTGGCCCTCTCTAGGGTTTGGCACGGGCGATGACGCCTAGAGACAATCTAAAACCTGAACCCGTCACCAGGGAGATTCCCAGGCGATTTATCCTGCACTGGGCAACCGCTGCGTGGCGTTGGGTTGCCCGGTGATAGTAGTCTAAAACTTTGCTTGGCCAAGAAATCTAATCACATTTCTCAGCTTTGAGTCTTACCGACTCAAGGAAAACTCAGGTATCTTCTGCTACGTGGGAAAACGTTCCCAAGGCCCGGCTGAGTCGTGCTGCCCTCAAAAAAGTCTTTACAAGGGCTTTTACGGAACCTGATTTAGCATCGAAGGTGACGCCCCGACATCCCCAGCCTGATTCAAAACAAATCCTGCAAGAGAGGGAGGTCGCCGACTTCATGCCGTTCTAAATCAGCCAGCCGCTAGAGTTGAGGATTGGGCCCAATACCCCACTCATGCTTGAGAAAATGCTTATACATTGTCTCTCGCATCATCATTTGCTCGTACATTTTGACAAGGAACTGCTGCGCTTGCTCTCGACTCATTTTGTCAACCTGAGTCTCAAACGATCGCAAGTTAAACTGTTGCTCCAGGGAAAGTTGCATGGGTTCGTTCATGGATTTGCTCCTGAGAGAGAGAACAACACCCCAGTAGTGACCAGTACCTAAGCTTTAAAGACCTAGATTCCTGAATCCGACGTATACGGCTAGCCCTCCCTAGAGAGAACTCGCCCACACACGTCTGACCACCCTACCGGAATAGGTTGTAACCACAGCGCTGACTAAGGCCTATACGCAATGGTTTACAAATTATAACAATCATTTGACAAAGATCCAATTGCTGGCCTTAAGTGCGAATATAACAATTCATCCCCGCATCGTCATCTACTGATCGACGCTTCACAATTTTTAGCAATGGTCGCTAAGTAAGAATGCTCAGGGCAAACTTCTTGCCAGATTCTTTGCCCAAACCGAGGTGCTCGTTTTTGGCTCAAGCGCACGCAGACCTACATTACAGCTGCCTCCAACCACACCAATCTAAAGAGAGGCCCTGGAGGAATTAACGACGCCTACCCTACCAGGGCAAAAGGGATTCGTCATAGGAGTACTTCTCCAAAGGACGTTTCTTATCCCTGATTCAGCCTACCTGGAGCAATCTCTCAGCCATCAATGACCGTCCTTGACCGCTAGGGGGTGAGTCGCCTGATGCTATTCAGTATCAGCAGCGGGGCTACCATTGGCGGGCGCTACATTGATCACCACAACGGTAATATTATCTCGTCCGCCTCGCTGTTTGGCAGAGTTGACTAGGGCAGCGGCAGCGGCCTCACAGGCGCGAATTGACTTTAGGTGGGAGGCGATCAGGTGGTCTGAGAGTTCTTCGGTTAGTCCGTCGCTACACAGCAGCAGGCGATCGCCGCTTTGCACCTCAATAGGTTGAATGTCCACTTCGTTCAAGTCATAGCGTCCCAGGCATTGGGAGAGCACATGCCGCCAGGGGTGACTGCGCGACTGCGCCGCCGTCACCTCACCAGCGCGAATGGCCTTGGCAATCCAGGTGTGGTCTTCAGTGAGCTGCTCCAGGTAGTGGCCCCGCAGGCGATAGAGGCGGGAGTCGCCCACGTGGGCACACCAGGGCTGGGGGTCACTGTGGCGAAAAACCGCGACGACCACTGTGGTGCCCATGTCGCCGCGTTCTGGGTGCCGTTTCTGGTCGTCGAGAATGCCGTTGTTGGCCTGTTTAAGCGCCTGCTCTAGCAGCAGGGCCGTCGAGGTCTCGCTGTGCCAATGCAGGTGCAGAAAGTCTCTAATCATGGCGGTGGTCAGACGACTGGCTTCTTGCCCCCCGGCGTGCCCCCCCATGCCGTCGGCCACGATAAAAAATCGACCCTCAGGATCGATGTAGTAATCGTCTTGATTGCTGGTGCGCAGCAAGCCGGGGTCAGTTAGCCCAGAAAAAACACGATCTGTCATAGCAAACTCGGGCTAAACCACTAGGGCAGGCGATCAGCTCGATTGACCTTGAGCACTGATCGCAAAAACGCGATGCCGGTGCCCACCGCCAGCGCCCCAGGTATCAGGGCCAGCCAAATAAACTCAGACAGCAGCAGCCCCGTGGCAGAAAGCGTAAAGGCCCCGACCAAAATAGCGTAGTTGTTGGCCATGGTCACGCCGCTGATGCGCCGCAGGGCACGGTCGGTTTCAATCGAGCGCACCCGCACGCGAACATCACCCCGCTCCAGTTTGTCGAGGGTGTCTTCAATGCGCCGGGGCAGGCCCAGGGCAGAGGTGCTTACCTGGGCCGCCTGACGGCTGAGTTCACCCAGCAGGCTGTTAGCCCCATCGGTCGGATTACCATTACTCATAAGCTGTGCAGCAAACGGCCTAGCCGCTTCCATAAAGTTAAACTCGGGGTCAAGACCTTTACCCACCCCCTCTAGGGTAGAAAACGCCCGCATAACAAAGGTGAAGGTCGCCGGAAAGCGAAAGGGCTGATCGTAGGCAACGGCGTACAGATCGTCGCTAATGGCGGTGATGGACTGCTCCTCGAAGGGCTTATCCATAAAATTATCCAAAATATACTGGATAGAGCGCCTCACTGGGCTCATATCCTCCACCTGGGCTAGGGCACCCAGATCCACTAGCGAGGCCATCACCTGTTCAGCGTTGCGCTGGGCCACCCCTACAAAGGTATTCATTAGCCGCTGGCGGGTCAGGGGCTGCACCTGGCCCATCATGCCAAAGTCATAGAAAATCAGCGCTCCGTCGAGGCTGACGGCAACGTTGCCGGGGTGGGGGTCAGCGTGGAAAAAGCCGTTGTTGAGCAGCTGGTGCAGATAGGCCTGGGCACCCAGCCGCGCTAGGCGCTTGCGGTCTAGGCCTGCCGCCTCCAGGGCATCGTAGTGGCTGATTTTAATGCCAGGCATGTACTCGAGAGTAACCACCCGAGCGGAGGTCAGCCGCCAAAACACGCGGGGAACGTTGACCCAGTCTTCGTTGCGAAAGTTGCGGCGAAAGGTGTCGGCGTTGCGGCCCTCGTTGAGGTAGTCAATTTCTTCCCAGAGAATGCGGCAGCACTCGTCATAGATGCCGAGCCAGTCGCGGCCTTTGCCCCAGCTAGGATGGCTTTGAAAGTAGTGGGCGATACCCTTGAGAATGGACAGGTCGATGGTAAACAGCGATCGCAGCCCTGGCCGTTGCACCTTGACCACCACCTCATCGCCGTTGTGCAGCTGGGCCCGATGCACCTGCCCTAGACTCGCCGCCGCCAGAGGAATTGGGTCAAAGGTGCGATAGAGGGTGTGAATGGACTTGCCCAGATCAGCCTCAATGATGTCGCGGGCTTGCTCGTAGCTAAACGCCGGCACTCGGTCTTGTAGCTTAGACAGCTCTTCCACAAACTCAGCCGGGAAAATATCGGCCCGGGTGGAAAACAACTGCCCAACCTTGATGAAGGTAGGACCTAGGTCAAGCAGAGTTTCACGAATCCAAACCGCTAGGCGACGGCGGCGGGCGGCCTGGGCCTCAGGGGTAATGGTGCCGCCGTAGCTCCAGGCTTTGCCGTAGAGCCAGCGGGCACGCAGCAGCTGGAGCACAAAACTCCAAATATCGATAAACCGGCGCTGGCGAGAATAGCTGCCCCGGTTCCAACGGTAGGACTCCTGGCTAAAAGGAATTGCCTTCTCAGTCAAGGCAGCATTGATACCGGCCGAAGTCTCGGGGGGGGTAGGCAGAGGCAGCATCGACTCGCTGGGCAAACTTGCCGAGGCAGCGACAAAACCCTCCAGGTGCCCATTCTTGCCTACATCCCCATTCTTGCCTAAACCATTGTCTGAACTACCCTCTCCGTCAGCGACGGGAGAGGGTGACTCGGGTAACGTAGAAGGGTCGGAAACGGCAGACACTCAGACTCCTAAAAAGTCAGTACAAACAGCAGGGGTTATTAAGTAGGGCCACGATAGCCCAGAGCCCAGGAGAGCCTACCAAGGGCATGATCCCGCCTGGCATTAAAAGCTAGACCTGAAATTTAGACCTGAGAAGTAGCTCGATACTGCTGGAGCGCCACGCGCACCTGGGCAATTTCAGCTCGCAGGGTGTCGATGGTGGCCTGGAGATCGGTCGCAGTCGCGGGGGCGTTAGCTCCGGGGTAGACTTCCCCAACTTCAGCCTCAGCCTGCTGTGCCCGTACCAAAACTTCATCGGTGAACTGACGAAAGTATTCCCGCTGCTCAGCATCGAATTTACCCACCAGGCTCAGGCCATCGGTGAGTAATTGTTCGGCGCGCTGATTTACCGCATCGGCCAGGGCGCGACCGATAAAAAACGCGTGCAGCACAGGACTACTCATAGTTGACCTCAGAAAAGCTTGTTCGAAGCAGAATTAGTTTAACTGTAGAGAATTATAACGTTCTTATTCCTCTAGCACCGGACAGATATTGAGGACATCTGGCGAGGACATCTGGCTTTTGGGGACGGCATGAGGCCTGCGGCTGACGAAACCCATCGACTCAAACTGCTCAGCTAGAGGCCGGAGCCGGGGCATTGGGAATCGGCGGAGCCGTCAGGGGGGGCGGGGCTGCCCCCTCGTCAGGTCTGCGCGGCGGCTCTAGGGGAGTTGGCGGCGTCACCGGGGCCGGTTCTGCGGCGGGGGGTATGCCTGGGACAGGGGGGGGAAGGGGGTCTGGCAGAGTCCAGGGCTCCGCCGGAGATTCCCACACCTCAGGCGGTTCAGGGTCAGCCGCCGGGGCTGGGCTGGGCTGGGACATGGCCGGAGGAGGAGCAGCCGGTTCCTGGGGATTAGGGGTAAACTCCGGGGCTGGGGTGCTCCCCTGGGGGGGATCGCCGTAGTCTGGGCGACTGCGACGGGCGGGCGCATCTTCCCAGGCCTCCCAGAGGGTATTACTGTTCCAGTCGGGGAGGGGGGGGAATGACTGGTTGGGGCTAAGCCGCTCCTGGCCGGTGGAGTTGGCGGGCTGTAGGCGAGCGTAGAGGCCCACACCCAAGCCGCTGACGGAGGCCATTAGCCCCGTCAACACCAGGGCCAGGGCAGAAGAACGCTGGGGCAGGCTGGGGGCAAGCACCTGGGGTTCTGTCCAGTGGCTTGAGAGGGGCTGGTCGGAGACCGTCTGCCAGGGGCGATCGCGCGCCACTACTTCAGTAGACGCCGCCTCCGGGCACTGGGCGGCAGGCACTGGCCCAAGATCGGGTAAGGGGGCAGAGGGCAAATCCGCCGTCGCCGGGAGCAGCGCCTCCCACTCGGCCAGGGTGATCGTGGGCGGCTGCGGGTGGCCTAGCTCTAAAGCACGATCAAAACTGGCGGGCAAACTCGGCTGGCAGCGGCGCACCTCGACCGCCAGGGGCGACTTAGTGGCCTCGGCCCGCTGCCCCGTGAGCAAAAAATACAGCAGGTAGCTCAGCCCCTGCACCAGGGTTCCCTCGTCGGCGGTTGCCTGGCCGGTGTTTGCTGGCGCTGGAGCAGCGGGGGGCACCAGGTCAAAGCCCACAAATGTAGTGGTCTGGGCCTCGGGGCTGTACCAAACCTGGTCGGGGGTGAGCCGCAGCCCCGTCCAGCCCAAAGGCCGCAGCGCCTGGAGAGATTGAATCAGCTGACGCACCAGGGCGAGGCTGGGGCGCGCCGGCAGCGGAGCGGCGGTGGTGACCAGCCGATCTAGCGGCGCTCCGGGGGGAATCGACAGAATTTGGTAGCAGACCCCCTCCTCTTCAAGGCCACCGAGGCGAGCAGGAAATGTCGAATTCTTTAGGTCAGCGACCTGCCCTAGGTATTGGTAAAAGGTTTGGCGATCAGCAGCGTCGGGCAAGGCCTGGGGGGCAAGGCTGCCCAGCACCCGCAGCTGGATCCATTGGCCCCTGGGCACATCCATCGCCAGATACATGGGGCCAACGGCGTCTTCAGCCACCCAGGCGTCAATTACGTAGGTGCCATTGTGGAGGGTGGTGCCGACGGCTAGGGTCATAGATCGAGACAGGGGGTACAGGGTGAGGGTAATAACTCCGCTACTTTAACCTGCCCACCGCCCGGCCAGGGGCTAGCTGTGCCAATAATTCTGCGCCCCGGTTCAGGCTCTATTTATTACTGGGGGTAGCGCTGGGCCAAAAACCTCTGGGCCTCGGCGGGGGTCGCAATGTCGCCGTCGAGCTGGGCGGCAAACAGGGCTTCTAGCATAGGCCGAAAGCTCGGCCCCGGCCGGTACCCCAGGGCTTTGAGCTGGTGACCGTCAATCAGCGGTGGGGTACCGGCCCAATGCCTCAGGTACTGCCAAATGGTGGGACCAAGGATGCGGGGGTGGCGGGCGCTGGCCAGCAGCAGGGTAGAGCGATCAGCCTGGCTATAGGCGGCGTAGAGATCGCTAGGGCGCGGCTGGGTGAGCACCAGGGTCTGCCAGCGTTGTTCAAGCTCGTCAAAATCGGTGAGGCGATTAATGGTGCGTTCTGGCAGTTGCAGAGCTTGGGCCAAGGGCGATCGCAACTCCTGGGGCACCGCCAACAACAGCCCTTCTAGCCGCAGCAGCCAGGGCGGGTCGAGGTCTGGCCAGGGACTGTGGTTGGCCCAGCGGCTGAGGCGACGCAGCTGCTGCCAAAGGGAGGCGCTCATGGTGAGGTCACTGTGCAGGCAGCGCAGCGCCTGGAGTTGGTCAAGCAGGGTCAGCGCTGCCTGCCAGTAGGGGGCCTCTAAGATATATTTCAGCTCTTGTTTGAGCCGCACCTGGAGCGCGGGGGCACGCCTGACCTGGCGCTGCATCTGGGCGTAGGCTCCGCTGGCCATGGCGTGGTCAATATAGCCCTTGGTTTGGTCGTCGAGGCTAAAGCCCAGGCGTACTGCAAACCTCACTGCGCGGTAAATGCGGGTGGGGTCTTCGATAAAACTACTGGCGTGGAGCACCCGCACAATGCCCTGGTGGAGATCAATTAACCCGCCAAAATAGTCGAGCAGATGCCCGGCCCCAGGGTTGGTGAGGCGCAGAGCCAAGGCATTGATCGTAAAGTCTCGGCGGTAGAGGTCTTGCTGAATGGAGCTGGCCTCTACCTCGGGGTTGGCGGCGGGGTAGGGATAAAACTCGGTGCGGGCGGTGGCGATGTCGATCATCAGCCCGGCTAGGGGATGGTCGAGGTCTTTGCGCCACACCAGCGCGGCGGTTTGGAAACGCCCGTGAACCTGAAGATCAACCTCTGGAAAGCGTTCTTTGACCTCGTTGGCCAGCTCGACCCCGGCCCCGGTCAGCTCGGCGGCACCATCGACTACCAGGTCGAGGTCCGGCAGCACCGATGGGGTCTGGTCGGCACAGATCAGCAGATCGCGCACGGCCCCCCCCACTAAATATAAATGCCAGCCTCTGGCTTCTGCAGCCTGGGCAATCTGCCGCAGGATAGCTTGCAGCTCTGATGACAGATTGGTCTCTAGGGCCTGTCGCAGCATGGCGGCGGTGGGCAGAGTCGGTAGGGCTGGCTCAGGGATCAACGCGGTACGGCCCTGGTGCAGATGGCGCAACAGATCGGTGCGGGTGACAATGCCCACCAGCGCCCCCCCATCTGGCGCTCCATCTGGCGCTCCCGATCGCTTCTCAGAGAGCACCGGCAGGCGGCCAATGTCGTAGGTCACCATCAGGTGCTCGATATCGGCCAGGGGAGTGGCGGGGGTAATGGTCTTGAGGTTGGTGGCCATGTAGCCCTTCACCGGGGCGTGGCTAAAGCCGTGGTGAAGGGCGATATCGAGATCGCGCCGCGAGATGATGCCCACCAGGCGATCGCTCGCATCCACCACCGAAAGGCCCGAGTGGCCATAGCGCAGCAAAATTCGCTGGGCTTCTTTAATGGTGGTGTCGGGGCGAATGGTGCGCACCGGCGACGACATCAGATCGCGGGCGGTGGGCTGCTGGGGCAGCTGCGATCGCACCGCTGCCATCAACCGCTGCACAGTCGCCAGCGGATCGGCTGTGGTCAGACTGGCCGAAGCTGCGGTAGGGTGACCGCCACCGCCCAGGGGCGTTAGCAGCTGCCCCCAGTTGGTGCTGTTGCTGATGCGGCTGCGCGCGCGGCCAATCAGCGTCAGCTTGTACTGGCCTGGCGCTTCCTCCTTAGGAATATCTTTGGCAGACGTAATATCCTTGGCAGACAGATCCAGTGAGCTAGGGAACCCTGCCCCTGTGCCGGATTTCTCTGGGCCGGATTTCTGTGAGCCAGATTTCCCTGAACTGGATGAGTTCTCTTGGTTTGAATAGTAGGCTCCAAATAGCAGGGCATCGGCATCGGCTAGAGAAATCAGCTGCTCCGCCAACCCCGACAGACCAGGCACATAGCCATCGACCTTGATCAACACCCAGGCCAGGGTATGGCCCCCCACCGATTCTGTTTGCAGCTCGGTCATCGCTTCTGTCAGCAGCAATTGCAGGGTCGGGCTTAGCCCCGGCTCTGCAAAATCGGCAATCACCGCCAGACTGGCCCCGTGGGCCATCAGCCAGGCTAGGGCCTGGGCATCTCGCGCCGTTGAGCCTTCATACAGCAGCGACCCCGTATCACCATGGATGCCCAGGGCCATGACCGTAGCCTCCGCCATCGTCGGTTCAATGCCTTTTTTTTGTAAGGCCTCTACCACCAGGGTTGTAGCCGCCCCCACCGCTTCGATAGTAATTTCGTCTACCCACGACATATCAGGGTCGGCGGAGTGGTGGTCGTAGATCGCCACGGTTACCTGGCTGCGATCGGCCTGGGCAACCCAGTCTGCCGCTGGGCCAAAGCGCTCGGGCTGCTGGGCATCGACCAGGGTGAGGTGGTGAATGTGGTTAGGGTCTACCGCCCGCCGCTCAATCAGCGGGTATTCGTCGCGGTAGAGGGTCAAAAATCTCTGCACGGTGGGATGACAGCCCCCGGTGAGCACAATCCGTCGCCCCGGCTGCAGGCGCGCCACGCCAACGGCCGCCCCGAGGGTGTCGAAGTCAGCGGTGGTATGGCAAAGCACTAGATCCATCTTCTGGGGCCGGTATTGTTTGGAGCGGTATTTTTTGGGGCCATACTTCTCTGGGGGGGCCGCTTTCTGATAGCTTACTAATTAGGGTAGTGTGGCTGTCAGCCTGAAGCTTAGGCCATTCACCGCCGTCTCCGCTGCTGTGTTTGAGAGAGCTAAGATAAACCAATGGTAATTCTGTTTCAACTTGCGCTGTTTGCCCTGGTGCTGATGTCTTTTGTACTGGTGGTGTACGTGCCCGTCGCCTACGCCTCTCCCCAAGACTGGGATCAGTCTAAAAAGCTGATTCTGTTTGGCTCGATTCTCTGGGGCTTGCTGGTGGTGGTAGTTGGCGGTCTTAACTACTTTGTGGTGTAGATATTAATGTGGTTTAGATACTAATAATGGCGGTTTTTGAAGGCACTCTAGTTTCCACAGGGTCTCCCCGATTTGCCATCGTGCTGGGCCGATTCAACGATTTAATTACGGGCAAACTGCTGGAGGGCTGTCAAGACTGCCTCAAGCGCCACGGTATCGACGTCAATCCCGAGGGCACCCAGGTCGACTACGCCTGGGTGCCCGGGAGTTTTGAGATTGCGCTGGTGGCGCGGCAGCTGGCCCTGAGCGGTCGCTACGACGCCATTATCTGTCTGGGTGCCGTGATTCGCGGCTCCACCCCTCACTTTGACTACGTGGCGGCAGAGGTAGCCAAGGGCGTAGCGGCGGCGGGCTTTCAAACCGGGGTGCCGATCATCTTTGGGGTGCTTACCACCGACACCCTACAGCAGGCCCTAGAGCGGGCGGGCATCAAGGCCAACCACGGTTGGGACTATGCCATGAGCGCTCTAGAGATGGCCAGCCTGATGGGTGAGATTCACTCAGCGCTGGGCAGCAGCAATGGCTCGGCTCGGTTGGCCCCTGGGGCAGATGGGTCGGCGCAGCCGCTCATCACCAAAGATGTCAGCGCGGTCTAGGCAAAAAAAATCTCAAAAAAATGTTGACATCGATACACTTTTTTGAGACGCTAGATAAAGTCAAAACCAGTGGTCGAGCCTGTCAAGCAACTACTTCCGAATCTGGTTTTATGCGGGTATAGCTCAGTGGTAGAGCGTCACCTTGCCAAGGTGAATGTCGCGCGTTCGAATCGCGTTACCCGCTTATTAATTTTGTTGTGCTCTTTTGATCCGCCTTTGTATTCTGTCTGGCTTTTCTGCAGGTTGAGAGCAGCGATCCAGACGCTAGCTATGGCTTGCATCCTAGAGCAGGCCCCTAAAGAAGGACGAAATACTTAGAGCATCGGTACAGTATGGCTAAAAACCCGGTTTCTTCGTCGCTGCTCTAACGACATGACCAGCCTTTCACCTCAGAAACCGGGTTTCTGTACCGGCGTTTTAGAGCGTTGGCCTTTCTAGGGCGATCGCCCGCAGGGGGCAAAACAGCGCATCGGCTCGGTGCCCTCGCAGCCAGTAGGTTTCCATTTCGCCTCTCCCCTTGACGGCAATGCGGCCTCGCGGCTCAAAGACATAGTGGTCTTTGAGCTGCTCGTAGGTGGCGGCGGTGACCTGAACCATGCCGGGCTCGCTGGAAGACTCCATGCGGCTGGCCACATTGACCGCATCGCCCCAGAGGTCGTAGATAAATTTTTTGGTGCCAATCACGCCGGCCACCACTACCCCGGTGTTGATGCCAATACGAATTTCTAGGGGTTTCCCTATCTCGGCCTGGAAGGAGGTGGCCACCTGCTGCATGGCCAGGGCCATTTCGGCGATCGCATCGGCATGGTCATCCCTCGGGGTGGGTAGCCCCGCCGCCACCATGTAGGCATCGCCGATGGTCTTGATCTTCTCAAGGCCCAGCTGCTCGGCCAGGCCGTCAAAGGCCGAGAAAATTTGGTTCAGCAGATTGACCAGCTTAATGGGCGAGAGCTGGTGCGACAGACTGGTAAAACCCACAATGTCGGCGAATAAGATTGTCACCTCGTCAAAGTGCTGGGGAATCGACGCCTTAGTCTGCATCAGCTCACTGGCGATCGCCGCCGGCAGAATATTGAGCAACAGCTGCTCAGCTTTTTGCTGCTCGACCGCCAGTTTCTCATTGCTGACTTGCAGCTCCCCCAGCATGTCGTTGATCTGACCGCCCAGCTGGTGAAGCTCGTCGGTGCCCTGCACCTGCACCCGCTCAGATAAATCGCTAGAGCGGCCAATGTGCTGCACCTGCTGGCTCAGCCCCAGCAGCCGCCGCAGAATGACGCGATCAAGCAGCAGCAGCATCCCGCCGGTAAATACCAGACAAGACCCCAGCAGTGACCAGCTCAGGTAGTGGCGGCTAACCTGCCCCTGATGGTAGATATCGCGGGGTAGGGCAACCTCCAGCAACATACCGGGCGCGCCGTAGATGTCAGGCCAGAGCGTATAGCCAGACAGGATATCGGCACTTTGAGGCCGCACCAGGGTGGTGGTGATATCGCGGCCATTCCCCTGGCGCATCATCTGGTCAAGAGCCGCCACAGTAGGTAAAAGATCCTCGGGCAGTTTCCCCTGATGGAGAGGGTAAATCGTTAGGGTCAAGCGAGTCCGCTGGGCGATAAAATCTACCGCATCAGCATCTAGGTAGCGCCCCATCAGCAGCGCCCCCCGAGAGGGGCCAGTGGCGTCGCTGCGCAGGATCGGCTCGACCACCACCAGCATCAGCTGGCCGTCGACGGTCACAATGCCCTGGTGGTGGTAGGCCAAGTGAGGGAACTGGGTCAGCGGGCTGTTTGCGGTAAGCTGCCGGGCCAGATCGGCGGGCAAGGGCGAGAAGGTTCTGCGCTCAACATCGTAGCCGGTCCCGTAGACGAGTTCGCCATCGCGGTTGACTAGGGCCACGGCGTTGAGCCGTAGGCTCTCCAGGGCGTACTTGCTCAGGTTTGACTCGATAAAGTTGGGGTTGCGGTCTTGAACAAAGGCGTAGGTGTCGTTCCAGGCGGCCCAGTCTTCGGTGAGGCTGTGAATTTGGGCCAAGTCGCCCGCCAGCGCTTCGTCAACCCGCTGGAGGTTGCGCTGGGCGTCTTGCTGCTCTAAGCGACCGTAGCTGCGCTGCAAAATGATTGAAAAACTGCCAAAGAGAATCGCCATCAGCCCGAGCAAGGGCAGCGTGGTTAGCAGCAGGGTTTTTTGGCGCAGGTTCATAGCGGGCGGGTGCTCCGAGCGACCTGGGGGGTGTCACCCCTCAAGAGTAGGTCTAGGGTTCCCAGCGCCGGCTATCGGCGCGATGCCCCTCACCATTGCTTTGAAATAAATTGTTTTTTTCTGACTTTTGTGAGGATAACGGGGCGATGGAGCTACCCCGATACCCCTGGGTGAACCGCTGTTCGCCCAGGGGTATCGGGGGTATGGAATTCAGATTCAGTATCACTTAACTGACGTTATGTACCCTACTAAAATCTCTGTCCCTAGGCATGAAAAACCACTAGCCCCAAAAAATTGGCTCTGACAGAATTCTGTCAGAGCCAGATAGTAGGGGGTTCAGAATAAGTCTGAAATTGGCTGGGCTACCAGCTGCGGGTGGGGGCCAGGGCATGGCCGCGAATTAGGCTGCCGACGGTCTTGGCGGTGATTTTCATCTGCACCAGGGGGTTGGCGGGCACCACGGTTTTGTAGAGGTAGCTGTCGAAGGTGAGTTTCTGTACGTCAATGTCAGAGCACATTTCGACAAAGGCCTCGCGGGTGGCGTCGGAACGGTAGAACACCGTTTGCAGCAGGTCGAGCACCTTGTAGGTGATGCCATACTGCTTATCCCATCGCTGGAGATAGACCTTGAGGTCGGCCTCGGTGGGAATGCGAGCGCCGCTGTTAGAAAGCTCAACGATGGTTTCGGCGCACATGCGGGCCGACTTGGCGGCAAAATAAATCCCTTCGCCCGAGGACTTGGTGACGGTGCCAGCGGCATCGCCCACCAGAGCCACCCGACCCACCACCCGACGAGGGCGAGGATGCTCAGGAATGGGGTGCGCTTCGACCTTGATAATCTCGCCGCCCTCCAGGCGCTTGGCGGCGCGGGCACGAATGCCCGCTTGAAGGCCCTTGATCTTGGCTTGGTTGACCCGCATGGTGCCGGTGCCCACGGCCACGTGGTCGTACTTGGGGAACACCCAGGCGTAGAAGTCGGGGGAGACATCGTTGCCCACGTACATTTCGGCCAGGTCTTCGTAGTAGGCCATTTTATCTTCGGGCAGGCGAATGCGCTCTTGGAAGGCGATCGCATAGTTGTAATCCCCAGCCTTGATCGCCTTAGCGACGCGGGAGTTGGCCCCGTCGGCCCCAATCACCAGATCCACTTGCAGCGACTTGTTATCGCCCACCAGACCGTCTTCACGATGCTCGGTGTAGTGCAGGGTGTAGGCCCCGGTGTCGGTGGTGGGAATCTCTAGGGTGTGGACGGTGCCGTTGATCAGTTTGGCCCCGTACTGGGCGGCACGATCGCGCAAAAACCCATCCATCACCTCGCGGCGGCACATGCCGATGTACTCGTCGTCCTTAAGGGTGCTGCCGATATTGACCTCGACGTTGGAAGGGGAGATCATCTTCATCTTGCGCACGCGGCGGTCGATGATCTCGGGGGGCAAATCAAACTCCTCCACCATACAGAGGGGAATCGCTCCACCGCAGGGCTTAGCATTGTCGAGCTTGCGCTCGAAGAGGTACGTTTCAATACCGGCTCTAACTAGAGTCTCAGCCGCCGAGGAGCCTGCTGGACCCGATCCTACTACTGCTACCCGAAGTACCAAGGGTGCTTACTCCACTATTGCAAAAAGCTACCGATGCATCGTATCACGGGTTTCTGGGCATTTTGGGCCGTCCACAGGGCTTGTAACCCGATTGAAACACTCGTTTACATTAGGATACAGAGCCTCGGACTAATCTATTTTCTCTCTAGAGAATTTTCTATGGGCAGTTGAAGATCATAGGGATGGTTGAAGGTCATCCAGCCCCATCGCTCAGATCAACACCCAATTCGTCTGCCAACCAGTTGAGCACCTGCTGGCGCTCGCTGGGGGTGAGGTAGAAGCGGCCCGTCTGGCGCAGGCGATCGCTCATCTCTTCCATATCGGCCAGGGTAAACAGCTCCGCGATATGGCCCAGGGTGCAGAGAATGTCGTCTTGCCCCTGCTGGTCTAGACCGCCGTAGCGGTAGCGGGCAATGTGCTGACCTAGGCGAGTAAAGTCGTAGCTGTCTTGGGAAAGCCGCTGCTGTTTGTCTGCGGGAATTGGCTCCCCTGCTGCCATTTTGGCCGCCGTATTGGCGTAGTCAGTGTCGAGCAGATCAAGGTGGACAATGCGGGGCGACGGATGAGAACTCAAGCTGTCTCCTTCGGTCTGAGCCGGGTCAGAACAACTACCCGGTTGTCCCTGGGCAGAGGTACCAGAGTAATAGAACAATGGCAGATCGTCCTAGTTCTGTTGGATATCTTTCAGAAACGAGCGATCGCCATTGGATTCTAAAATACAGGCTAGGTAGAGGCAGACCTCAGGTGTCTCCCTAGACTGAGGGCAGGGTGGCGATTTCCATGGCCTGATAATCGTCCTCAGAGAGCAGGTCTCTCTCTGACAGCACGCGATCCAAAAACACCTTACCCACCAGATGGTCGGCCTCATGCTGAAAGATGCGGGCCACAAACCCCTCCCACCGCTGACGGTGAGGCTGCCCCTGGCGATCTAAGTACTCTACTTCGACCCAGCGGTGGCGGGGCACCCGACCGCGCACCCCCGGCACGCTGAGGCAGCCCTCCCAGCCCAGCTCGCTGTCTTCGCTGGCGGCCACTAGACGCGGGTTAATCAGCACCGTAGGGGCCATTAGAGGGGCCTGGGGGTAGCGCAGATTGGGGCGCGAGGCCACCACCAAAATTTGCACCGACCAGCCCATTTGGGGGGCAGCAAGGCCCACCCCGTTGGCAGATTGCACAGTGGTTAGCAGCTGATCGATCAGCTGCTGCACCGGGGAGGCATGGACATTGACCACGGGCTGAGCCACCTGGCGCAGCACCAGATGACCCAGGGTAAGTACGGTGGCTGGGGGGCGAGACTCTGGGGACGGGGGGAAGGACATGGGCTGCAATCGGCTCGACAACTATCTCGGTTTATCGCCCTGTTCAAGCATATGGCTGTAGCCATTGTATACATCTGCTCCCAGGAGCAAAGCAGCTGTGCTTCAATAAACCAACGGGTTGCCCTAGAGCCTCAGTACAGTATGGCTAAAGACCCGGTTTCTCCGTCGCTGCTCTAACGGCATGACGGGCCTTCTGGCCCAGAAACCGGGTTTCTGTACCGGCGTTCTAGTGCCTGACTCTGGCAAGGCGGCGAAGGATCCGCTCAAACAGCAAAACGCTAGATGTAGGATTAAGGACATTTTTTGCCCATATATCTAGTACCCTAAAGATCCCCTAGAATAGATTCCCTGGAACAAGATTCCCTAGAACAAGTCACACAGAATGCTTTGCTCTAGGTGGGCTGACGCTAGTCTTGGATCAATTACCTCCAGTTGTTTGAGTACGAGAGGGCTAGGCATAGGCAGATTAGGTACAGGAGGCTAAGGTCAAGGGGTTTTAGTCATCGGGTCTATGTCATCGTTGTGCTCTACTCACCGCTTAAATTGCCGCTCAAGGTTCATGTCGTTCGCGCTCACAGTCTAGGTCGTTCAAAGTCTAGGTCGTTCAAAGTCTAGGTCGTTCAAAGTCTAGGTCGTTCAAAATCTAGGTCGTTAGTCTGGCCCCCCAAGGCTCAACATGAAAGCCCTGGGATAACTGCTGGCCTCAGCCTGCCTGTGACAGGGGAGATGGCAGCCCTGATTAACTCACTTGTTTGATATATCTGCCCTTGGGCAGCATCTGTTTATGAGGTAAACCGTGGATCAGGCCCTGAATCGGTTGTGGGAAGAGGTGCTGAGCCAGCTTCAAGTGGAGCTTAGCCACCCCACCTTTGAAACCTGGATTAAACCAGCCCAGGCGCAGACGCTGAGCGATCGCGCCCTGGTGATTTCAACCCCAAACCCCTTTGCCCGCAACTGGGTGCAAAAGCACTACGCGGGCACCATTACCGAGGTGGTAAACAACATCTTGGGCAAGGTGATTGAGCTACAGGTAACGGTGGTGGCCGACGGCGAGAATGGCTCCTCGGCGCTGCTGCCCATGGCCGAGGTCAACTGGCCCTCAGCGGCTCCGGCCGTGCCCGTGCGCCCGGCCCCATCAACCCGCCCCTCTGCTCGCCAGCAGCTGTCGGGTCGCCCATCGCCCGCCGATCTACCGGCCCCCGCCCAGGAAAACTACAACGACCTCAACCCCAAGGCGGTGTTTTCTCGCTTTGTGGTGGGGGCCAACAACCGCATGGCCCACGCGGCGGCCCTGGCGGTGGCCGAGTCGCCGGGGCGCGAGTTTAACCCGCTGTTTCTCTGTGGTGGGGTGGGGCTGGGCAAAACCCATCTGATGCAGTCGATCGGGCAATACCGTCAGGAGATTGCCCCCCAGGCGCGGGTGGCCTACGTCTCGACCGAGCAGTTTACCAATGACCTGATCACCGCCATTCGTCGCGACAGCATGCAGCACTTCCGCTCCCACTACCGGGATGTGGATATTTTGCTGGTGGATGACATTCAGTTTATTGAGGGCAAGGAGTACACCCAGGAGGAGTTCTTTCACACCTTTAATACACTCCACGAGGCGGGCAAGCAGATTGTGCTAGCCTCAGACCGACCCCCCAACCAGATTTTGCGCCTCCAAGACCGGCTGATCTCGCGGTTTTCTATGGGGCTGATCGCCGACATTCAGCCCCCCGACTACGAGACCCGCATCGCCATTTTGCAAAAGAAGGCGGAGTACGAGCAGGTGCAGCTGCCCCGCGAGGCGCTGGAGTACATTGCCGCCAGCTACACCTCGAATATTCGCGAGCTGGAAGGGGCGCTGATTCGGGCGATCGCCTACACCTCGATCTCGGGACTGCCCATGACCGTCGAACACCTGACGGCGGTGCTCAACCCACCGGGTGATCGCATTGAAGCCTCTCCCGGTGCCGTGCTGGCGGCGGTGGCCGAGCAGTTTGGCGTACCGGTGGACGACCTCAAGGGATCCTCACGGCGGCGCGAGATCAGCCAGGCTCGCCAGGTGGGCATGTACCTGATGCGGCGGCACACCGACCTCAGCCTGCCCAAAATTGGGGCGGCCTTTGGCGGCAAAGACCACACCACGGTGCTCTACAGCTGCACCAAGATCGAGAAGCTGCTGAAGCGCGATTTAGATCTGGCCCAGACCATTCGGCAGCTGGGCGATCGCATCACCCTGGCGGAGCGGGGCCGGTAGGGTAGGGGCGGCGAAGACCCTCGTGATCGCCCCAGCAGCCACGGGAATTAGGGTTATTAAGAATGGTAAGCTACTCTCTTCGGTGGGGAGTGAGCCAGCCTGCCATGCCGAAAAAATACCCATAAGGGGCTTAAGCAGACACACGGGTCTGCCCCGACCCATCCCCCCCGACCCATCCACCTCCCACCCATTCCCCATGTCCACCCCCGAAATCCACTGGTACCCTGGCCATATCGCCAAGGCAGAAAAAGCCCTGGTCGATCAGCTCAACCGTGTGGATGTGGTGCTGGAGGTGCGAGACGCCCGAATTCCAGTGTCGACGCGGCACCCCAAGGTCGATATTTGGGTGGGCGACAAGCCCAGGGTGCTGGTGATCAACCGGGTCGATATGATTTCGAGCGAGGCCCGCACCGCCTGGGAGACCTGGTTTCGTCAGCAGGGGGAAGTGCCCTACTTCACCGATGGCCAGCAGGGTAAGGGGGTGAAGGCGATCGCCAAGGCCGCCCAAACCGCAGGCGAGGCCGTCAACCAGCGCCGCCAGACCCGAGGCATGAAGCCACGCCCCATTCGCGCCGTGGTGATTGGGTTCCCCAACGTGGGTAAGTCGGCGTTGATCAACCGATTGCTCAACCGCAAGGTGGTGGCCAGCGCCCGCCGGGCCGGCATCACTCGCCAGCTGCGGTGGGTGCGCCTGTCAGGCGATCTAGATTTGCTAGATGCCCCGGGCGTGATTCCCTCCCGCATGGATAACCAGGCGGCGGCGCTGAAGCTGGCCATCTGCGACGACATTGGTGAGGCATCCTACGACACTCAGCGCACCGCCGCCGCGTTCTTAGACGTGCTGAAGGATCTGAGCCAGGCGGAGGTTACCGACGAGTACGACGATATTCTCCAAGCTCGCTATGGTTTGGCCCTGAGCGACTACAGCGGCGAAAGCTATGTCGCCGCCGTCGCCGCCACCAAATTTCAGAACAACGCCGAACGCACCGCCAAGCGCATTCTCAACGACTTTCGCACCGGGCTGCTGGGCCAGTGGGTGCTAGAGTGGCCCCAGAGCTGAGGGGTAATCGATGTTTGCCCTGGGCCGTAACGATTGGGGCGGGTTAAAGGAGGCAAATGGGGGAGGTATTAGGTAACCTTAGGCTAGGGAAATTAGTCTCGAGGTTACCCCCAATGTCCCCATCGCTGCTAGAACAGGCAAAAGGCGGCGATGCCGCTGCGATCGCCGCTCTGATTAACCAGGCCCTACAATCTAAAGGCGTTACTGTGCAGGGCGATCGCCAGGGCGACTGCCTACAGCTGTGGCTCACCGCCCCAGTCCTGCCGCCCCAGGCCGCCACCGTTGATTACGTGCGACGGGGCATAGCTCGGCTTCAAGTCGCCTCCCTGGGGGTGCTGCAAATCTATGGCGATCAGGCAGACCAGCAGCAGCCCGGCTGGGGGGTGCAGATAGACCTGCGCAGGGCCACCGCCGAGGTCATCCAGCTAGACCTAATGAGTGAAGCTGCCGCCCCCATCGAAGCGCCAGTTGCTCCACCAATTTCGGAGCCAGTTGCAGAGCCTGAGAATGCCGCCGCCTCGGCGCCCCCTGAGTCCGCCCCCGGCAGCATTGACTACGCCTACGCCCTGCTGGGTTTAACCCCTGGAGACTCGCTGCAACAGGTCGAAGGCAGCTACTTCAAGCTCAAGGCGCTGGCCCTGCGGGAGGGCGATCGCCCCAGGGTAGAAGAATTAAAAAAGGCGTTCCACCAGCTCAAAGAACATATTGAAAATCCGCCAGCGATCAAACCAGCGGCGGCAGACACCCCCCAGGCTTCCCCTTCCATAGACCAAGATGAGTCGTTTACCCCGGTGGAGCGGATTGAGGCGATCTTAAAGCGTCAGGGAGTAGTGGCCCAGGTCAGCACCCAAGACAGCAAACTCTATATTTCCTGGTTGGCGGTGCGGGTGATCAACCCTGAGGATGCCGCCCGCCAGGTGCATGGGCTGCTGACGCAGCAAACTCTGACCAAGATGGGGTTTTACGGGATTGAAACCCTAGTGATTTCCGGTCTAAGCCGTGACCATGCGGTGGTCTGGCAAAAGATCCTGCCGCTGGCAAAGTAGCACTAGAGCTACGGTGCGAAAATCACACCGGGCAGGCATCTACTACAAATCCGAATCGTATAACCCCGATTCCAAACAGGCGGCTATTCAAGGCGGATTTAGTACCCTTTCTGCCTAAGTCAGTTCGAGGGCATCCCATGAAGCGGAAAAAATGACCCTATCCCCTC
>DAIPYU010000012.1:0-55609 GCA_036782635.1 Nodosilinea sp. CTOTU7353
AGCACCACCGACCACAGAGCCGGAATCATCAAAATCAGTCGCCCCGTGGGCTTATCCCAGCGCAGTAGGCGAATAACGGCATCTAGGGTAGAAGGCTTGGGAGTGGAGGGTTCGGGACGGCTAGAAGGACTCGCCATAGTCGCCAGGAATCAATGCGATGGGTACAGCCTTCAGCATAGCGGCCCCAGGGTCAAGCTAGAGAGAGGGTCAATGTTAAATTTGCCTAGGGGCCACCTGAGGCTTAAGCTTCTAACCATAAAATTTGATAACAAAAAATATGTACCTCTCAAAGGAAGTATGTAATTTCAATAACAGTTTATGTTGCGATTCAAGTTTAGTTTAAAGCCAGCTTCAGTAGTCGTCTATACAAAGATTGATTACACAAACCCTGCATTATCTAGCCCAGTCAATGGGTATATCAGGCTTGTTTTGCCTGATCCCCAGCAGGTTTACATTGGGCAAGGCTTGTTGCAGTGGCCATTTATCAAATTGTGACTGTGGATAAAGCAAACATAAAGAAAAAATGAAGCTGGTTTATTTTTTCTGGCGTCTAAGGCCCAATAAGGCTCGGGTGTTTGGGTGCTAGAGCTGAGCAATGCTCATTTTTTTTAAGGGTAAAAATATGGGGGTATGTGCAGCTTTGGGAAGCCACTATGAAATCAACGCAGTGCCGGGTGTCGTCTTGCAGTCGCTGTCGTTTTTATGATTCAGAGGGTCGGCGAGGAGGGGTATGTGGCCAGTTGGGGGTACCTGTAAAGGGCGGTTGGGCCTCCTGCTCGTTGGCTTCGCCAGTATTTTCAGATTTTCCAATAGGCCTTCAGCCTCGTGGCTTGTCGCCTCAGCCCATAGCGCTCGATTTTGCTGAGGTAATGATTGATGCTGCACGGCTAGAGGCAGTTTTGGATGCGCCCTCTGCACCGGGTCATCAAGCTGCCGATGCCCAGCCCGCCCTCGCACGCACGCTTGGATAAGCTGCAATCAGGCGCTAAGATGCTATGGCAAGAGCGTTGGCGCGCTCTGCTCAAGGGCGACCCAAGCAATATTGCACTAATCAATGATGACTCAAGCAGTAGTAGCTCAAGTTATTCAGGCTACCCGCCGCCTAATTGTGAAAGCAGCCTGCGCCATGGCTATATTGAGTGCAGTTGAGCACGTTTGATGGTGGAGACGGCGACGCGGCGCTACGCCATTATCGGTACCGGAGCCATTGGGGGATATTACGGGGCCTGTCTGCAACGGGGCGGGGCCGATGTACATTTTTTGCTGCACAGTGACTATGACTCTGTGGCTCAGCAAGGTTTGGTGGTTGAGTCTGTGGCCGGAGATTTTGCCTTGCCCCAGGTGCAGGCCCATCGCAGCACCGCTACTATGCCCCCTGTAGATGTGGTGGTGATTGGCCTGAAGACTACCCAGAATTTGCTACTGCCCGATTTGCTGCGGCCAATCTTGGAGCCGCAGACGGCGATTTTGACCCTGCAAAATGGGTTTGCCATTGAAGACGAACTAGCTGAGTGGGTGGGCGATCGCCCCATCTTCGGCGGGCTGTGTTTCATTTGCTCCAACAAGGCTGGCCCAGGCCTTATTCGCCACATTGACTACGGCAGTCTGCTGCTGGGTCAATATAGCCCCGATCACCAGCCCGCTGGGGTTTCGCCACTGGTGAAGGCGATCGCCCAAGACTTTCACAACGGGCGGGTGAGCGTTGACCTGGCTGATGATTTGCGCCTGGTCCGCTGGCGCAAGCTGGTGTGGAATGTTCCCTTTAACGGTCTTTCGGTGGTGATGAACGCCACCACCGCCGAGATGATGACTGACCCCAATATTCGCCAACTGGCTGAGGATCTGATGGTAGAAGTGGTCGAGGCGGCTCGGCATGATGGCGAGGCGCTTTCGCCGGGGCAGGGCAGGCACCTGCCAGCGGAGTTGATCGCTCAAATGCTGGCCCATACGGAACAGATGAAACCCTACCGCACCAGCATGAAGATTGACTTTGATCAGGGTCGTCTCCTGGAGGTGGAGGCGATCTTTGGCAACCCGCTGCGGGCGGCCCAGGCGGCGGGAGCGGGTTTGCCTAGGGTTGAGATGCTGTATCACCAGCTGAAGGCGATAGATCGTCGGTTGCAGGTGGGCAAGGCGGCGGATAGCTGAAGCGATCGCTATCCTCAGTCAATCAGGGCAGCCAGTCTAGGTTGATCGCATCTGCTGGAGTAAAGGGGCATTGCTCAGGAAATGCGTCCATGGGTAAGCCAGTTTCGATGGCTGCTTGTTTACGAGCTTTTTGATAAGCCTTGGGGAAGTTTTCGCGCAGATAGGCCTTGAGGCTGGGATTGGCGTCTAGATCATCTTAAATCTGAAGTCGATGCTCGACGATGGTGCTGAGCCAGCTTTAGGAGCGCTTGTCAGCCTGGTATTTGTACTTGAGTAGGTGCAGCAGTAGCAACCGCAGATTGCTGCACACAGCTCGCTTTGGGCTACCGCCCATATCCTCAATTGCTTCGATTAGATGCGCCAAATCTAAAGCCAAAAACCGGCCATCCTTTAGCAGCAGGGCGATTACTTTTGCCCATAGGCAAAAGTCTTACTTATACAGCTCAGCTAGCCCAGCAGGTGCTGTGGGTGAGGATGTCATGCTCACGCCTTCCCCAGCGGGTAAAACTACCCCCAGTTTGGCGCTGGGCTACTCTCCCCGCGCTGCCCCAGGCTACTCCGGCAATTCTCCAGGTTCGCTAGTTTCGACGACCACTGGCTCGATGAGGGCTTCGGCCTCGGCTTCGGCGGCTTTTTTGCGGTCTTCGCGCTTTTTGCGATCGGCGGCCACCATGTCTTTCATGACTTCCTGGGCCTGGGCAAATTTCTCGAGGTTGCTGCGGTAGAGTTCTATGTCTTTTTGCAGCTTGTCAGTCGACATGTTGAGCTTTTCGCCCAGGGTCTTGAAGAGGGCTTCGACGGTCTCTTTGTCTTTGAGGTCGTCACCGGTGGCCACGGCTTCTACCAGGGTGTAGAGGCCGATGCCAAAGGGGCGGCTGTACTTAAACTTTTCTTTGCCGGCCACCGAGGCCAGGGTGTCGCGCAGGCCGTCGCCGCCGTCAGCCAGATTTTCAAACTGCCCCTTGAGGTCGTCTAAAGACAGGCCGTTGACGGTGGCTTTGATCGCTTCGGCATCGCCCCGGTAGTGCTCTGGGGTGCTGTTGATCGAGCAACACAGGCCATTGAAAATGGAGTCTTTATCTCGCTCAGGCTCGTAGCCGACCATGAATCGATCAAAGGTGGTGACGATGCCCAGGGCGTAGATAGGGTCGTAGGCAAAGTCGACATTGACCGAGAGCAGATGCATTTCGACCATAAGCTCATCTACCACCCGTCGGTAGATGGAGTTGATGGGGCGAGTGTGGTTGGCGTAAAAGTCGCGCTTGGCGTCAGATACGGTGCGTACGGGTGCGTTGTTCACAGCCTAGGGTTCAAAATATTACAGTTCTTACATTGTCTCGTGTGACTGTGCCTTTGCCAACCTACTAGCCCAAAGCTGGGGATCACCCACCTTTGAGTTTTTGACGAACTTTGGCAGTGGTACGCCGTAGCCATAGGCGAGCCAGGCGGGGCTTAGTCAGGTCTGGAATGTCGGCAGGGTGCTTGGCTTGGTAGTCAAAGAAGTGGTTGATCTCCGCCAAGATCTCAGCCAAACGAGGGATGAGGGCAGCAGCGCGGTAGGGGGCCAAATCGGCGGCGGCCATGGCCAGGGGGGTGGGGGTTTGCAGAGCGGCAAGAATGCGATCGCAGTCGTACCCCACCGCATACACCCCAATCTTGTGGCAGTTAAACCCCGGATCTAGATAGTCAGCCAGCGCCCCATTGACGCTGGTGAAGACCTGACAGCCGCAGGCCATCGCCTCCATCGGCGGCAGACCAAACCCTTCGCTCACCCGGCTCAGCGCCCAATATTCTGCCGAGTCGTAGAGAAAGATGCGGCTGCGATTAAACAGAATCGACAGATCATCGACAAAGCCCTCCAATTTCACCACGTTGTAGCGGCTTTCCAGGGCAGGCACCAGCTGGTTGAGCAGGTAGTCCGACGACTTGCGCACCTGCACCAGCACGTCGATATCCCGGGGCTGCTGCCGGTTGGTAAACTCCGGCGAAATCTGGTTGGGCAGGTAAGACAGCAGCCCGGTGGGCCGCTTTTGCCCCCAGTAGCCCAGGGAGTTGCGGCTAACGGTGATGATCGGAATATCGCCGGGTAGGCTAAACCCGTAGCCGCTGCTGTGGGCGTGGTAGACCACCGGGTAGCCCCGCAGCCGCTTCACCAGCCGAGGAATGTGGAAGCCCCAGCTGATCACAAAAATGCTGTTGTCGAGGCCGGGCCGCCGGAGCAAATCATCGAGCAGGTCATCGAGAAACAGGGTGCCGGGCTCGCGCTGGTCGTAGGTGACCACCTCGGCGGCGCAGACCTGCTGGGCCAGCTTCAGGGTCTTGAGCTCGGCAAACAGGCCGCCGCAATGGTAGCGCTGGCCCGTACCTGGCACAAGAAAGTAAAGATGGCGCATGGGTGGGCAACCGGTGGAGATGCCCCGCATTTTACCTGTATTTCTCAACGGCTCTAAACAGCTTTGGCGCGGCTAAACTCGCCCACCTCGCGCAGCGCGTCTAAAAAGGCGTAGAGGGCAGGGGTGTGCAGCGCATCTTTGAGAATTGTGGCCCCGATCGGGCGCGAGATCGGAAAGGGCAGTGGGGCAATCTGCACATCGGGGGGCACCGGCTCGGCGGCCAGACGGGGCAAAATAGCAATGCCCAGGCCCTTTTGCACCATCGCCACCATGGACGAATCGTGGCGAATGCAGTAGGTAGTCTCTAGGGGCTGTGCTTGGGCACCCAAGATAGTGCGAATGCGTAGACCACAGCTGCTGTGGCTGGAGCCAATAATCGGCATCTGGCGCATCTCGTCTAGGGTAAGTGCGCCAGTTTGGGTGCGAAAACCGGGGGGCAGCAGGGCCACATAGTCGTCGTCAAAAATATGCAGGCCTTCGACATCCTTGCCGTCGATCACTTCGGCAACGCATAGATCGGCTTCGCCCTTTAGCAGCGCCTGCTTGAGCTGGTGGAGTTCGTCCATCTCAAGCACGCTGATGGCAATGGTGGGGTAGCGGCGGTGCAGTCGGGCGATCGCCTCCGGCAATACATGGGTAGCCACACTGCGAAACGACGCAATCCGCAGGCTGCCGCCCTGCACCCCCCGTGCCTGGTTGACCTCGCCGCCAATGGTGTCGAGCAGCCCCAGCATTTCACGGGCGTGGGCGGTAATGCGATCGCCCACCGGGGTCAGCCGCGCCCCGTGGCGGCCCCGCTGCAAGAGGGTGATGCCCAGCTCGTCTTCTAGGGTGGCGATCGCATGGCTAATGGTGGACTGGGTGACGTCGAGCTTGAGGGCCGCTTCGCTGAAGTTGCCGGTGTCGGCGATCGCCACCAAAGCCCGCAGTTGAGAAAGCTTGATTTTGCCCAGGTTCATGGCTGATCCACCGCACCTAAACGCTCACACCAGACTACTCGGTAGGGCTAGGGCCGGCCTATCGATTTTTTGCATGGAACCCATTCACGTCATGCTTTGTTACAAACCGTTGCCATAGATACAGTAATCACATCGGCAACAGCAGTCCCCTAGGCCAGTTGCTGAGCACAATGGGCCAGTACTTTGGCTTCAGCACTCTAATCCCTTTGAACAGGCCTTTTGATTAGGCCCTTTTGAACGGTTTTTATCACGGGTCAGCTCCTGGCAACAGGCGCTGATAGAGCCTGCTGCCCATCCCGCCCTGGGAAACCACCTTAGTCACGGGAAGACAGAACTATGACCACAACTCGCGACCAAAACCTGCTCCGGCAGCGCCAGCGCCTAGAAGCCCTGGTAAATTCCCCCGCCCAGGGCGGCAGCGGCCTGGCCCCAATCCTGAAGCCGTCAGGAGTCCTGAAACAGTTAGGAGATAGAGCAATGAGATTTTTTACCGGCCAAACTGAACCGCGCATTTGGCAGCGCACCCGCCAGGGCCAACTCACCTGGTTTGCCCACGACCCCATCACCAACCGCACCCGCCAGTTCTCCTCAGAACAAGACGTGCGGCTGTGGCTAGAAAAGCGCTACTACGAGTAGGGCATGGTTAGGAGCGATCACCTGTTGGCAGAGGCGATCGCTCCCGCTACCAGATTAGTCAACGTTGAAACGATGCCCATGACTCTCGCTACAATGTAGGGCCACACAAATTACGGATCGCTGCCCTATGAAACGGTTGATTGTTGCCCTGGTGATATGTTTGGCCCTGGTGGGATTTCCGGCTCAGGCGAGAGCGCACCAGGTTGAGACGTTTTACACCCTTGACAACCAGCTAGAGTTTCAGTCGGTCTTTAGCACTGGGGAACCCTTTGCCGGGGCCACGGTGACCATTCATGCGCCCAACGACGCCAACAAACCTTGGCTCACCACCACCACCGACAGTGAAGGTCGGTTTGCATTTTTGCCCGATGAGTCGATTCCAGGCGATTGGGAAATTGCCATTGAAGACGGCGACAACCTCAGCCACGCCGACTACTGGACGGTGCCGGTGGGCGACCAGGGCATTATCTACGATGCCATCGTGCTCGACTCGACCGAAGATTTACACTACCGAGCCGCAACGGCGATGATGCCAATGCTTATTTCTATCGGTGGGGCGTTGGCCTGGTTGGGCTTTACCCGTCGTCGTCGCTAATGCTTGTAGAGAGGTGTTTGATGCCCTGCGAGCCAGCCAGTACAACACCTGAGTCGACTAACTAGACATTGCCTCCACCACCAAGTGATGGAAAGAACAGACTCAGGCTCTATCAGTCACCAGGTTGCCTCTAAGCAGCATTGCAGTCTACCCACCTAGACTCAGCAACCCGGTGACTTAGGCGATGGGTTCTTGGGCCATGGGCTGGCGCTAGTGCAGCCCCCAAGACACCCAACGAGAGCTAGTGGCCAGGGTGTCGCTGCGGCGACAGTGCCTGAGCCGGGCGAGGTTAGCAACATCGAGATCGGCGTCTTCCAGGTCAGTATTTTCGACCCAGGCGCTGAGCAGGTTAGCGTTGATGAGGTTGGCACCACTGAGGGCAACATCACACAACGTGGCCCCTTGCAGGTCAGCTTCTTCTAGCTCGGCGGTGCGCAGGTCACCGTGGCTGAGGTCGGCCCCGACCAGGCTGGCTCGCCCCAGGTCTGCGCCAATCAGGTTGATGTGTTTGAGGTTGGCTCCGCTGAGGTCGGCCCCGCTGAGGTCAGCATCGGTCAGGTTAGCCCGCTCCAGGTTGGCCCGCGAGAGGTCGGCCCCGCTGAGATCGGCCTGGGAAAGGTCGGCTCCACTGAGGTCAATGCCGCCTAGGCTTGCGCGGCGCAAATCAACCCCGTGGAGATGAACCCCCGAAAAATTGCGATCGCCCTGGTTGTATTCGTGCAAAAATTGTTGAATATTCATTTTAAAGACCAACCTCCACAAGTCAGATATAAACTTGATCCAAGTCCAGAGGTGGAGTTCTACCGGTGGGAAAGATGCAGATGTCGAGCTGAATTTAGTATCTACATCTTGGCCGACTCTATCTCTGCTAAGGCACTACTGGCTCCGATGCCCCTGTTGTTCAGGCCACATCAAGCCCGACGGCAGGTCTGCGTTTTGCCCATAGACAACATTCCGCGTTTGGAATTGGATCTGGGTTATCTCCATTTTCCCTTAGTGCCCAGGTTTTCAGAGCGTTGATTCATACAATGCAACCCTCGTTCTACAGAAGTATCGATAAAACTACCTGACTGAGCAACAAGTGATGCCCGCTGTGCTAGAATGTTAAGGAATGATAAGCATTTTCATGGGCCATTCTTTGCCCCTTTAAGCTATTTGCGGCGGTTATCAGAGTTATTGAAGTAGTTCGGTTTGCTGATATCTCGATTTTGCAATCACGCTTAAGTTCTGTTCGACTCCCTGCGGGGTGAACAGTTTTTTTTTGGGCAAAATAGTCGAGCTCTGATTTGCGCCCCTTAACTTTTGTGGAGACCATTCCTTGACTGCAACTATTGAGCCTTCCGCCAGAGCCGCGGAGACACATCTCTACGGCGACCTGACTCTAAAGCAGGTAATTCAAACTATTCCTAAAGCCTATTTTCAAAAAGACCCCCGCAAAGCCTGGACGGCGGTTGCTCTGAGCCTGGGAGCCGTAATTTTGGGATATGTGGCGATCGCATTTTCGCCCTGGTTCCTGCTGCCGGTCACCTGGTTTGTCACCGGTACTGCCCTGACCGGCTTTTTTGTGGTGGGTCACGACTGTGGTCACCGCTCCTTTGCCAATCGTCGCTGGGTAAACAACTGGCTGGGGCACATCATGTTTCTGCCGCTGCTCTACCCCTTCCACAGCTGGCGGCTGCTCCACGACATTCACCACCGCCACACCAACAACATGGAGATAGACAACGCCTGGGCACCCTGGAGCCAAGAAGAATTTGCTGGCGCTGGGGTGTTTTTACAGGGGGTTTATCGCCAAATGCGGCGCTGGCTCTGGTGGCTGGCGTCGGTGGCCCACTGGGGGGCGCTGCACTTTGATCTGCGCAACTTTGAGCCTCGCGATCACGGCAAAGTCAAGCGTTCTATTGCCGCTGTGGTGATTTTTGCGGCAGTGTTCTTCCCCACGCTGCTCTACTTTGCTGGCCCCTGGGGCGTAGTCAAATACTGGCTCATGCCCTGGCTGGGCTACCACTTTTGGATGAGCACCTTTACCCTGGTGCACCACACCATCCCTGAGATTCAGTTTCGCTACAGCGACAGCTGGAACGAGGTGGAGTCGCAGCTCTCCGGCACCCTCCACTGCGACTATCCCAAGTGGATCGAGGTGCTGTGCCACGACATCAACGTCCATGTTCCCCACCATGTCTCAGTGGGGATTCCGTCCTACAACCTGCGGCCTGCCTACGCGGTGCTGAAGGAAAACTGGGCACCGTTGATGAAGGAAACCAAGTTTTCTTTAGAGCTGATACGGACCATCACCGGACGCTGTCACATCTACCACCCCGAGCGGGCCTACCAAACCTTCCGGGAGGTAGATCGACTAGACCAAAATCAGGCCTAACCGCCGCCTCATGCGGGTAATATCACCACCTGCACCGGCCCAGCATTTCTGGGCCGGTTTTGTTTTAAGTAGGGACAATTGGTAAACTGCGACACGTTAATTGCCCAGATGATGCTTGCGATCGCCACAATCGTGGGTAGCATTGGGTGTCTTGCCAGCGCTAGAACCCACCCCACTCCTCACACCGCCGCTTTCCATACCCTATGGCTTTGCTCCCTCGCCCGCTGAGTACCTTGATGACCACTGCTGCCGTTGTGCTAGCGGGGCTAACTGCGGCCCCCCTGGCCCGCGCTCAGCAGTTTGGGCAGCAGCCCATTGACCCCAACCTCACGGTGGCGATCGCCACCCCAGTGCGCGACGGCGCGCTCCACAACCTGATGATTTTGGAGCAAATACCCAACCAGCGGCAGTGCTGGCAAGAGCAGGGGCAGAGCGGCGGGCCGGTGGTGGTGGACCCGCTGTTGCTCAATTTTGACTTTACCGGGGCCTGCGATCGCAAGACCGACAGCAATGGCTACTCGGTGCGCATTAACAACCAGGATCTGGGCGTTCACTACCGCCTAGAGATTTCCACTCGGCAGAATGACCTGGTGCTGTTTGCCAGGCCGACGCGCGATCGCAGCGCCCTGCCCATCGAAATTGGCCGCACCAACGGCCGCGCCGGTGGCCTGTTGAGAATTCAGCTCCACCCCGGCTGGCAGATGGCCCGCCGCACCTACAACGGTCAGCCCGTCGGCCACATCTACCTGACCCACGATGCCCCCATGGAGGTGGCCCTGGCCTCAGGCTCCACCCCAGCCCTGGGGCAGACGCCCGCCGCGCTCCCCCCGGCCCGGCCCACCGCTCCGCCGGTGCAAACACCGCCGCCGCCCCCCAGCGGCACCACGCCCACCGGCAACCACTTTCGCGTCGTGGTGCCGATTACCGGCGGCGACACTCTCCAGCGCGTCCGGGCCGTAGAACCCGAGTCGTTTCGCACCACGGTGAATGGCGAAGCGGTAGTACAGGTGGGGCTGTTTCGTGAGCAGCAGCGGGCCGATGAGGTCTACCGCTCCTTGGTCGCCGCCAGCCTGCCCGCCAAAATTCTCAGCGCTGCAGCCCCAGCGGTGGCCTCTACGCCGTCCCTGCCGCCGATTCCCCGAGGGGCGACGGTGGTGGTGATCGACCCCGGCCACGGCGGCCGCGACCCCGGTGCCGTGGGCATCGGCGGACTGCAAGAAAAGCAGATCAACACCACCATCTCTAACCGGGTGCAGCAGCAGCTTCAGGCGGCGGGCATTACGGTGCTGATGACCCGCAGCAGCGATGTGTTTGTCGAGCTCGATGCCCGCGCCCAGTTTGCCAACCGAGCCGGGGCCGATCTCTTCGTCAGCATCCACGCCAACGCCATCAGCATGAGCCGCCCTGAGGTCAATGGGCTAGAGACCTACTACTTCTCCAGCGGCGAGCGACTGGCCCGCAGTATCCACAGTGCCGTGCTGCGAAATGTGAACATGCGTGATCGCGGCGTCCGCCAGGCCCGCTTCTACGTGCTGCGCTACACCACCATGCCCTCGGTACTGGTCGAAACCGGCTTTGTCACCGGGGCTGAAGACGCCGCCCGCTTCCGCGACCCCGCCGCCGTCAACCGCATTGCCGACGGCATCGCCCGAGGGATTCTGGATTACCTAGGGCGCTAACTGAATTCAAAGGGTGTGGCCGCTAGAGCTGGTTCAGTATTCGCTACCCCTCGTTCCAAGGCTCTGCATTGGAATGCTCATCGGAGGCTCTGCCTCCTCAAATGAGCGGCAGAGCCGCAAGACCATGACGCCCAAGCGGAGCTAGGGCACCAGGGTGAGGGCTGTTATTTAGATACTGTACCGGTGCTCTAGCCCCAGTTCTTCAGGGTACAGAAACCCGGCTTCTGGGTTAAAAGGCTATTTATGTCGTTAGAGTAGCGACGAAGAAGCCGGGTTTTTAGCCATACTGTATCGATGATCTAGGAACTTGTTGTATATAGCGGTTCCTGAACGCATGAAGTACACCCCAACTGAGAGAAGCCTCGCAGCTTATGAACTTAGGCAACTGACCTGTACCTCGTCCGCATGAGAACCGCTATAAACCAGGGTCAGAAGCTTGGAGGGGTTGGCCCAGGGCATCAAAGGCAGCTTCCTCTGCCGCCAAGTAAGCGTCAACCTCGTTACGATTGGCCAAATAAAAAGTAATCGCGCCATACACCTGCTCTAGGGTCAGCAGAGGAAACGACTGAACAATGCTTTCAGGTGACAAACCATCATGGAAGGAGTAGACAACGGAGTCTAGAGAAATTCGAGTGCCCTCGACCTAGTAGGCTTCATTGTGATATTCGACGTAAGATTTGGCCGTAATGACTGGCATGGGAGGATATAACTCCAAGGAATGTCAAATTTCAGGTGCCGTTGAAACAAACTGCCGGACTGCTTTCACTACAGCCAGATCAGTACTGGTTTCTCGTAGCTCAATCCAGCCCTGAAGCTGCTCCGCCGAGATCCCAGAGAACGCTAGACTGCTCTCTACCGCTCGGATTTCTCCGTTCCGCAAATCCAAAATTTTGACTTTACCATCGCTGTAAAGCCACATTTCTGGTACCCCAAGCGCCTGATAGATGGGCAGTTTTTTATCCGATGCGCTGGCGATGTCTACCTCAATCGCCAAGTCTGGGGCTAAATTTGGCGGAATCTCAGGGTTCAACCCCTGCACCAGCCCGGCATTTTGAATGAAAAAGCAGCTGTCGGGTTCGATCCCCTTGTCCAAGTCCTCCCGGTTCCAGGTGGTTGAACCCAGATCGACAATTCCTAGCCCCAATTCTTCAGCCAGCGCAAAAATAATCTTGCTCAACAACCGATTGACGATCTCATGGAGCTGGCTGGGCATGCGAATCTCTAAGCTCCCATCGCTGTAGGTGAGCCGGGTAGCCCGGCTATCCCCCAGTTCGGCCAAAAAAAGCTGGTAGTGCTGCCAACTCAGCCCCGACACAGTCATAGCGCTGCCCGGTGACAGCACAATTTGACTCAGAGGAGTGGCCAGGGCAACGGGCATGAATAGGTCGAAAACTACATCAGCAATGATAACAAGCCCAGTCAGCGGCTACTGTGTTGTAAATCAGGTCTATCGAGGCGCTCGCTGCCAGCCTGCGGCGAGCGCATCAGCCTCTGTGCAAAACCATCGTTCGCCTTTGTCGAGTTCAATCCTGGTAATGTCGTAATCTCTCATTCCAGGGACGTGATAGAACCTTTTGCCCGTTGAAATCGAAATATTGCCTTTGATATTGCAATTTTCTGCTGGCGATGGCTCATCGTCAAAAATGACTTCACCGTCCAATGGGGGAAAGGATTCCACAAAAACAGGTCCACCTGAAACCGGCCGACGCAGCAGTAGTCCAGCAAGCATCGTCACCGTAATCAGTCCTGCAATACCCGCAAAGGCTTCGAGCCAGATGCCTTGTTTTGACTTACGACTAGCTAAGCGGGCAGTGGAGGCGGGGCTAGTGGTTCGTCGTGGGACAGGCGGGACACTTTGATTCGGGACACTCGCAGGCGTGACACCTTGAATAGAGGCTTTAGCAGCACGAACTTTACCATCAGGTTCGGTAACTTTCTCGTATAAGATCGTATCTCCGACCTCTGGGCGGCGACTGACTCTTGGCAACGCGCTGATATGTAAGAAAATTTCTCTGCCACCGCCATCAGGTTTGATGAAGCCAAAGCCCCGATCATCCTTCCATGTCGTCAATTGCCCTCGATCAGAAATCATTGCCATTCACTAGCCTTGGAATAACCACCGTATAGGGTTCCCCGGCTAAGCGGTCTCACTGACACCATCATAGGTATTGAACTGTAGCGCTCAACCGACGGCAAACGGCTTTCGTCTAACTTCGGTGTCCCATTGGACTAACGCGGGCTACTCTCTTGCCTCTGCCACAGCCAAGCGCATCCCCAACAATATGAGCGCTGCCCCAGTTAAGCGCTCCAGCCAATGAGCAATGGCTAAAATATATCGCTTGAAAATCTGCTGGGAAATCACCACGGCCACCACTGCAAACCAAACCAGTGCCACAGCCGCGACGGTTGCCCCATAAACCGCTTGCGCTACCATCGGCGTTGTAGGCTGCAAAACCTGGGTAAATAATGCCAAGAAAAACAGCGTCGCTTTAGGATTTAGCAAATTTCCTAAGAAGCCAATGCGAAACGCTGCCCAACGCCCAATATCTCGCTGCTGCTCCATGACTTCTGAGGTGTTCACGCAGTGTCCCCGAAGGGGAATCGCCACTCTCTTAGCGTTTAAAGACTTGATGCCTATGTAGATGAGATAAACAGCACCAACCCATTTCAAGACATTAAACAGCAGGATAGATTGTGAAACCACAGCACCGATGCCAATCAGCGAGTAGGTGGCATGAACCAGGTTGCCAGCTCCAACGCCAATCGCAGTAAATATTCCTGCCCGGCGAGAGTAGGCCAGGCTATTGCGTAACGTCAGGGCAAAATCAGGGCCAGGGGTGACAACTGCTACTAAACTGACAGCAAAGACCGTTAGCCAAGCTGAGAAGAATGCCATAATTCTCTCCTTGCAAAAGACTTTGGGCGAGAGCCTATCACAGGTTGCTAATCAAAAATGTTTTCTCAACCGACCCGCAAGCGCTTTGGCCAGCATTGGCTCACCGACGAGAGGGTGCTCCACCGCATGCTGGAGGCCGCCGCCGTCACCCAGCAAGACACGGTGCTGGAAATCGGCCCCGGCACCGGGGCGCTGACCCGCTGGCTGCTGCCCTTGGCGAACGCCGTGGTCGCCGTCGAGATTGATCGCGACCTGATCCGCAAACTCAACAATCAGTTCGCCAAGCACGACAACTTTCGCCTGGTGCCGAGCGATATTCTAGAGCTAGACATTGCTGCTGTCTCGCGGGACAAACACTTTGACTACGGCCTGCCCAACAAAGTGGTGGCCAACATTCCCTACTACATCACCGGGCCAATCTTAGAAAAGCTGCTGGGCACCCTGGCTGCGCCGAACCCAGTGCCCTACGATGCGATCGTGCTGCTGGTGCAAAAGGAGGTGGCCCAGCGGCTCTACGCCCGACCGGGGAAGAAGGCCTTTGGGGCGTTGACCGTACGGGTGCAGTATCTGGCCGACTGCGAGCTGGTGTGCCCGGTTCCTGCTCGCGCCTTTCAGCCGCCGCCCCAGGTCGACTCGGCGGTGGTGAAGCTCACGCCCCGCCCGCCCGTTACCCCATCGGATGACCTAGTGGGCTTTGACCGACTAGTGAAGCTGGGCTTTGGCAGCAAGCGCAAGATGCTGCGCAATAACCTCAAGAGCCTGGTAGATCGCGACGAGCTAGAGGCGATCATGACTGCCCTAGATATTGAACCTACGGCGCGGGGCGAAGACCTCAGCGTTGAGCAGTGGGTGGCGCTGAGTAATACAATCCTGAAGCAGTCGTCACCCTCGGGTGAAATGCCGCTGACTTAAGTGGTGGGCAGTGCCTGCCCTACGACTACGGGCGGGTGCCCTGTGCAGGCGAGCCACCTGTCCTGCGAATACTCACAACTTCACGAAGGATCGCTCGATGCGTCTCTACTCGCTGCTGGCCGCCGCCAAGATCAACCTCTATCTCGAAATTGTGGGCAGCCGCCCCGATGGCTTCCACGAGCTGATTATGGTGATGCAGAGCGTCAGTCTGTGCGATCGCATCACCGTCCGCAGCATTGGCGTCGACGAGATCCGGGTGCGCTGTGACCACCCCCTGGTGCCCGCCGATGAAACAAACCTGGCCTACAAGGCGGCGGCCCTCGTCATGGAACGTTTCCCTGGGGTGATGGCCAAGCTGGGCGGAGTCGAGATCACCATCGAAAAGCAGATTCCGGTGGGGGCGGGTCTGGCGGGTGGCTCGTCTAATGCGGCTGCCGTGCTGGTAGGGCTAGATCTGCTGTGGAATCTGGGGCTGGCCCAGGGCGAGCTGCAAGATCTGGGGGCCGAGCTGGGGTCAGACGTGCCCTTTTGCGTGGCCGGGGGCACGGCGATCGCCACCGGACGCGGCGAGCAGCTCGACCCACTCCCTGGCATCGCCAACCTCCATGTAGTCATCGCCAAGTATGGGTCGGAGTTTGTCTCTACCCCCTGGGCCTACAAAACCTACCAAGCTGAGTATGGCGATACCTATGTGCCCGATGCCCAAGGTTGGCAAGCGCGGCAGGCTGAGGTGCGATCGGGCGAAATGGTGAGGGCGGTGGCGCAGCGGGATGCGATCGCCCTGGCTCAGGAGCTCCACAACGACTTTGAGAAAACGGTGCTGCCTGCCCACCCCAAAACCGCTGCCCTCAAAGCCACGATGGCTGATCTAGGGGGGCTCGGCACAATAATGTCTGGTTCTGGCCCTTCGGTGTTTACTCTAGCCGAGTCTGAGGCCCAAGCTATCGAACTGACCGCCCAGCTGCGATCAGCCCTGCCCGACCCAGATTTGGGGGTGTGGACAGCCCAATTCATCCCCAGCGGCGTACAAATGGCGCGCTAGTGGAAAGGGTAAGAATGGTCATGGCAGGATGATCCCTACCGATGTGGAGGAGAAGCAACGCTAGAATGGGGAGACTGTTCTTAACCTATCAGGTTTGTCTATGTCGGTTTTAGCTGCGATCGCGGTCATTGCCCTGCTGGTAGCCGTTCATGAGGCCGGGCACTTTACCGCTGCTCGGCTCCAGGGCATCCACGTCAACCGCTTTGCCATTGGCTTTGGCCCCATCCTCTGGAAGTACCAGGGTGCCGAGACCGAGTATTCCCTGCGGGCGATTCCCCTAGGCGGCTTTGTGGGCTTTCCCGACGACGACCCCGACAGCGACATTCCCACCAACGACCCCGACCTGCTCAAAAATCGCCCCATTCTCGACCGCGCCATTGTGATCAGCGCCGGGGTGATCGCCAACCTGGTGTTTGCCTACCTGGTGTTTGTGGCCCAGTTCACCGCTGTGGGCATTCCCGAAACCTTCAATCCCCAGCCCGGCATTCTGGTGCCCCAGGTGATCTCCGAAAGCTCTCCGGCAGGCCAGGCCGGCATTCGCTCGGGCGACGTGCTGGTGGCGGCCAATGGCGAACCGCTGGGTGTCGGTGAAGAGAGCATTCCCTCCTTCATTCAGCTAATCAAAGACAGCCCCGAACAGCCGGTGCAGCTGACCCTGCAGCGGGGCGATCGCGAGCTAGACGTGGCCGTCACCCCCGAAATTGGCCCCGATGGCTCGGCGGTGATTGGCGTGCAGCTTCAGCCCAACGGCGACTTTGGCTACCGTCGCCCCAGCAACCCCATCGAAGTCTTTACCCTGGCCGCCCAGCAGTTCCAAGACACCCTGGTGCGCACGGTGCAGGGCTTTGCCATGCTGGTGACCAACTTTGGCGAAATGGCTAACCAAGTGGCCGGTCCGGTCAGAATTGTCGAGCAGGGGGCCGGGTTGGCCAAGTCCAGCGCCGCCATGCTGTTTCCCTTCGCGGCTATCATCAGCATCAACCTGGCGATCATCAACATTTTGCCCCTGCCCGCCCTAGACGGCGGCCAGCTAGCGTTTTTGCTGATCGAGGCCCTGCGCGGCGGCAAACCCCTGCCCGATCGCATCCAAGAAAACGTCATGCAAACCGGCCTAGTGCTGCTTTTGGGTCTGGGCGTATTTCTCATCGTCCGCGACACCACCCAACTCGAAATCTTTCAAAATCTGCGTTAACCCACTCACCGTGGTCAATCAAGGTTTCGGTTGGTCACGCCAGATGCACCGGAAAACGCCCCTCCACCCCCTACCCATCCACCCATCCACCCCTTACCCATCCACCCCCTACCCTCTCCATGCCCAACCAGCGGCGAGCTTCTAAGAAACAGCGGGCACTAGAGGTGCTCCTGCGCCTCAAACGGCTGTATCCCGAAGCGCCCTGCTCGTTAGATTTTGAGAACCCATTACAGCTGATGATCGCCACCATGTTGGCGGCCCAGTGCACCGACGAGCGGGTAAACCTGGTCACTCCGGCCCTGTTTGCCGACTATCCCAATGTCTATGCCTTCGCCGAGGCTGACCTAGAAAACCTAGAGCGTCTGGTGAAATCGACTGGCTTTTACCGCAACAAAGCCAAAAATATTCGCGCCGCCTGCCAGCGGATTATTACCGAGTACGACGGCGAAGTGCCCCCCCGCATGGATGATCTCGTGACCCTGCCGGGGGTGGCCCGCAAAACCGCCAACGTAGTGCTGGCCCACGGCTTTGGCATCAACGGTGGGGTCACCGTCGATACCCACGTTAAGCGCATCACCAACCTGCTGGGGCTGACCAAATTCAGCGACCCGGTCAAAATCGAGCGCGACCTGATGAAGCTGCTGCCCCAGCCCGATTGGGAAAACTGGTCGATTCGGCTGGTGTACCACGGGCGAGCGGTGTGCAATGCCCGCAACCCCAAATGCGGTATGTGTGACCTGGCCGATCTCTGCCCTTCTGCAAAGGTGCTTCCGGTAGGGAGTCCTACACCAGAGGCTGTGCAGTCGTAGGGATAGTTAGAAAAATACCGCAGAATTGTTTTAGGAACGCCTCAGCCCAAGGAGGTTTAATGAAACCGGATCTCTACGCAACCGATTTTTACGCCTGGACTCAAGCACAGGCCAACTTTTTGCGCCAGGGCAAGATTGACTATTTAGATGTGGTGAATTTAGTCGAGGAAATTGAGTCGTTGGGCAGACAGCAAAAGCAAGAACTCAAAAATCGATTGGGAGTGCTGATTGGTCATCTGCTGAAGTGGCAGTACCAGACCGGTCACCGCAGCAAAAGCTGGAAGTACACCATTCAGGAGCAGCGGCTACAAATTTTAGACTTGCTCGATCAAAACCCCAGCCTCAAAGCCTACCAAGATGAAGCTGTTACCAAGGGCTACCAACTCGGTTTGCTTCTGGTAGGGCGAGAAACACCGCTGAATCCTCAAGATTTACCCAACGATTGTCCGTTCAACCTCGGCCAAATCTTGGATAACTCGTTCCCCAGCGATCTTGAGTCGCTGTAGATCAAGAGCGCCAGCGGGCTGATCGTCTGGCTGAGTTGCTAAGAGCCCAGGGCATCGACCCCGATCAGATTTAGGCACCCGGCCAAACTGTCAGACTGCGAAATGTCACTAAGAGTGTTCCAGCCAAATACTTATCCAGATTTTGACGGCAACAGGCCCAACGGGCCTAGTTTGCGACCTCGAAGGGGACGTTTATTTAGATGGAATACTTAGAATCCTCTAAGGCTTGGTGAGACTGAGCAGACCCACGCTGACGGTGACCAGCAGCACCCCTAACACCTGCACTAGAGACAGCTGTTCTTGCAGCACGCCCCAAGCTAGCACCGCTGTGAGGGCCGGGTTGGTGGCCCCCAGCATAGAGGCGGCGGTGGCCCCTACGCTGCGAATGCCGAGATTGTTGAGCACGTGGCCGGTGAGGGTGACGATCGCCGACAGCAGCCCACCCACCCACAGCGCAGGCCACAGCAGCCCTTCCAGGTCTCCGGGCCACAGCAGCAGGCAGGCCGCCGACAGCACCAGCGTCACCGCAAAGCTAATGCCGGTAAACGGCACTGGGTGAAAAGTCTCAAAGGCTTTTTGGGCCGCTACGGTGTAAAACGCATAGACCACCCCCGAGGCCAGGCCAAAGCTGACCCCCAGCCAGCTTTCCACCGCTGCCCCGCCCAGAGGAACCGTCAGCGCACTCCCCACTAAAATCAACCCCAGGATGGCCCAGCGGCGGTTGCTGGGGCGATGGCCAAACCAGTACCAATCCATCAGTGCCGTGTAGACCGGAAAGGTAAAAAACAGGGTTAAGGCAATGCCCGCCGCGATCCGCCCCACTGCTACATACAGCAGCGCCAGGTAAGAAAACATCAGCACGCCCCCGACCAGGGCCAGGTAAAGTTCGCGGCGATAGTCAGACGAGCCTAGCTGGCGCAGATCGCTCCACATTTTGGGGTAAACCGGCGGCAGCAGCAGCGCCATCATCGGCACCCCCACCACCATGCGCATAAACATCAGCAAGAATGAGTTAGGCAGAGTCGGCTCCACAAAGCCGCCAACGTCGACTATCCCCAGCAGACTAGAGGGAATAAACAACACCCGCGTAATCAGGTTTTGGGCACCGAAGCAAACCGTCGCCAGCAAAATTAAGACGTAGCCGATCATTCATTCTCCCCGTTGGGTAAGGCTACTGTAGCCCAACCCCTTGTAGAACCCTGTTTGTAGCCAGCCAAAGCCCAGTGCATCCCCCCCGGCTCAATTCAAAACTGCCGGGCCAACATCTTCCTAGGGCAGTCGATAGCTGGCTACCCGCACGACTAGCTCTCCCCCCTGGGGGTCGTGGGTAAAGACAAAACTGCCCGCCTTGGTCTCATGGCCCGAGAGAAAGTCAATCTGCTGCTCGCCGGTTTCTTCATCTAACCCGGCGATATCGAGTTCGGCGGTCACCTGCACCATGCGGGCAATGCGGCCCCCCGTGTTGGTAATGGCAAAGGGCACGTAGTAGCGACCATCGGTAACCCGCACCGCCTCAGACACCGCCACCGCAAATGCCGGAGGGCGGTTTTGGTTGGTCTGCCAGTCAAAGAAAATCAGCCCCACCAGCCCCAGCAAAACCAGCGCCGCTACGGTAAACGTGACCCATTCGGCGGCGGAGCGCTGGGTAAGGCGATCTTGAGATTCGCTATGGGTGGCGCTGTTGGGTGTGCCGTCGTTTTTTTGGGGAGACTCCATTAGATAAGAATACGCCCTGCGGCCCCACCAATGGAGGCCGGAAGTCCTAAAACCAAAACATTGCTCAGCCACTCTGACCAGGGGTCGTTGGGGTTGAGTTGCTGAAACAGCACCAGCATCACCACCGAGGCCAGCAGCGCCACCAGGTAGGCCACCAGAGTTTCGGTGATGGGGCTAAATAACAGCCCCCGCTGCCGCCGCTCGGCGCGATCGGTAAAGCCCGAGGCAAACACAATGGCGTAGGAAAGCCCCAGGGATGCCGCTAGCAGCAGCAGCAGCCACAGGGGTGGCAGCGATGAGGCCAGCAGGGGCACCTCTTCGGTGGGGGCAATGCTAAAGGCAATCAGCACCGACCCAATCAGCGCTGCGTCAAAATCAACTAGGGCATCGCGCAGGTTGAGCCGGCTGAGGGAGTTGAGCCGGCGAACTCGGGGGGCAGTGGTGCGGCGATCGCGCCTCCGCTTGCCCTGGAGGGTTGATCGCGCCAGGGCCACACCGAGGGCAAAGGGCACCGTCTCAAACACCACCTTGCCCAGGGCCTCTGACAGCGGGGTCTCTAGCGTAATGCGGCACAGCAGCACCAGCGCTAGGAACGCGCACACCGCCCCAATGGCCACCGCCTCAATGGTTTCTAAAAAGGCCTCTAGGGGTTGCAGGCTAAGGGTTTGGCGAAACCCCTCCACCTGGGTAAGCAGCCCCACCCCCACCAACGTGACCGCCAACACCAGCAGCAGCCAGCCGGGGTTGGTGGCTTCGCCAATGGTCCACACCTCCACGGTGTATAGCAGCGGAATACCGAATAGAAAGCCCCCCACAGCCCCTTGCAAAATGGCCTGAGACTCAGCTAGCCAGATGTTGGGAGGAGGTTGGCTGATCGCCTCATCTATGCGGCCCTCATCCGGGCCTCTGTAATCTATGCGTCCCTCATTCATGCATCCCCCATCCATGCCTCTATTGGTGGCCTCGCCCATGGTGAGCGCGACAAAGGGCGATCACGCTGAAACCTTAGGAAAATCTCTAGTATTGCCAGGGTTCCACAAAACGCCCGCTAGCGTGAGAGAGAAAGACCGTGATCTATAGAAAAGCTCCGATTCACTGCAAGGATAGTTCCATGACTCAGAATTCCATGACCCAGGCTAAAACAGGCGACAGCGTTTCGATCCATTACACCGGTAAGCTACAAGATGGCACGGTGTTTGACTCATCGCGCGATCGCGACCCGCTCCAGTTTGCCATTGGCAACGGCGAGGTGATTCCGGGCTTTGAGGCGGCGGTGGTGGGCATGACCCCCGGCGATGCCAAAACCGAGGTAATTCCGGCCGAAAAGGCCTATGGCCCCCGCCAGCCCGAGATGGTTATGGTGGTCGAGCGCCAGCAAATTCCCGCCGACATTCCCCTCGATGTGGGTTTGCAGCTCCAGCTCCAGGGGCCTGCGGGCCAAACGGTGCCGGTGCTAGTAACTGATCTCTCAGAGGCCGAGGTCACCCTTGATGCCAACCACCCCCTGGCCGGGGAAACGCTGATCTTTGATATTGAGCTGGTGGCCATTGCCGCCTAAGGCGAAATCAGGCCTATCCCCCTCCACCCCAGGGGGATAGTTTTTGCCTAGGTAAAGTTTTATGGTGTAACTGTAGATACCCCCAGCGAGCCCTCATGTCTTACGAATTGTCTCCTCTACCCTATGCCTACGATGCCTTGGAGCCTTACATTTCCAAAAGCACCCTAGAGTTTCACCACGATAAGCACCACGCCAGCTACGTCAGCAAGTACAACGATGCTGTCAAGGGCACCGACCACGACAGTAAGCCGATTGAAGATGTGATCAAGGCGATCGCCGGCGACAGCTCCAAGCAGGGCGTGTTCAACAACGCTGCCCAGGCCTGGAACCATACCTTCTACTGGCACTCTCTTAAGCCCGGCGGCGGTGGCCTGCCTACCGGTGACTTGGCCGCCAAAATCGATGCCGACTTTGGCAGCTTTGACAAATTTGCCGAAGAATTCAAAAGCGCCGGCGGCACCCAGTTTGGCAGCGGCTGGGCCTGGCTAGTGCTCGACAACGGCACCCTGAAGGTGACCAAAACCCTGAATGCCGACAACCCCCTCACCGCCGGACAGGTGCCCCTGCTGACCATGGATGTGTGGGAGCACGCCTACTACCTCGACTACCAAAACAAGCGCCCCGACTACATCGACAGCTTCTTAAAGAATGTCGTCAACTGGGATTTTGCCGCCAGCAACTTCGCTGCTGCCTAGGCGGTCATACCGCAGTCATGCTCCGTGACTCATGGGGGTGGGCTACGGCCTACCCTTTTTTTGCGGGTTTAGGAGGGCAGCCTATAGCCCTCGCCCCACCACCACCCAAAACCGCCTATGCTATTTGCCGACCCAGACTTTCCCCACGTGGTGCTGTCGTTTCAATACCGGGGTTTTCGCCTTGAGCTGGACCAAAGCACCGAGGGTGGAGTGCCCCTCTATGCGGTGTGGGCCACCCACGATACCGGCTATGCCGTGGCGGTGGCGGGAGTTTTTAGTCGATCTGAGGCAATCTATAAAGCGAAACGCTGGGTAGATCGGCGGCTTAGCTCACCGCGCGGGGCCGATAGTGGGCGCTAGATTGGCTTAGCCAAGTGGCCACCTCGGCCGCTGGCCGGGGTTTGCCAAACCAGTAGCCCTGACCGAGGTCGCAGCCGAAGCGCTTGAGAATGTTGACCTGCTAGGGGGTTTCGATGCCTTCGGCGATCACTACCCCAAACGAGCCGCCACAAAGGCATCCAGCCGATCCATGCCTTCTAAAATCGTATCCATATCGGTGGCGTAGGAGATCCGCAGGGTGCCCTCAGCCCCAAACGCGATCCCTGGAATGGCCGCCACATACTTTTCATCGAGCAGCTGGTTACAGAAATCGAGAGAGGGGATACCTAGGCTACTGATGTCAACACAAAGATAAAACGCTCCTTCCGGCTCACCACAGCTGAGGCCGTTGATCGCGCGACAGCGTTTGATAATGGCCTCGCGCCGTGCGGCAAAGGCACGGCCCATGGTCGCAATGCAGTCTTGGGGGCCTTCGAGGGCGGCGATCGCCCCGTACTGGGCAAAGGTACACACATTAGAGGTGCTGTGGCCTTGGATGGTCGCCACCGCCTTGATCAGCGCCGCTGGCCCAGCCAGATAGCCCACCCGCCAACCAGTCATTGAGTAGCCCTTGGCAAACCCGTTGCTAATGATCGTGCGCTCAAATGCCTCGGGCGACACCGCCCCAATGCTCAGGTGGGTGGCCCCGCCGTAGAGAATTTTTTCGTAGATTTCGTCCGACACCACCCAGATGTCGGCCTCCACCACCACCGCCGCCAGGGCCGCAATTTCCACCGGAGAGTACACCATCCCTGTGGGGTTGGAGGGAGTGTTGAGAATAAACAGCTTGGTTTGAGGCGTAATCGCCTGGCGCAGCTGCTCGGGGGTAATGCGGTAGTTTTGCTCGGCGGTGGTGGATACAATCACCGGGGTACCCCCCGCCAGCTTGACCATCTCCGGATAGCTCAGCCAGTAGGGAGCCGGAATAATTACCTCATCCCCCGGCTCGATCAGGGCCATCATCAGGCCGTAGAGCGAATGCTTGCCGCCGTTGGTGACAATCACATTCTCAGGGCCGTAGCAGAGGGCGTTGTCGTGCTGGAGCTTATGGGCGATCGCCTGGCGCAGAGCGGGCTCTCCCGCCGCCGGACCGTAGCGAGTTTTACCCTGATCAAGAGCGGTTTTGGCCGCCGCTTTGATGTGGTCAGGGGTCTCAAAATCGGGTTCTCCGGCGCTAAAGCTGCACACCGGCAAGCCCTCGGCCCTCATCGCCTTAGCCCGGGCCGTCATTGCCAGGGTGATGGAAGGAGTTACGCAGGTTACACGATTTGCCAGAGCTAATGGGGGCACGGCCACACCTCAACGAACATCGGCTGTAGGCCCACCCCATTGGCAAGGAGAAAGCGCTATTAGCCTGTACATGATGACTTCCTCATAGATTAGATCGTTTAGACGGTTCTGGCCATTGCAGGCTAAGGTTTTTCTGCACCGTCAGCGGCTTTTATAGCCATCGCCAGAACCGTTAGGGCATGGCGTATATCCCTGGAGCGATGGCTATATGCCATGGTGCTGCCCCAGTTTCTGCCAGTGACAGGGGCTGGTGTCTTAAGCGCAATGGCCATCGCTATATCCAGAAGTGCTAACTTCAGCGCCACTCCCAGTCCACATCAAAATAAATATCTCTGTGCCCCCTCTCTGCCTCCAAAGGCCGAGACCAACGCCCAACTGCCCCATCGCCGCGGCCTTAGACATCTCCAGCCCTGGCCTAGGGACTAAAAATTCAGGCCGGGAGCTACTGAAATTGAGAAATCCGCAGATTTACGTATAAAGATTTTCCTGACTGAGGTCAGGGAGCTTTGTAACTAGGACTAGAAGCGCTAATAAGGCCACGTCCTATGCATCCTTCCTATTCTTGTTCCTTGATGACTCGTCTGGCCTGCGCCGCTAGCCTGGGCCTGATTGTGACCACCGCCCCCCTGGGGCTTTTTGCACTCCAAACTAATGCTGAGGCCGCCCCGCAGGTTACCCTACGCTCTGAGGATGATCGCGGCAGCGGTCGTTTTAGCCGGGTACCTGCGATCGCAGACTTGCTCAGCTTTCGCGGCAGCGGTCGAATTGACCCCAATGCCCCGTTCCAACGCTCGGGCTGGCACGCCCCAGTGGCCTACCGGGGCAGCGGCAGAATTACCAATGCCCGCGCCACCTGAAGTCTTTGGGTTACCGACGACCGGTTAAACACGACGGCAACCTTCGCTTTCAAATGATGCTGTCAACGGATCCTTCAAGCCCAGACCCAGATCCCCTAGTCTCCAAACAGCAGCAGTGCTTGAAAAGTTAGCAAGTTTTGGGCCAAGCTTAGGATATGCCATTTAGCAAAATATTTCTGTCTAAGGGCGCAAACCTGTCCCGCTGGGCCAGTTGCGGTGACACCCCGGATAAATTTTAGCTAGAGCAATCTTGATCGGGCTGTCATGTTGTCCATGGGGTTGTTCTGTATGGGGGTCAGTCAACCAGACTGCGAGGCCACCACTAAAGCTTTATCAAACAACCATATTTATTTGGTGCTGCCGTAGCGCATACTTTTTAAAAGCAACTACATTGAACTTTTATATCTCCTATTTTTGGTGATTTTAAGCGGTTTCGCGCCCTTAACCACCGAGGTCGTTCCACTGACTGTCGTTATGAGTATTTCTGAGTCCGATGGCTGACCCTTTATTCGCTACGCCCCTGTCTCCCCTAGCGGCGGAAGACGAAGCGCTGATTCGCCGCCTTAGCCCCAGCGCCATCGATCAAATTTTGCTCTATATAGCGTTTAGCGCCATGCGTACCGGCGGGCATCGCCATGGCGCATTTTTAGATGCAGCGGCCACCGCCGCCAAGTGCGCCATCTACATGACCTACCTAGAGCAGGGCGAAAACCTGCGCATGACTGGCCACCTGCATCATATTGAGCCAAAGCGGGTCAAGGCCATTGTCGAAGAAATGCGCCAGGCGCTCGCCGAGGGCAAACTGCTGAAAATGCTGGGGTCCCAAGAGCCCCGCTACCTGATTCAGTTCCCCTATATGTGGCTGCGCCACTACCCCTGGCAATCGGGGCAGTCGCGGGTGTCGGGTACCTCCCTCACCAGTGACGAAAAAGTCCTGTTAGAAGCCAAACTGCCCACCCCCTGCCCCGACGCCCGCATTATCAACTCCTTTCAGTTCTTAGAACTGATTGAAATTCTCCATGAAAAATCTCAGGATGATCTGCCCGCCGATCACCGAGTGCCCCTGAGTGAAGCCCTGGCTGAGCACATTCGGCGGCGGCTGATCTATTCAGGCACCGTGGCCCGCATCGATGCCTCCTGGGGGGCGTCGTACTACGGGCTGGTGCGTTCTTCCTATGCCCCGGTGGATGACCAGGAGCGCATGTACACCATGGTCGAAGACACCGCCCAATACTTTCGCATGATGCGCGAGTGGGCCAGCGGCATTCCCGGCACCATGCGAGTGCTAGAAGAACTCGACCTGCCTGCGGCCAGCCGTGACATAGCCCTCAAAGAGCTAGACGAAGTGATTCGAGCTTGGGCCGATAAATATCACCAACCGGGGGGAGAGCCGACGCTGCTGCAAATGGTCATTGGTCATCACCTCAAGTAGCGATGGGCAATAGCCCACGGGCCAGCGCTATAAACCAGCCCGATGACCAGGAAAACCTAGTCATCGGGCTGGTTTAGGTATAGCCATAGGTACTCAGGTTAGGACAGAGCCGTCATTCCCGCAGAGGCGGGAATCCACTAGCGCGTAACGGCTCTCGAATGGATTCCCGTTTCCACGAGAACGACAGACAGGGATCGTTGCGAGCAAAACGTCCTAATGATGTCGGCTACGGCTATATAAACCATTGAATATAAATCAATGGCCGCTCTATCGGCGGCGGACGGTGCGGCCAAAGCTGGGCAGCTCAACCGCGGCAATAGAGGTGATCTTTTTCTGCGATCGCAGCGGGTAAACCAGCGGCGATGGTGACGCATTGGCGTTTGTCATCACATAGGAGGGCAGGGCTGCCTCCGCCTTGGCGGGCCGAGCGGGTGCGGCTGCCGGCGGCTGAACAGGCGCTGCCGCTACCGGCGCCGCTGGCGACGCGGGAACCTCTACCTTTGCGGCTGGGGTAGCTCGGGCCTCAGGCACAGCCGCCGGAGCGGGTGGCGCCTGCGGCTCTCCCCAGGGCGAAGGCTCGGTAAAGACTGCTGCTGGGGGTGCCGGAGCAGCTTTTTCCTCTAGCCAAGGGTCGGGGGAAGCTGGCTCTGGGGCGGGTGTCGGGCTACTGAACGGAGGCTGTGCCTCTGCCGCCCTGGGCAACTCGGCCACAGGCAACTCGGCCACAGGCTCGGGAGCCGGTGGTGACACTGGCTCGGGAGTGGCTGGCCCTGCCCCGCGCAGACCCCGCAGCAGTTGGGTCAGGCTGGGGTTGTTGACCAGCGAAGCCTGCCCCACTGACCAGGGCTGAATTTGCTGCGATCGCGGCATGGCCACGGGCTGACCGGCCTCCTCCCCCAGGGGCGACGACGGCGACAGCAGCTGACCCTGCAATACCCCAACAGGTCTGCCCGAAGTATTGCCTGCCGCCCCGGCCCCAGAGGCCATGTTCAGACATTTCTCTAGCGCCGCCTTGAACTGAAGGGTATAGCGCTGCTGGCGGTGCAGTCGCGCCTTAAGGTCGCGGCAGGTTTCCTCGGCCTGCTGCAGGGCGGTGCTCTTTTCGCTAAAGCGCTGCTGCAAGAGGGTGCATTCCCGCTCTAGCTGGGCCACCCGCTGCCGGTTGACCTCTAGGTCGGTCTGCAGAGTCTCATTGTGAATGGTGGTGCGGCGCAGCCCATCGTTGGCAATATCTAGCTCACTCAGCAGCTGGGCAATTTGCTGCTGCACCGGGCCTGGCACCCGATCAACCGGCAGACCAACGGCACTGGCCTGGGTACGCTCGATTTCAGACTGAAGGGCGATCTGCGATCGCTCCAGGGCTTCCTCTAGCTCCGTTACCCGTAGCAGCAGCGCATCGTTGCACTGGTTGAGGTCTTGAATCAGCTGAACTAGATCTTCCGGGGCCGGCTCTGGCGGTACTGAATTGTCACTAATATCTAGAGTAATATCTGACATATCCGGGCTAATCTCTGACAACTGCGCAGCATCTGCGAGGGGTAACGGCTCGGCGTCTGGTCCAGAGATGGCAGCTACCGGCAGCTGGCCCGGAAACACCACGCTTTCCCACCCGGAGGCACCCTGGGCCAGGGGCTGAGGGCTAGGCTCCCCAGGTTGGTGCAAAGATCTATTTTCGTTGTGCTCTGGGGGGACGCTCGAAGCCGTAGTGTCAGTCATAGTATCGCCTGATCCTGGTCGCGTAGTCTCACACTCAATATCCAGTCGCAGCAAGGCTGTGCTCAGTCGCAGCAGGGCTATTGACTCCTAAGAGTACCTAACTCTGCCGATTTATTCATCTTTGTTATTGTCTATTTAACCGCATTAATCGCAATGTGTTGGTTTTGTGCCGCTCGGCTTTTCTTTCCTGTCAAATTCTTGCGGCAAAACCTTGCAGCAAAAGCATCCGGGAACCTAAGTCCTAACTTTGATAGACATATAGACCAAACCCAAATCCAGCAGTAGAGTTCTGTCCGTAGGCAACCTGTAAATAGATCCCAATCTGGACGGTTCCCGAGCAGGACTTGGTATGGCCCCAATGACCGATCACAGACTCCGTACATGCCTAGGCTACTCTAGGGCCGGGATGCTGCTCGGCATCGCTGGGTGGGCAAATTGTCTACTATGGGGTGCGGGGCAGTGGGCGGTCTGTCAGTGCAGTTGTTTTTAGGTTAGCGGCGTTAAACAATGATTAGATCAGGGCTTCGTACCGCACTTTTGGCTACTGCCGCTGGGGCAGTGTTGACGGCTACCTTCACCTGTAGCCAATCTACCGACCTATCTACCTCGTCGACCTCTTCTACCACCGTCGAGACCGATGCCCAGGCTGGGCACGATCCAGACACCCTGCGGCTGCTCTACAGTCGATCTGCCCTCACCCTCAACCCCCACCTAGCCACGGGCTTCCAAGATTTTGAAGCCGCCCGCATCGTCTATGAACCCCTGGCCAGCTACGACCAGACCGGAGAGCTGATTCCCTTTTTGGCCGATCAGATTCCATCTTTAGAGAATGGCGGCGTGGCCGCCGATGGCACCTCGGTCACCTGGACCCTACGGCCCGATGTCACCTGGGCTGACGGCGAGCCCTTTACCGCCGACGACGTGATGTTCACCTTTGAGTTCATTGGTAATCCGGTGGTGGCAGCGGCTACGGCCCAGTTTTACGAAGGGGTAGAGCGCGTAGAGGCGCTCGATGAATACACGGTAAAAATTACCTTTGCCAACCCCACTCCAGCCTGGTCAGTGCCCTTCACCGGCCAAACTGGCCTGGTTTTGCCCCGGCATATCTTTGAAGAGTTCAACGGCCCCGACGCCCGCGATGCCTTAGCCAATCTTCAGCCCGTGGGCACTGGCCCCTACCAGGTGGTTGGATTTGAGTCAGGGACGGTGGTTTTTGAGCCAAATTCTAGCTACTGGGGCGGTCGGCCCGCCTTTCAGCGCATCGAACTGCTCGGGGGCATTGCGCCCTACGCGGCCGCGCGGGAGGTGATGCAGGCAGGCACCGCCGATTTTGCCCATAACCTGCAGATTGAGGCTGAAGCCCTCAGCGCTCTAGAAACCGACGCCAGCGGCTCTATCACAGCCCAGTTTGGCTCCCAGGTGGAGCGCATTATGCTCAATTTTGCCCACCCCTTTGCCCGCACTGAGGAAGGAGAGCGCTCTAGTCCGCAAATTTCCCATCCCTACTTCAGTGACCTGCGAGTGCGCCAGGCCGTGAACCTGGCGATTGATCGCGACACCATCGTTGATCAGCTCTACGGCACCACGGGCAAACCCACAGCCCACCTGCTGGTGGCCCCTGAGGAATACCAACCCCCCAGCGACACCTATGCCTACGACCTGGAGCGAGCCAAAGCCCTGCTCGATGAAGCAGGCTGGGTCGATACCAACGGCGACGGCGTACGCGAAAAAGATGGCGTTGCCCTAGAGGTGCTGTTTCAGGCGGCGGTTAGCCCGGTGCGCCAAAAAACCCAGGCGATTGTCAGCGACAGCCTCAAAGAACTGGGGATAGATGTGCAAATTGCGCGGGTGCGCCTGGATGAGTTTTTCTCGGGCGACCCCGAGGACACCGGCAGCCTCAATCACTTCTTTGCCGATATGCAGGTGTACTCCATTGGCAATGAAAGCCCCGACCCCGGCACCTACATGGGCTGGTGGACCTGCGCCAAAATTGCCTCCCAGGCCAACCAGTGGCAAGAGCCCAACAACGCCCGCTACTGCAACCCCGAGTATGATCGCCTCTGGGCAGAGGCCCAGCAGGAACTTGACCCAGAACTGCGGGCCGCGCTGTTTCAGCAAATGAACGAACTGCTGGCCCAGGATGTCGCTGTCATTCCGGTGGTGCACCGGGCGATGGCCAATGCGGTCAGCGATCGCCTAGTCAACGTCGAGTTCACCCCCTGGGATGCCAGCACCTGGGCGATCAAAGACTGGAGCCCAGGGGCTGCACAGCCCGAATAATCTCCCCAGGTCAAAGCTCAAGATTTTGTGGCAATTGTGTGGTTTTCTGACATCGTCAGGGCAGAATGGTTATCTGTAGCAATCGACCCTTCCTATGACTTCAGAACCCGCTGTTACCAGCCCGGTGGCGTCTCCCCTAGCCGCGATCGCCCTCAAGGTAGCGGGCGCGATCGCCATTCTGTCGGCCCTGCTAGATTTCCTCATTCTGCTGATTCCGCCCGACCTCACCAATGTGCAGTGGCAGCTGGCTACCACCACCCAGTTAGTTGATCGCGGCATTGTGCCCCTGGTGGGTATGGCCCTGCTGCTGTCTGGGTTTTGGGTTGATAGCTTTGTCGGCCGCACGGTTGCCCAGCGCAAGAGCCTAGCCACCGACTCACGATTTTGGGTATGTGGCCTGGCCAGCGTGCTGGGGCTAGTCTACTTGCTGCTGACCCTGCTGCACCTCAATGCCGTGCGGCTTTCGAGCCAGCAGGCCCTGGCCCAGGTCAGCACCGAGGCTGGTGAAGCTGCCACCCAGCTACAGCAGCGGCTATCCACCGAGCTGACTCAGCAGCAAACCCAGCTGGGGGCGCTGCTCGAAAACGAAGACCTGCTCGCCCAGGCCATTCAGAGTGGTCAGCTTCCCCCTGACATTAGCCAATACCGCAATAATCCAGACGGTCTCACCGAGTTCTTGCAGCAGCGGGCCGACCAGGCCCAGCAGCAAATCGAGACCGAAATCGGCACCCGCCGAGTTCAAGCCGAGCGCCAGGTAAGACGCGAAGCCTGGCGATCCGGCATTCGCATTTCGGTGATCAGCCTGCTGCTGGCGGCTGGCTACTCCATCATTGGCTGGCTGGGGCTGCGGCGGCTGCTCTCCCTAACGCGGGCGGCCTAGCCCAGGGCCTGCACCATGGCCTGCTGGGCGGTTGCCTGATAGATCTCCCGCAGGTGGTTCATCACCACCGGGGCGTCTTCCGGAGCCAGCGGCATTTTGCCCAATACGTCGAGCACCGTTGTTTCTGCCGGGGTAATCACCACTAGCTCGGGGTCGAGGGGATCGCTGTAAGCCCAAAAGCTATTTAGGTCTGGGCCTGTAGCTAGGGCCGCGGGGGCTGGGGCCAAGTCAGCCCCTGGCTCAGCCCCTGGCTCAGCCCCTGGCTCAGCAGCTGTCGATGGGGGCAGGGCTGCTTTGCTCTGCCGCCTTTGTCGCAGGGCTTCTAGAATGCTGTCTCGGCTCCGCCCCCGCAACCGAAACAGCACAAACGGGTCTTCGCGGAATAGGTCACCCAGCTGGTAGTACACCGCAGCGATGTGTTTGCAAGGGTTCTTGGGGTCGGGGCAGCTGCACTTAGAGTGCACCTCCGAGAGGTTAAAGGGGTAAAGGCTGAGTCCGTTGGCGGTGAAAACAGCCTCAATTTCGGCGGGCATGTCTCCCGCCAGCAGCTGAGCCGAATAAATCGCCTGATCCGACAGCGAGTCGATGACGTAGTTCCAGTCTTCGTCACTGAAGGCATCGAGCCAGATCGAGAGTTTGTAGGGGTCTTCAGCGGTACCCTGCACCAGGGCTGTCACCTTTGACCCCTTATATTCGAGGCTGAGAATGTGTCCTTCCCGAGCGTAGATGCGGCCTCGCTCTAGGCGCTTTTTAAAGCGGTAGGTGTTGAGTAGCTCAACCCAGCGTTGCACCCACCAGGCTTCATCGTCTAGGGCGTAGGTAAGGCTAGAGGTCGATTGGTAAGCAGTCATCTGAGGCAAGCCTGCGGGTACTTCTCCTATGTTACAGCCCCAGGAAACGCTCAGGTTCCCTAGGGCTGCAAAATAGGTGCGTTATAGCCGCTGGTCTAGCGACCAATGCCCAGGTACTGGAACCCGGCCCGCACCATGGCCTCACGGTCGAGGAAGTTGCGGCCGTCGATCATGATCGGGCTGTTCATCCGCTGGGCCATGGCGGCGTAGTCTAGCTCTTCAAACTGTTGCCAGTCGGTGACCAGCACCAGGGCATCGCAACCATCGGCCAGATGAGAGGCGTCGGTTTCGACGATCACTCCGCTCAGCCCGTGGCGCAGACCGCTTTGCGACACGATTGGGTCGTAGGCTTTGACCTTGGCCCCCAGACGGTTGAGCTGCTCAATCAAAATTAGCGACGGCGCATCGCGCATATCGTCGGTGTCGGGCTTAAAGGTCAGCCCTAGCAGACCCACGGTTTTGCCCTTGAGAATCTTGAGTACCTGCTGCAGCTTCTCTAGGGTAATCTGGCGCTGGCGGTTGTTCACATCCACGGCGGCCTTGAGCAGCTGAGCCTCATAGCCGTAGTCGTCGGCGGTGTGAATCAGGGCAGACACGTCTTTGGGAAAGCAGGAGCCTCCCCAGCCAATGCCGGCCTGCAAGAATTTCTTGCCAATGCGAGAGTCTAGGCCAATGCCCTGGGCCACCTGGGTGACATCGGCACCAACGCGATCGCAAATGTTGGCCACTTCATTGATAAAGCTAATTTTGGTGGCCAAAAAGGCGTTAGAAGCGTACTTCACCATCTCTGCCGAACTCAGATCGGTCACCACCACCGGTACCTGAGCAGCGGTCGAGTCTTCGGCAAACCGGCGCTCCACAATTGGGGTATAGAGTTCTTTCATCATCGAGATCGCGCGCGGGCTGTTGCTGCCCAACACAATGCGATCGGGGTTGAAGGTGTCGTATACCGCCGAGCCTTCGCGCAAAAATTCAGGGTTGCTGACCACATCAAAATCTGCGACCACCTCTGAATGATTGGTTTCAGGAATGCCGCCAGCAGGCACGGGTTCCTTCTGTCGCTCGGTGACGCCATCCATCACAATCATGCGTACCCAGTCGCCAGAGCCGATGGGCACCGTAGACTTGTTGACAATTACCTTGTAGCCGCCGTTGAGATGGGTGCCAATGCCCTTTGCTACCGCTTCAACGTAGCGAGTGTCGCTCTCGCCCGTGGGCAGCGCCGGGGTACCCACCGCAATAAAGAGAACTTCGCCGTGCTCGACTCCACCCTTGAGGTCGGTGGAAAACTCGAGGTGACCCGACTCCATTGATGACTTCATCAACTCAGACAGCCCTGGCTCGAAAATGGGCGACTGCCCCGATTGCATGAGCTTGACTTTTTCTTCGTTGACGTCAATGCAAACTACCTCGTGCCCCACGTGGGCTAGGCAAACACCGGTAACTAGGCCCACATACCCGGTACCAATCACACATACACGCATAGCAAATACCTCTTAGTTCATATAACGTCGACATAGGAACCTGGCCACAGCCTCTGGGCTGTGGCCAGGGCAGCGGTTAACCCCTAGGAAGCGGCCACAGACTGCAGCGATGACGCAGCCGCTGGGGCGGTTTCTGCCTGGGTCACGCGATCGCGAAAATCGTCAATGGTGAGCTTAAGGCCCTCCTGTAGAGGAACCGTGGGGCTCCAGTCAAGGAAGGTTTTTGCCTTGGTGATATCGGGCTTACGGCGCTGGGGGTCATCCTGGGGCAAGGGCTTATAGACCAAGTCTGAGTCAGGATTCACCATCGACTGCACCGTCTGAGCCAGCTGAAGAATGGTGTACTCATCGGGGTTGCCCAGATTCACCGGGCCAATGTAGTCACCATTCATGAGCCGCATTAGACCTTCTACCAGGTCAGACACGTAGCAAAAACTGCGGGTCTGAGCACCAGTACCATAGAGCGTCAGAGGGTTGCCCTGGAGCGCTTGCACCACAAAGTTACTCACCACCCGACCATCGTTTTCGAGCATGCGGGGGCCGTAGGTGTTAAAGATACGGGCCACTCGAATATCGACGTTGTTTTGGCGGTGGTAGTCAAAGGCCAGGGTCTCGGCCACCCGCTTGCCCTCGTCGTAGCAGCTGCGAATGCCAATGGGGTTGACGTTGCCACGGTATTCTTCAGGCTGGGGGTTGACCTCAGGATCGCCGTAGACCTCAGAGGTAGACGCCAGTAAGAACCGTGCCTTGACCCGCTTGGCCAAGCCCAGCATGTTTAGCGTTCCCAAGACGTTGGTCTTGATGGTTTTAACCGGGTTGTACTGGTAGTGCACCGGAGAAGCCGGGCAGGCCAGGTGGTAAATCTGGTCTACCTCAAGGCGAATTGGCTCGGTGACATCGTGGCGGATAAGTTCAAAATAAGGATGATTTAGCCAGTGCAGCAGGTTGCGGCGGTGGCCTGTATAAAAATTGTCTAGACAAATAACTTCGTGACCCGCCGTCATGAGGCGATCAATCAGGTGAGAGCCAATAAATCCGGCTCCGCCAGTTACGAGAATTCTCATAGGTCAATAACCAGAGATGTACTATTACACTACAAGTCAGCAGCTTTCCATCAGCTTAATCTTCCCACTCACCTGTGTCGGCATAACACAAGCTTTTCTAACCTAAGTTTGACCAAAGATCAGCACTTGTGTGAAGTTTTATTCGGCAAAAGATTTTTGTCCTGTTTGTTTGGCCGCCTCGGGGGCCGCTCTAGGTAACGGTAACTGATGGAAAATCGCTGTCATCTTTTTGTTTACGGCACTCTTAAGCCCGGTGAACGGGCCTTTGCTCAGCTGTGCCAGCCCTTTGTTATGAAAACCCAAGCTGCCCAGACTCAGGGAAGGCTGTATCACCTGCCGCTGGGTTACCCAGCGATGACCCCAGAGGTGGGGTGGGTGCAGGGGGCGCTGCTGACGTTTTTTAGTGCCGGTTGTTTGCACCAGATTGATGCCTTTGAGGAGTACTACCCAGATCGCCCCCACAAAAGCGAATACCAGCGTCGCCTGCACCCAATTTATGACGTAAACCAGCGGCCGCTGGTTTCGGCCTGGGCATACACGATGCCTCCTGAGCGCGTAATATCCCTAGGCGGGCAGTGGCTACCCTGGGGACACTGGAGCGAAGCCCAAGCACCCTAGACTGAAGTTTTGCGCCAAAAATAAAAGGCACTGCCAAAACTGACAGTGCCTTTTGCCGCTAGAGCTATCTAGCTATATCTGCTAGGTGACTAGGGTCAACCTAGAAGCGGAAGGTGGCGCGCACGGCACCCCAGAAACCGGTCGTATCGCCAATGCCAGGAGCATTGGTGTTGCCGTAGATAAGAGAGGGGGTGATGGTCATGAACTGGTTGAAGGGAATTTCGTAATAACCTTCAACAAAGAAAGGCTTAGCATCAGTGATAGAAGGCAGCTCGCCCCCATAAACACCTAGCTGAGCACCCTCAGCCAAGAAGTCATTGAAGCCCAGCCCAGCACTCCAGCTGAACGTATCACCGCCATTAAAGCTAGTATTGGCACCGTGGCCGGCGATAAAGAAGCCTCCAAAGTCAAGGTTTAACAGGCCAGCAAAGGTATCTGTGGAACCAAGGATACCGGTTTCTGCCCCATCACTGTGCAGGTAGGTGACTGCTGCGTTAAAGAAGCCATCGCTCAAGAAGTTGAGCTGAGCGATGTAGCTTTGACCAGAACCAGCAAAAATGCCGACGTTGGGCTGAGTAGCAGCAGGATTATCGACGCTGTAACCTACGTCGAGGATGATGTTGTCGGTAAAGGCAATATTTGCGCCAAGACCAGCGGAACCACCACCGCCGAAGTCATAGAAGGCAGGGCCAGAGGCATCTAATACACCGGGGCCATCGAAAGGAACGATGGTGCTGGTCACCCAGTCATCGCTAGCCATGCTGTTGGCCGCAGCAGTCACGGTAATGCGACCACCCACTGGGAAACTGTAATAGAAGTCGTCAACACTAACATTAAAATCACCGCCACCCGCGTTGGCCAGACCGCCAAATGGCGCGATTGCATTGCCCTGGCGGCTTTGCAGACGAATGCGCAGGCGATCATTACCAGTGAAGCTGGAGTCAAAGTTTAGACGAGCCCGGGATGCGATGCTGGTGCTGGTTTCAGGCTCCAGAATGTCGAAGGGAGTAACCACATGGAAATCAACCTGACCGCGCAGTTTTGTGGTGGTGGAGAACTGCTGAGCGCGCAGGGTAGCGGTTTCAGCTTCTAGACCATCAACCCGACCACGCAGCAGGGCTAGGTCAGCCTGGAACTCTTCTTGCAGGCGGCGGATGGTGGCTAGGTCGTCGGGATTGATGCCAGATTGGGCGATCAGAGTGGCGATCACATCTAGGCAGGAGTTGAGACCGGCGGCGAACTCAAAACGGGTGAGGCTGCGCTGACCACGGAAGGTGCGGTCGGGGTAGCCCTGAATACAACCATAGTTTTCGACCAGGCTTTGCAGCGCCTGGAAGGCCCAGTCGGAAGGCAGCACGTCGGAGAGTTCCGAAACGCTGGTGATTTGAGCCAGTTGAACAGAGTCTTGATCGAAGTTGCTGACCTGAACAGTGGATGCAGCTTCAGCCGCGATCGCAGAGCCAGAAACAGCCACAGCCGCGCCTAGGACAGCGGGCACAGCCAGCAAAGATTGCCAAAATAGCTTAGTCATTCGTATTTTCTCCTCACACCTTATATAAGGCTTGTTTTGTGTACCTACCAGCAGAAGCGACCTGGGTCACTGCTATCAAAGAGGGACGACCTCAACCCTTGAACTGGGCGAAGGTGAATGCATCTCACATACATCCAAACCCGATAGTAGCAGATATGCTCTGTGTCGGCTAGATGAGTTTGGCAAGACAGCCAAATATCATTCACCGTCACAGAGACGCTTACTGCTGAGCTAAGGTTCCCAGGATATAGGTTTAGCTAAACGCTATGGGAGGAGAAATAACTATGGCAATGGTTTGCTATGGGCAATAGGCTCCTAGGGTCATGCTTGATTGTGGGCAAATTTAAGGAGGCTCTATCGCACTCATGCACGATAGAGCCTCCTGAGGGTTAACTCCTAGAAGCGGAAGGTGGCACGCAGAGCGCCCCAGAGGCCGGTGTTGTCGGGTGCCCCAACAATATTGGCATTGCCGTAGATGATGGCAGGGGTAATGGTCAGGAAGCGGCTGAAGGGAACCTCATAATATCCTTCAATCAGGAAAGGGTTTTCGCTGTAGCCAGCTAGCTGGGGCAGCTCACCGCCATAGACACCCAGCTGAGAACCTTCCATCAGGAAGTCGTTGAAGCCCAGACCAGCGGTCCAGCTAAAGTCATCCCCACCGTTGAAGCTCTGGAAGGCCCCGTGACCCGCAACAAAGAACCTGCCGAAGTCTAGGCTGATCAGACCAGCATAGGTATCGGTAGCGCCGACGGCTGCGCGCACGCCGGTGTTGTTTAGGGCAAAGTTGCGGGAGTTGTCGTTGTGCAGGTAGGCCACCGCAGCATTAAAGAAACCATCGCTTAGCAAGTTGAGCTGGGCGATGTAGCTTTGGTTTCTGGCGGCAAAGACACCGACGGCAGGGTCGGTGGCACCGGCGTTGCCAGCGGTGTAACCGAGGTCCAGAATAATGTTATCGGTGAAGGCAATGTTAACGCCCAGGCCAGCACCGTTGGAGCTGCTGCCACCGGCATCATAGAACTGAGGGCCGCCAGCGTCTGCCACAGATGGACCATCGAAGGGAACGATGGTGCTGGTGACCCAGTTGTCGCCGGAGAGGCCACGGGCGGCAGCGGTCACGGTAACGCGGTTGCCGACGGGGAAGCGATAGAAAAGATCATCGACAATAACATTGCCAAAGGTGCCGCCGCCCGCGTTGGCTAGACCACCTAGGGCGTTGATAGCGTTACCTTCACGGCCCTGAAGACGAATCCGCAGGCGATCACGACCAGTAAAGCTAGCGTCAAAATTTAGTCGAGCCCGAGAGGCAACGCTAGTGCTGGTTTCCAGGTTGGCATCGCCGGTGATGGGGTTGGGAGCATCAAGGGTGTCGAAAGGTGTCACCAGGTGGAAGTCAACTTGACCGCGCAGCTTGGTGGTGGTGGAGAACTGCTGAGCTCGCAGGGTGGCGGTTTCAGCTTCTAGGCCGTCGACTCGACCGCGCAGCAGGGCCAGGTCAGCCTGGAACTCTTCTTGCAGGCGGCGGATGGTGGCTAGGTCGTCGGGGTTGATGCCAGATTGGGCGATCAGAGTGGCGATCACATCTAGGCAGGAGTTGAGACCGGCGGCGAACTCAAACCGGGTGAGGCTGCGCTGACCGCGGAAGGTGCGGTCGGGGTAGCCCTGAATACAACCGTAGTTTTCGACCAGGCTTTGCAGCGCCTGGAATGCCCAGTCGGAGGGCAGCACGTCGGAGAGTTCCGAAACGCTGGTGATCTGAGCCAGCTGAACCGAGTCTTGATCGAAGTTGTTGACCTGAACAGTGGATGCAGCTTCAGCCGCGATCGAACTTCCAGACATAGCCACCGCCGCGCCTAGGGCAGCGGGTACGGCCAGCAAAGATTGCCAAAATAACTTAGCCATTCGGTAATTTCTCCTCACACCTTTATGAAGCAGGCAAAATCAGATCTGGTCTAGAGACGGTAAGGTTTCTAGACCATTCACGTTGATGCTCAATGGGACAAACATCACCTCCGGCTGTGAATCCGGAGACGTTTTTTCACATTGTCTGCACATCACGAACAGATTACCTGGGCCTGCTTACGGCTACATCAACGGAGGATTAACCTAAGGCACCAATCTGATGAAGGATGGATTAACCTGCGGGCAGGGCGATCACGCCGCTGACCGAGCCGAGCCTAGGACTGGGAACTCGAGGCTTTCACGTAGACATATGTGTAAACGTGTAGAAGGAACCTGCATCACTAATGTGGCAGATTCCCGCTTCGGAGGGGCAGGCTATCGAGACTTCGAACCCACCCCGTCGTGAGCTAAGGATCTCACTCTCCGGTGAGTTGGGTAATAGCCCTCTAGGGCAAGGTCACTGCGGGAGCTACTGCGCAGGGAGGTGACCTGTGGACGGGGCTAGGTGGGCAGAAGTCTTCCAGAAATTAGCCCAGTTAATTTAGCCCAGGGCGGAAATAGTTTTTGCCATGGCAAAGTCTTTCTCAGTCAGGCCGCCCGCGTCGTGGCTGGAGAGGCTGATGACAACCTTGTTGTAGGAAATTTCTAGATCGGGGTGGTGCCCGGCTGCTTCCGCCGGTTCTACCAGTTGATTGACAAAGCCGACGGCGGCCACAAAGTCTTTGAAGGTGCGGGTGCAGGTGATGGTCTTGCCGCTGAGGCTCCAGTCGGAGAGCTGACTGAGCTTGGTGTCGATGTCGCGATCGCTGAGGAGAGTTGCCATAGTGCTTGAGGATGAGCTACGCCTTTATCTTAGAGGGAGTCAGGCTGGTCATCTTCCCTCAATAGTCTGAGTAGCCCTGCCAGCATCAATGTCAAAACGCTTTGGGGGAGAACGCCCTGGGGGAGAACCATAAATCCCGAGCCGGACGCGGCGCATCCATTTAAAAAACTATCCGCCCCTGCCAGGGGAAGAAAACTTCCTAAGCAGGGGCGGTCTAGTTGGATCTTAGGTTGAACCTGACTGCCGGGAGAAACCCTGCTCAGCCAGCTTCGAGAGCTTAGCTAATTGCCAAAGCAACCAGCACTGAAGCTAGAGTACAGTCCCGGCGCACAGCCGGCTGATCTCAACCTGAAGACCCACACGTTTACTACTCTCTTGCATGAGCATCACCTCCTGAAGTTCTAAAAGGCCAAATCTGTAAGGCTCCCTGCCGTAACAGCGGCATTAAGTGTAAATTAACACAATATTTCTCGGCGTGGCAGAAATTGCGCGGGTTACAGCGGTCTGGGTTAATAAAGAAAGCCAAACCATGATGTTTTTAGACTCCACCCCTATGCCTGTGCAGCGCCCTATTTCTGTGCCTGAAAGTGCCCTGAGTGAATGGCTACAAGCCTGGTTACAAGAAGATATCGGCCGTGGCGACTGGACTACGGCTGGGCTGGGTGGTTTAGCTGAGCGGCCCGGCCAGGCCATCTGGGTCACCCGCGCCCCTGGGGTAGTGGCGGGTCTGCCCTTGGCTCGCCGCCTGTTTGAACAGCTCGATGCCGCCGTTGACTTCGAGCCCCTGGTGGCCGAGGGCGACGCCTGCGAAAAAGATATGGCCATTGCCAAAATCAGCGGCCCTCTGGCGGCGCTACTGACCGGCGAGCGCGTGGCTTTGAACCTGGTGATGCGTTTAAGCGGTATCGCCACGGCCACTCGCCAGTACGTTGACTGTTTGGCCGACACACCGACCCGGTTTGTCGATACCCGCAAGACTACCCCCGGCCTGCGCCAGCTGGAGAAGTATGCCAGCCGGGTGGGTGGGGCTATCAACCATCGCCTGGGCCTAGACGACGCGGTGATGATCAAAGACAACCACATTGCCGCTGCGGGTGGCCTAGGGGCAGCGGTGGCGCAGATTCGTCCGGCGATTCCCTATCCGATGACGGTGGAGGTTGAGACTAGCTCTCTCGACCAGGTGGAGGAGGCGCTGATCTGCCCGGTAGACATTATCATGCTCGACAATATGGCCCCGGAGACCATGCGATCGGCGGTGGCGCGCATTCGTGCCGCCAGGCCAGAGATCAAAATAGAAGCCTCGGGCAATGTCACCCTAGCCACCCTAGAACCCATTGCCGCCACAGGGGTCGACTTTATTTCTAGCAGCGCTCCCGTTACCCGCGCCCCGTGGCTAGATATTAGTATGCAGATTGTGTAGTGCTGGCGGGCGATCGCCCGAGGAGACCGATGATTTTAACCACAGGCCCCAACGTAGACGGTCGCCAGGTGATTGAGTACTGCGGCCTGGTCAATGGGGAGGCAATTTTGGGGGCGAATATTTTTAAGGACTTTTTTGCGGGCATTCGCGATGTGGTGGGCGGTCGCGCGGGAGCCTATGAAAAGTCGCTGCGCCAGGCGCGCAACACCGCCATCAAAGAAATGATGCAGGCGGCTAAAGACCTGGGGGCCGATGCCGTTATCGCTGTGGACATTGACTATGAGTCCATCGAGATTAGCAACGGCGGCAACATGCTGATGGTGGCGGCCAGCGGCACGGCGGTGCGTTTGGCCTAGTGTTTTAATTGCCGTCGAGGGCGTCGAGAGCGTGGTCTTTGAGGTCGGCCAGGGCCACGTGTTCAACGGCAGCGGCGTGGGTGGCGTTGAGCAGCACCGGGGGGGCAACGCCATCCTCTAGGGCTTCTTGCCAGCGGGCGGCGCACAGACACCAGCGATCGCCCGGTTTTAGCCCAGGAAATTGAAAGGCAGGTACCGGTGTCGATAGGTCATTGCCCTGGGCCTTGGTGTAGGCCAAAAAATCGGCAGTCATCTGGGCACACACCACGTGAACTCCCATATCTCCAGCGCCGGTGTTGCAGCAGCCATCACGGTAATAGCCGGTCATGGGGTCGGTGCAGCAGGGGGCGAGGGGGCCGCCCAGCACATTGGTGGCATTGGCCATGGGAAAAGTCCTTGGGGAATGTTGGGAGACGGGAAGCTGCTATTGAGCAAAGATAGCTAAATTTTAGCCCCCGCAGCAGGGAACCCGGTGTCTGGGACCGTGGGCTAGGGCAGCTCGGTGGTGCCCATCAGGTGGCGATCGCACTCCCGCGCCGCCCCGCGCCCCTCATTGATCGCCCATACCACCAGGCTCTGGCCCCGGCGGCAATCTCCAGCCGCAAACACGCCTGGGATTGACGTGGTGTACTGCTCGTGCTCAGCCTTCACGTTGCTGCGCCCGTCTTTCTCTAGTCCCAAAGCATCCACTAGCGGCTGCTCGGGGCCAAGGAAGCCCATGGCCAACAGCACCAGCTGAGCGGGAATCACCTTCTCAGTACCCGGCACGTTTTGGGGGATAAAGCGCCCGTTTTCGTCTTTGCCCCACTGAATCTGCACCGTGTGGACGGCCTTGATATTGCCCTCGTCATCGCCCTCAAATTTGGTGGCGGTGGTCAAGTAGGCGCGAGGGTCGTCGCCAAACATGGCGGCGGCTTCTTCCTGGCCGTAGTCCATCTTGTAGACCTTGGGCCACTCGGGCCATGGGTTGCCCGCCGACCGCGTCTCCGGCGGCTGGGGCATGATCTCCACCTGGGTGACGCTATTGCAGCCGTGGCGAATGGAGGTGCCCACGCAGTCGGTGCCCGTATCGCCGCCGCCGATGATCACCACATCTTTGCCCGCCGCCGAGATGTAGTGGTCGCCGGGGGTGCCATCCAGCAGCGCCTGGGTGTTGGCGGTGAGAAACTCCATGGCAAAGTGAATGCCCTTTAGCTCACGCCCTTCAATCGGCAGGTCGCGGGGGCGGGTGGAGCCGGTGCAGAGCACCACCGAGTCAAACTCCTTCAGCAGGTTTTCGGCGGAGATATCTTTGCCCACTTCGGTGTTGCAGACAAAGGTGACGCCCTCGGCCTCCAGCACATCCAACCGGCGCTGCACCACCTCTTTCTTATCCAGTTTCATGTTGGGGATGCCGTACATCAGCAGGCCACCGGGGCGATCAGCCCGCTCGTAGACGGTGACCCAGTGGCCCGCCTGGTTGAGCTGGGCGGCGGCGGCGAGGCCAGCGGGGCCAGAGCCAATCACCGCCACCTTTTTGCCGGTGCGCTGCTGGGGCGGGTTGGGGGTGATCCAGCCCGACTCCCAGCCCTTTTCGGCGATGGAATACTCGATATTTTTGATCGTCACCGGGGGGCTGGTGATGCCCAGCACGCAGGAACCCTCGCAGGGCGCAGGGCAAACGCGCCCGGTAAACTCGGGGAAGTTGTTGGTCTTGTGCAGCCGCTCCAGGGCTTCTTCCCACAGGCCGCGATAGACCAGGTCGTTCCATTCGGGGATCAGGTTGTTGACGGGGCAGCCGCTGGCCATGCCACTGATGGTCATGCCGGTGTGGCAGAAGGGAGTGCCGCAATCCATGCAGCGCGCCCCCTGGGTGCGGAGGTTTTCCTCCGGCATATGGAGGTGAAACTCGTCCCAGTTGCGAATGCGATCGGCGGGGGCGACTTCTTGCGCCACTTCCCGCAGATATTCCATAAAGCCAGTCGGTTTTCCCATGGTGGTTGTCCTAAAGAATGCGTTGGTTCGAGGGGATTTGTAGGATGGGCAAAGCCTGCGTGCCCATCAATGATTTGATTGTGGCGATGGGCACGGTCTATCGACCTTTGCCCATCCTACGGATTGCTATTTTGGTTTTAGATCCATCAAGAAGGGTTGACAGAATTCACTGTGATCACCCTCAAAGTTATCCATACCTTGCTTTGTTAAATAACCCTTCTTTCCAGTATGAGGATTGGCGAAATGGCTGGAAATAAATTTGGGATAATCTGAGTTTTCATGCCAAGAGATATTGAAGGCGGCATATTTGGGAAAGAAGACCATACTCGCATAGGCGGGGATATGATCATGAATCCACCATGCTAGAGCTGTCCAATCTTGTGTCTTTTCGTAGAACGGAATGAAGGACACGACAACTATGCAAGCTGTAGCCCCCATATAATATTGGCCATCTCTCACATCCCAAATATGATTTCCATAGCTAGCTTCGTTGCTCGAACAGTTGTATTGATTTTTGTTTTCTGCTCCCTTTGCATTGACAGCACAGGATCGATAGGCTGAGCGAATAGAAATACGCCCTAGTGCATCTTGGATAGGCTCTAAAACTCTCTCGCAAAGATTCCGTCCAGCCTCAATAGCTAAATCCGGGTCATCGGGGATATTAGGTATACCTTCGATTTGGGAAATCTCAGAATACAAAAATTCCCGCATGAAAAAGCTCTTGGAGAGTCTTATTCTGCCAAGTTCTTCGAGGGATTTAACAGTTTGGGGCTTTTTCATACGGTTGAAGTTGTCATCGAATTTAGGATGATGGTGGGCAGTGCCCTGGCAAAACTCCAACGTCACGGAGTCTTCGTGTTGGGTTTCACTTCGCTCCACCCAACCTACGCTCGCTCGTCATTCAAAATGGATTTTAGAATTTCGGGGGTTAGTCCTTGAGATTGGGCGTAGTTGCTCATAGAATCCATGATTTCTTCGAGTGATCGCTCAGGCAGAATAGTCGTGCCGCTAATCTTGCGGGCAAGCTCTGCTTTAGCCAGCAATTCGTCTGGGTTTTCTAGCCCTAAATCCTCAAATATGTTGCCGCTACCTGTTTGAATTTCAATTGGTTCAGCCATGATTCATTATTCCTAATGGATCTGTAGGGTGCATTCGCGAAGCAATGCACCAAATTGCAAGGTTTCGCGGGCGGTGCATTGCGGCTCAGAGGCGCAATCTGGGGTGATTGGCTAGGGGTTGTGAGCCGCGAATGCACCCTACGGTTAACTGCCGCCGATTCGCGCTACGTCGCGGGCGTTTTCTTCAAACGCTGCCGTCAGGGCATCGTCGCCGGTCAGCCCATCGGCCAGGGCTTTTTGGATGTGTTGCAGCACCCGCTTGTAGTCGCGGGGCATCACCTTCACAAACTTGGGCACGGTGTTCTCCCAGTCCGCTAGCAGAGTGATCCCCCGCTTGCTCTCGGTGTAGTCGACGTGGCGCTGGATCAGCTCTTGCAGGTCGCGGATTTCCTCCGGTTCCTCTAGCCGCTCCAGGTCCACCATTTCGGTGTTGCAGCGGGTGGCGAAGTCGCCAGCCTCGTCGAGCACGTAGGCGACACCGCCGCTCATGCCCGCTGCAAAGTTGCGCCCGGTCACTCCCAGCACGATCGCCTTGCCGCCGGTCATATATTCGCAGGCGTGGTCGCCAACGCCTTCCACCACCGCCGTCACCCCCGAGTTGCGCACGCAGAAGCGCTCACCCGCCAGGCCACGAATGTAGGCTTCGCCGCTGGTCGCGCCGTAGAAGGCCACATTGCCCGTGATGATGTTCTCCGCCGGAATAAAGGTAGAGCGCTTGTGCGGGTAGACAATTAGCTTGCCGCCGCTGAGGCCCTTGCCGAGATAATCGTTGGCCTCCCCTTCTAGCTCTAGGGTGACGCCCTTGGGCACAAAGGCTCCAAAGCTCTGCCCAGCGCTGCCCTGGAAGTGCAGGCGCACGGTGTCGTCGGGTAGCCCTTCCCAGTGGCGCTTGGTGATCTCGTGGCCGAGGATGGTGCCGACGACCCGGTTGACGTTCTGGATCGGCAGGGTGGCGGACACCTTTTCGCCGCGCTCAATGGCGGGGGCGCACAGCTCTAGCAGGGTGGTCATATCGAGAGATTTCTCTAGGCCGTGGTCTTGGGTCATCTGGCAGTAGCGGCCCACCTCGGGGCCAACCTCCGGCTGGTGGAGGATGGGGGAGAGGTCGAGGCCCTTGGCTTTCCAGTGCTCAATGGCGGCTTTCGGCTCCAAAGCATCGGTGCGGCCAATCATCTCATCGAGGGTGCGGAAGCCCAGCTGGGCCATGAGTTCGCGCATATCTTGGGCGATGAAGGTCATGAAGTTGACCACGTGGTCGGGGTCGCCCATGAAATGCTTGCGCAGCTCGGGGTCTTGGGTGGCGACGCCCACCGGGCAGGTGTTGAGGTGGCAGACCCGCATCATGATGCAGCCCATGGAGACCAGGGGCGCGGTGGAGAAGCCAAATTCTTCGGCCCCCAGCAGGGCGGCGATCACCACGTCGCGGCCCGTTTTCATTTGGCCGTCGGTTTCGACCACCACCCGGCTGCGCAGGTTGTTCAGCACCAGGGTCTGATGGGTTTCCGCAAGACCCAGCTCCCAGGGTAGACCGGCGTGCTTGATCGAGGTCTGGGGGGAAGCCCCGGTGCCGCCGTCGAACCCGGCGATCAGAATCACATCGGCGTGGGCCTTGGCCACCCCAGCGGCGATGGTGCCGACGCCGACTTCTGACACCAGCTTGACGTTGACGCGGGCATCGCGGTTGGCGTTTTTGAGGTCGTGGATCAGCTCGGCCAGGTCTTCAATGGAGTAGATGTCGTGGTGGGGCGGCGGCGAGATCAGGCCGACGCCGGGGGTGGAGTGGCGCACCTTGGCGATCCAGGGGTAGACTTTGCGGCCCGGTAATTGCCCGCCTTCGCCCGGTTTAGCGCCCTGGGCCATTTTGATTTGAATCTCTTTGGCCTGGGAGAGGTAGAGGCTGGTGACGCCGAAGCGGCCCGAGGCCACCTGCTTGATGGCGCTGTTTTTGGAGTCGCCCTTTTCGTTGGTCCAGGTGTAGCGTTCGGGGTCTTCGCCGCCTTCGCCCGTGTTAGATTTGCCGCCCAGGCGGTTCATGGCGATCGCCAGCGACTCATGCGCTTCCTTAGAAATCGACCCGTAGCTCATCGCCCCGGTCTTAAACCGGCGGGTGATCGCCTCTACTGGCTCTACCTCGTCAATGGATATCGGCTCTCGCGACTTGAACTGGAGCAGGTCGCGCAGGCGAAACAGCTGCTTTTCTTGCTCGTTGACCAGGGCAGCGTAGCGCTTGTAGGCTTCGTAGTCGCCCGTTCTCACCGCTTTTTGCAGGCTGTGGATAATTTCGGGGCTAAACAGGTGGGCTTCGCCTTCTTTGCGCCACTGGTAGTCGCCGCCGACGTCGAGGGTAATGTGGTCAGTGGGGCGATCGGGGAAGGCGTGGCGGTGCCGCCTCAGGGCTTCTTCAGTCAGCAAGTCTAGCCCAACACCCTGGAGCCGCGAGGCCGTCCAGGTGAAGTATTCGTCGACGACGGTGTGGTTGAGGCCCAGAGCTTCGAAGATCTGCGCGCCGCGATAGCTCTGGATGGTGGAAATGCCGATCTTAGAGGCGATTTTGATCACCCCTTTGGTGACGGCCTTGATGAAGTTCTGACAGGCTTTGGCAAACTCCATCGGGGGCAGTAGCTGATCGCTGATCATGCCCTCAATGGTGTCGAACACCAGGTAGGGGTTGATCGCGCCGCAGCCGTAGCCGATCAGGGTGGCGAAATGGTGGACTTCGCGGGGTTCGCCCGACTCGAGCACCAGGCCAACGCGGGTGCGGCTGCCGTTACGGATCAGGTGGTGGTGCAGGCCCGCGACCGCCAGGAGTGCCGGGATCGGGGCGTGGGCCGAGGTGATCTCCCGATCTGAGAGAATGATTAAGCTGGTGTCGCTGGCAATGGCCGCATCCGCCGCCTTAAAAATTTCCTCCAGAGCCGCCTTCAGCCCCGCTTCTCCCTCAGCCGCTGGGAACACAATCGGCAACGTCACCGAGGAGAAGCCCTGCTCGCCCGCCTGCTTCAGCTTGGCCAGTTCGGCGTTGGTGATGATCGGGGTTTTGAGGTTGATCAGCCGACAGCTCTCGGGCTCGGGCTGGAGCAGGTTGCGCTCGCTGCCGATGGTGGTGTCTGCCGATGTAATGATCGCCTCGCGGATGGAGTCAATCGGTGGATTCGTCACCTGGGCAAACAGCTGGTGGAAGTAGTCGTAGAGCAGCCGGGGCTTGTTGGAGAGCACGGGCAGGGGCGTATCAGTGCCCATTGCGCCGATCGCCTCAACGCCGTTCTCGGCCATGGGTTTCAGCAGCAGCCGCAGTTCTTCAAAGCTGTAGCCGAAGGCGGTTTGGAGGGTGGTAAGTGGGGCGGTGGGGTGGTGGGGTAGTGGGGTAGTGGGGGAAGATCCGTTCTCACCATCTCGCCCGCCCGCCATCTCACCATCAGGTAGATCAGCTAGTTTGACGAGGTGTTGATCGAGCCATTCACGGTAGGGTTGCTCGGTGGCGATCTGCTGCTTGATCTCTTCGTCGGAGACGATCCGGCCCTCGTCCATATTCACTAGGAACATGCGGCCCGGTTCGAGGCGACCTTTGTAGGCCACATTCTCAGGCTCAATGGGCAATACGCCCGCTTCGGAGGCCATGATCACCAGGTCATCTTTGGTGACGGTGTAGCGGGAGGGGCGCAGGCCGTTGCGGTCGAGCACCGCCCCCATCATGGTGCCGTCGGTGAATGCGATCGCAGCCGGCCCATCCCAGGGCTCCATCAGGCAGGCGTGGTATTCGTAGAAGGCCTTTTTCTCGGTGCTCATCGACTCGTGGGCCGTCCAGGGTTCGGGCACCATCATCATCATGGCGTGGGGCAGCGAGCGGCCCGCCAGGGTCATGAGTTCTAAGGTGTTGTCGAAAATACCGGAGTCGCTGCCCTCTTTGTTGATCAGCGGTTGGGCGCGCTCTAGGCTGTCGCCAAACACAGCCGACTCAAACATCGACTGGCGGGCATACATCCAGTTGATGTTGCCGCGCAGGGTGTTGATCTCGCCGTTGTGGGCCACGTAGCGGTAGGGGTGCGCCCGCTCCCAACTGGGAAAGGTGTTGGTGCTAAAGCGCGAGTGCACCAGGGCCAGGGCGCTTTCCATATCGCTGTCAGCCAGGTCGGGGAAATATAGCCCCACCTGCGCGGGGGTGAGCATGCCCTTGTAGACCACCGTGCGGCACGACAGGCTGGTGGCGTACAAATAGGGGTCGATCCCGGTAGAGTGAATGGCGGAGTGAGCCCGTTTGCGAATGATGTAGAGCTTGCGCTCAAAGGCCAGGTCGTCGGCCAGATCGCCGGAACGCTGGATGAACACCTGCTGCATAAACGGCTCGCTGGCCTTGGCAGTTTCCCCCAGGGAGGCGTTGTCGGTGGGCACATCGCGCCAGCCCAACACCTTTTGCCCTTCCTCGGCGGCGATCTGCTCAAACAGGCGACGACCTTCTGCCCGCTCCGCCGTCTGTGGCGACGAGAAGAAGAACCCTACCCCGTACTGCCCCGGCTCAGGCAGAGCGATACCCTCTGCTTGAGCCACCTTGGCCATAAATCGGTGGGGCATTTGCAGCAAAATGCCTGCGCCGTCGCCCGTATTAGCCTCGGCCCCCACCGCGCCCCGGTGCTCCAGGTTGACCAGAATAGTCAGCCCCTGATCCACAATGCTGTGCGACTGCGCGCCTTTCATATGGACGATGAAGCCAACGCCACAGGCGTCGTGCTCGTACTGCGGATGGTAAAGACCTTGGGCTTGGGGCGATTGAGATAGGGTCATTGATTTATCGAGCAAAAAGAAGGAACTCAGACAGGGACAGACATAGACCATGCCTAGCTATTCTGTGATCATAGCGTGAGCCGCCGACTCGTCTCTTAAGAAAATAATCAGATCAAGACACTAGAAACTTTGCGAAATATCACAAAGGTCGCAATATTTTATGCGTCTGGAATTTCTGTCATGTGGGATACAACTACAAGAATTGATACGATATGGCAGTAGTATAATTAGTTGGCTCGAAGGTGAGGCTCTAGAAAGTACCCAATGAACGTGAAAGTGACTATTGAAGCTTCGGTATCACCCACAGAGAAAGACCTTGATGATTTGAAGTTTGCAGCATCTGCATTAACAAGCAAGCCGGACAGCATCGCTGTGGAGATACAAGAAGAAAACGGCCAATTTCTTTTGATAGCCAACTTCAAGATGAAAACGACTGCCCAGTATAAAGTAGTTGATCGCATTTCAAAGGAATTTGAATTCTCCCTCGTCAGTTTAAAGGGTTATCAAGATACCTGTATTTCATTCCCTCGGTAGAGATGGTGCAAGCACCCATGAGTGAATATCAATACTACGAATTTCAAGCTCTTGACCGCGCCCTGATGCCCAAGGATCCAAGAAACCCTGCAGGCGCTGTCGAGCCGCGCGTACACTACCCCACACCGGGCCAGCTTTGTCTACCACTATGGCAACTTTCGGGGTGCCCCAGAGGCCATAGTGGCCAAGTACTTTGACGCCAGGCAGGAGTTGGCCAGTTCCAAAACGTCTAAGTTGGATCGGGCTTGAGCAGGAGGCTGGCGACGACGATGCCGATGATCGCTAAGAGCGCCATGGGGTAGAAAGCATAGGTATAGGTGCCCCACCAGTCTCGAATTTGGCCCGTGATCAAGGTGCCCAGCAGTGCCCCAACGCCGTAGGCGGTAAACACGATGCCATAGTTTTGAGCATACTGTTCGGGATCAAACAAGCGCAGGGTGGCTGTTGGGGCGATCGCGAGCCAGCCGCCGAGGCAAAACCAAAATAGACTAAACGCTACCAGATAGGTGACGACCTGACCCGCCTGGGCATTCACCATCAAAATACAGGCCACCAGCATGCAGCTGTAGGATGCGATCGCCACTTGGTGAGGCCGGTAGCGATCGGTGAGCCAGCCAAACAGGGGGCGACTGACCCCGTTGAACAGGGCAAATAGGGCCACGCTTTGAGCGGCAACGGTTGGGCTAACGGCAATAATTTCTTCTCCCACCGGGCTGGAGATGCCAATGGCGCTGAGGCCTACCAGGGCACCGATAGCATAGCAGATCCAGAGGCCGTAGAAGGATCGGCTGGTGAATAAATGGGGAGGATAGGCACGAACCACAGTGGCCGTCGCCTGGGACTGCGGGCTCTGGGGCGGATACCAACCCTGGGGGGGCAGCTTGAGGGTAGTTGCGATCGCCACAATCACCACCATAAACGCCAAACCCAGCAGTCGCAACGTAGGCCGCACGCCAATACTGCCGATCAAACTGTTGGCCAAAGGCGCGGTAATCAAAGGCGATAGGCCAAATCCAATAATGGTCAGGCCCACCGCCAGCCCCTTCCGCTCTGGAAACCAGCGGGCCACAATCACCATCGGCACCCCATAGGTCAGGCCTACCCCGGTGCCCGCGATTACCCCGTAGGTGAGGGTAATGGTGCCAATGTGATCGGCAACGCTAGCCAAAATGTAGCCTAACCCCACCACCACGCCGCCGCCAGCGGCCACCGTCCGAACGCCGATGCGCGGGATAAAGAAACCAGCAATGGGCATCAGCATCGCGTAACACACGAGCGCTACCGTGAAGGGTAACAGGCTCTCGGTGGCACTGATACCCAACTCTATTTCTAGGGGTTTTCTGAAAATGCTCCAGGAATACACGGTGCCCAAGCACAATAGCACCGTGATACCCAGGGGAATAAATAGCCATCGCCCCCGCATGGCGGAAAGCCCAAACACAGTCACTGGGTTGGCAGGATAAGTAGAGTCCATCGACATGTGGCTAAGTCGTGATTCAGCGAACAATGGGGTTAAAAAGCTCTACTAGACTCAACCATAGAGTGGGTGAGCATCTGTATCCGAGTTGGCAGATTGCTGTCAGCAGAAAAGACTACGGAAAGCATTCGCGGCCATGCCGTTCAAATGCAGCTTTCCTGGGGCCGCGATGCAGCGTTCACCGAGGATGATTACACAGGTCCATAACTTCGACGGTGCGTTGTGGCTAAAACTTGAACTTGAGATTGACAAGACTATACCAACCAACAACGCACCCTGCGCCTGCTACCCGAGAGTAAATCAAAAAAAAGCCCCAGCTTTCAAGTAAAGCTGAGGCTTGCTCTTGGAGTTCTCTTGGCTGGGGTGCGCTAGCCCATCTGCCGCTCCATGTCGGCGATCTCTAGGCGGGTTTTGATCACCGTGTCGGGGTTGAGGCTGATCGAGTCAATCCCCTGTTCCACCAAGAACCGGGCAAACTCCGGATAGTCGCTTGGCCCCTGGCCGCAGATGCCAATCTTGCGGTGGTATTCTTTGGCCGTTTGAATGGCCATCTGCACCATCCGCTTCACCCCGGTGCTGCGCTCGTCAAACAGGTGCGCCACCAACGAGGAATCGCGGTCTAATCCCAAGGTCAGCTGGGTGAGGTCGTTGGAGCCAATGGAGAACCCGTCGAACACCTGGCTAAACTCGTCGGCCAGCACCACGTTGTTGGGCAGCTCGCACATGACGTAGACTTGCAGGCCGTTTTCGCCGCGCACCAGGCTATGCTTGGCCATTTCTTCGAGCACCCGGCGGCCCTCGTCGGGGGTGCGGCAGAAGGGCACCATGAGAATCACGTTGGTCAGGCCCATGTCGTCGCGCACCCGCTTGAGGGCGCGGCATTCAAGGGCAAAACCGTCGCGGTAGCGATCGTCGTAGTAGCGAGAAGCACCGCGCCAGCCAATCATCGGGTTTTCTTCATCGGGCTCGAAGGTGCTGCCCCCCAACAGGTGGGCGTACTCGTTGCTCTTAAAGTCGGAGAGGCGCACCACCACGGGTTTGGGATAGAAGGCGGCGGCTAGGGTGCCCACCCCCTGGGCCAGCTTGTCGATGAAATAGTCGGGTTTGTGGTCGTAGAGGGCGGTAAGCTGAGCGATCTGGCGCTTTTCACCCCCGTCGGGCAGACTGTCAAAGTTGAGCAGCGCCAGCGGGTGCACCTGAATGTGGTTGGCGATGATAAATTCCAGCCGGGCCAGGCCGACGCCGTCGCTGGGCAGGGCCGCCAGGGTAAAGGCCAGCTCGGGGTTGCCCACGTTCATCATGATCTTGGTGCGGGTTTCGGGCAGGCTGTCGAGCTGGGTAGTCTCGATGCGGAAGGGGATCTTGCCTCGGTAGATCAGCCCCTCTTCGCCGCCCGCGCAGGTGACGGTAACGGGTTCGCCCGTGGTGAGTAGCTGGGTGGCGTTGTCGCAGCCGACGATCGCCGGGATGCCCAATTCTCTGGCAATAATCGCGGCGTGGCAGGTGCGGCCACCCTGGTCGGTGACGATCGCACTGGCCTGCTTCATAATCGGCTCCCAGTCGGGGTCGGTGCGGTTGGTGATCAGCACCTCACCGGGGCGAAATTGGGCAATCTGATTGATGTCGAGAATGACGCAGGCGCTGCCCTGGCCAATCAGGTCGCCCACAGCGCGGCCTGTGACCACAGGTTCTACACCGTCGGGTGCCTCGAGGATGTACGATCGCAGCTCATTCTGCGCCCGTTGTGACTGCACGGTCTCGGGCCGGGCCTGGACGATGAACAGCTCGCCCGTAATGCCATCTTTAGCCCACTCAATATCCATGGGGCTTTTGACGCCCCGCAGCTGGGTGTAGTGGTCTTCGATGGTGCAGGCCCAGTGGGCCAGCTGCAAAATGTCGGCTTCTTCGATGGCAAAGCGGTTTTGGTCGGCCAGGGGCACCGGCTCGTTTTTGGTCAGCTCGGTGCCGGTGGTGTCGTAGACCATGCGCAGGGCCTTGGTGCCCAGACGCTGATTGAGAATCGGTTTGTGGCCCGACTTGAGGGTGGGCTTAAACACCACGTACTCGTCGGGGTTGACGGTGCCCTGCACCACATTTTCGCCCAGGCCGTAGGCGGCGGTGATCAGCACGGCATTCTCAAAGCCGGTCTCGGTGTCGATGGAAAACATTACCCCCGAGGTGGCCAGGTCGGAGCGCACCATGCGCTGCACGCACACCGACAGGGCCACGTCAAAGTGGTCAAAGTGCTTAGTGGTGCGGTAAGAAATGGCGCGATCGGTGAACAGCGAGGCATAGCACTTTTTGCAGGCAATCAGCACGGCCTGATCGCCGTAGACATTAAGGTAGGTCTCTTGCTGGCCCGCAAAGCTGGCGTCGGGCAGGTCTTCGGCAGTGGCGCTAGAGCGTACGGCGACATCGACCTCAGTGTGGGCGTTGCCCGCCAGACAAGACTCGTCGTTTAGACAAAGGCTTTGGCCTGCCTGCTCGCACATCTGGTGGTAGGCGCTGAGAATGGCGGCCTTGAGGTCGTCGGGGAAGGTGGCGTTGAGAATTAGCGATCGCGCCTTTCTGCCGCGCCGCCTGAGTTCGGTGACATCGTTGATGTCAAACCCGCCCAGCACCTCGCGCAGCTGGGCATCTAGCCCGGTTTTCTCAATGAAGTAGCGGTAGGCAAAGGAGGTGGTGGCAAAGCCCGACGGCACTCGAATGCCCTGGGGCGTGAGTTGCTGAATCATTTCGCCTAGGGACGCATTCTTGCCGCCCACGATGGGCACATCCTCCAGGCGCAGCTCGTCGAGCCACAGTACTAGCTGCTGATCCCGCTGGAGAGCAGAGGGCTGAACCGCAGATGTCGCAATCATAGCGCTACCTATCTTGTAAACAACTTGAGCCAGAGCGGGTGATCACCAGGGTGTCGGACATATCCCTTGGGAAAGCAGCCCGACCATCCCCTCCTGGGAGGGGTAGGGGTGGGTCATCGGCGCTATCACCCTTGAGCCATTGCCCCAGAAGGCTGCCTGCGGCTACCAGAATCCGCCTCTTCCGCGCATGGCCCTGCCCGACCCACCCCGCCCTCTGGGCACCCCTCACAGGAGGGGAAGCGATCTCAGATTGGGCAAATCCCACAATTTCGCCCGATGGTTCCATGCTAGAAAGCCGGAGATGGCGCTTCAAGGCTCTCTAACTTTTCGTGTCTCAAACGCAACGGATATATACAGTCGCCGGTTCTATATCCGACGATTGCTTTCGCTGGGGAGACCCAGGGCGTAAGCTAGTAGGAGGCTATTAAGAAACATTGCAGGAGCCGCCCCTTGACCAACATTCTCTCTCGCCCTCGCCAGCGCTCGACTGAAGCCCTGCCCCTGCGCACCCTCTGGGCCGACACCCTGACCGTATTTTGGGGCGACTGGCTCGATCTGCGGGTGCGCATACCCCAGGTGGCGGCCTCGGGGCTGGTGTCGCCGCTGATCTATATCTTGGCCTTTGGCCTGGGTCTGGGCAGCGCCATTGACCAGGTGGCCACACCCACGGCGGGCGACACCTATTTAGAATTTATCTTGCCGGGCATGGTGGCCCTGTCGTCGATGGTGATTAGCTTTGGCGGCACCACGTTTTCGATCTGCGGCGATCGCCTGTTCACCAAAACCTTTGAAGAAATGCTGCTCTACCCGGTGCACCCCCTGGCGCTGCACCTGGGCAAAATGCTGGCGGGCATCGTGCGCGGCCTGATGACGGCCAGCTCGGTGATTTTAGTGGCGATTATTTTCACCGGCCGGTTTTGGAGCTTTATCAACCCGCTGTTTTTGCTGCTGGTGATTCTCAACTGCGCCGTGTTTGCGGGTCTGGGGGTAATCGTCGGGCTAAACGTGAAATCCCTAGAGAGCGTCGGCCTGTTCAACAACTTTTTGATCGTGCCGATGTCGTTTCTCGGCGGCACTTTCTTTGACCCAGCGACGCTGCCGGTGGCGCTCAAGGCGATCGTCTACCTGTTGCCGCTGACCTACACCACCATTGGCCTGCGGGCGGCGGCCTACCAGCCCTTGGCCGAGTTCCCCTGGTTTACGATTCCCGTTTTAGTGGTGGTGGCGGGGGTGCTGGCGGCGATCGGGGCGCGACAGTTTTCTACCCAGCAAGATTAGATTTCATGTATCGACTCTACGACTACCCACCCTCGGGCAATGGTTACAAGGTCAGGCTGTTGCTCTCCCAGCTTGAGGTGCCCTTTGAATATGTCGAGTTGGATATTCTCAAGGGTGAAACCCGCACTGCTGAATTTTTAACAAAGAACCCCAATGGGCGCATTCCGCTGCTAGAACTTGGGTCGGGCAGCTATCTGGCGGAGTCGAACGCAATTTTGGTTTATCTCGCCCAGGGAACCCCTTTTTTACCCGAGGACAAGCTCGCTCAAGCCCAGATGCTGAGCTGGATGTTTTTTGAGCAGTATAGCCACGAGCCAAACATTGCTACCCCTCGGTTTTGGCTCTGCCATACACCTGAACTGGATGAGTATCAAACAGTTGCTTTGCCTCAAAAGCAGGTACAGGGCTATCAGGCTCTAGCCGTGATGGAGCAGCATTTGGCAAACCATCGGTATTTTGTTGCCGAGCAGTACACCATTGCCGATATTGCCCTCTATGCCTACACCCACGTGGCCCACGAGGGTGGCTTTGAGCTAGAACGCTTTAGCCATATCGCTCGCTGGCTGAGGGATGTGGCGAGTCAGCCAGGGTATATA
>DAIPYU010000013.1:0-7839 GCA_036782635.1 Nodosilinea sp. CTOTU7353
AGGATGTGAAAACTACGATGATCTACACCCATGTGCTAAATCGGGGTGGGCGCGGTGTGCTCAGCCCGTTGGATGATTAAGGGCTTTGTGCCCACAATTTGGGAGTAGCTGCCCGCGCCGCAACTAGCCAGATAATACAAAGGAACTAAATCACCCCAAATGAGCCCCGGCCACTGAGGACGTTATCAGGCGGATTGAGCGGGTCTTGGCTATTGACCTGGGGGTGAGTTTCAATGAGAGTATTAGCCAATGACCTACTTGTCAGACCCCGAGGGTGTCCCCGACGATTGGGATGAGCCTATCCTGGCCGATGGACAGCAGCAGGCCAGGCGAAAGTGCAAGGCAATGGCCGAAGACTATACTGAGCAGGGTCGTTCAGAGGTTGAGTTGATCGACGTCATCAAGGCCAGTACCAAGACCCGCAACCGCTACCTTTGTCGATTCAGGAGTCAGCCATGAATGTTACCCAGCTTGTGTTTTCTTGGCCTCGGGATGCTCAGTACTCCTGTGAACCTGACACCTACCAAGGGTGGGCCATTGAAGACTACGACTTCGAGATTAGTGGTGTTGCCCCAGCGGCTGGCGATGTCCGTTCCTGGGAGGGGCGGCAGTGGACAGTCGCTCAAGTTGAGGATTATTCCCCCGCCGATGGCTCTGAAAACAGTTTCAGCGTGGCTGTGCTGACTATCAATGGCCAAGTCCCCGATCGCGACCCGTGGGACAGCTCAGGGCAGCGGCTAATGTATGTTTGCGTCTCCCCAGACGATGTCCTGTTTGGTCTACCTGAGCATCCTGAAGCACTGCCTGAAGTGGGTGCTGAAGTCCACGATCTGCCGGGATGGGTGGCGAGCACCGTGAGGGAATTTGAGCCTGTCACCGAGGGCACCTATGACCAGGTATTGGTCTACTGGTGTGCTGCGGCAGTCGTGCCCCAGCACCAGGCGATCGCCGCTTAGATGTAGCGGCTCGCAAACGGGATCGCCCATGCTCGCAAACAGCGCAAATTTGAGCTCACATTAACTGCCAATGGCAGAGGGGTTGTGCTCACATTAACTGCCAATGGACTCAGATTAAGTGCCAACGGCTCGCAAACGGTGAGTTTAACTCACATTAACTGCAAATAAGCTGAAAGCCTTTGACAGTATAGTGTTTAACTGTCGCTGATCTAATTGGATAGCTGCCCGCAGAGCAACCACTCCTACGATTTAAGGCTGTTTGGCCACTCTTGCGGAACGAAAAATCAAGGTGATCAGCCCATAACTAATGAGTTATGAGGCCAAATTTAGGCCAAGTCCTATTGGCAGATAAACTGACCCCATTGTCGCCGTTTGCAAGCTGTTCGCACTTAATCTGAGCTCAAAATCGCCTTGTTTGCGAGCATGAGTCTCGCTGTTTGCGAGCCGCTACAAGTAGTGAGCTGGCCCCGGCGCAGGTATTCATAGGCTTCGCACAAAAACCCCGCCGAGCCGCAGGCCCCGTCGTAAATAGTCTCCCCCAGTTGGGGCTTCACCACCTGCACCATGGCGCGAATCAGCGGACGCGGCGTGTAATACTCTCCGCCGTTGCGCCCCGCGTTGCCCATGTTTTTGATTTTGGCCTCATACAGGTGCGAGAGTTCGTGCTTCTCTTCCTGGGAGCCAAACCGCAGCTCGTCGATGTACTCCAGCGCATCCCGCAGGCTATAGCCACTCTGAAACCTGTTCTTGATCTCCCCAAAAATCTCACCAATCTTGTATTCAATGGTGTTTGGGCTGCTGGCCCGCTGCTTAAACCCTTGCAGGTAGGGAAATAGCTGCCTGTTCACAAAGTCGATCAGGTCATCGCCGATGAGGGCGTTGTCGTGGTCTAGCTGACCGTCTGCACGCTTGGGGGCGGCCCAGCTGGACCAGCGGTAGGGCTCATCGAGCAGGAAGGTGTAGGGCTTGCCTAAGAGTTCGGCTTCGATAGCTTTTTCGTACTCCAGGTCGTCGAGGTACTTCAGAAATAGAAGCCAGGAGGTCTGCTCGGTGTAGTCGAGCTCTGTGGTGCAACCAGCTTCTTTCCAAAGGACATCATCGGCCAAGGCAAAGGGACCCGGTCCCTGCCCCGATCCCTCAACCCCGAGAAAGTGCGCCATCTGCTCTACGGCAGCCTCCCCGCCCTAGACCGCACCATCAAAATCCTCCATGCGATCGGCTACGCCGACCCCAACGACTGGAGCGATCCCATCCCCGTGCCCCCGTCGTCTGGCACGGTCGTTGGGGCCGCCTCCCCAGCGGGAATGGCGTGGATGGTCATTCTGACCAAAACCATCCTGCTAGAGTAAGCCGACGACTTTCCCCGCCCGGTGAGATCGCACCGGGCGGGGCATAGAGTGGTTTTGCCCCGAGTCTGCCCTAGTGCGGGCAGGCTCTGGGGCGAAGGGCGATTCTCGTTCCGAGACATTGCATGAACGCCCCCTCAACAAGTCCGATTCTCAAAATCGCACTGAAACACAAACGGCTCCTGCCAGTGCAGCGGAATTTCGAGCAGGTCGCGCACGCCAGTAATGCCCTGGCTAATAAACAGCAGCACCGCCACGGTGTTGATCGCCGCGTGGGCAATGCGCCAGCGCTTTGCCTTATAGATCTCAGGCAGAGTAGCTAGGGCAAAAATCATCAGCATCGCCGCCGCCATGCCCAGATAAAAGTGAGAAACATACCACTCAAAGCCGCGCCGCCACACCCCCGGCTGCATGCCCAGCAGCCACAACCCCATGCCGGTGAGACTGGCAAAGACCCCTCGCCAAAGCGCTGTCGCCGCCCGGTACAGCATCACCAGACTGACGATCGTGAGGCCAAACATGGCCAACACAAAAATTCCCCGAAAGGGATCTTCGGCCCAAGCATTTTCGCGGGCGATGGTCTTGAAAATTGGGTGGGCTAGACCCAGCAGCACCAGCCCCACCACCGACCCCGACAGCCACTGACCCACCCGCACATGCTCTTTGCCCACCACCGGGCTGATGGTGGTTTTTTCTTTATTGACCATGGCCAAACGCCGCTGGCGGGTTTGCACCGCAAAGTAAACGGCTACACCAATTAGCGGCATCACAAAGGTGACGGCCAAGAAGGGATGCAGCAGCCTGAGAATATCGGGGGTATCTAACATCGGAGATTCCTCTGGGGCAGAACGTGTGGGGTAGAGCGAGCGTTGGGCCGTAGCCCGGTCAATAGCCCGTTTAAATGTAAAGGATCAAACCAGCCTGCGCCGTGATCCGCTTTACCAATGGGCTGAGACGGTTTAAGGTGCGCGGTTCCGGGTTAACGGTGTACGGTTTAAGGCCTGCCGTCTGAAACCTGAGACCTGGAACCCCACCAACCTGTCACCTTTGACTTAGCAGACTACTTAAGGCTGTATTTACTTTACGAACGCCCTAGCTCCACAGATTAAAACGAGATAAGTGTTTTTCTAGCGCCTTGGGCAACTGCTTAGCAATGTCGGCCTTGGTTTTAAAGGTCAGCCGATTTTGGGCGGGCAGGTCAAAGGGGTATTGCCCGACAATGTCTGAGCGCTCCATTTGAGTCAGCAAAATTTGCTCGGCGGGCTTGGCCTGGAGAGCGTAGCCCATCTCGACGCAGACGTGGGGGCTGGGCACCAGCAGGGTGGTGTTGCCCTCCACCGCCGTGATCGGGGTGCCGTCGGCCACAAACAGCAGCGACTTGCGAATTTTGCGGGTGAGGGCGCTGTTGAGCCGGGCGGGGCCATCGCTGAGCCGGTGCGATACCTCTAGGGTGAGGGCAACGCGGGATTTTTTGTTGAGGCTTTCCACCGCGTCGGTAAGCGCCTGGTGCAGGGCTTCCCCCGACTCGCTGTACTCCTGCTGGTAGCAGAAGTAGATGATTGGCTCCAGGTGGGCCATCACCTCTAGCTTGGCGAAATAGATCTCGTGGCTGATCAGGTCGATGTTGGCGATCGCATAGCCGCCGCTACCCTCAATGTAAAACTCCACCGTCTCGCCATCGAGGTAGCGCTGAAACCAGGCCGACTGCTTTACCTCAGCGCTGTCGTCGAGAAAATCGGCCCGCAGCGCCGACTTCAGCAGGCTATTTTTGCTCAGCCGCAGGTCGTGGGGGCGCTTTTCTAACTCTCGCACCGGCTCATAGGCTTCGAGATACCAGGCTTTGAGGGCAATAATGGCCATAACGAATCATCCTCTGGGGCGGTGGGCTGGCCCTTGGGGCCGATCTGCTCGGGCGTGAGTCAGAAATTATCGCTTGATTTTAAGGCCAGACGGAGACTCAGATGGGAACAAAATCAAAAGAAATAGCTCATTCCCGCTCCAAGGCGTGTGATCAATTCTGGCGGCGACCCTGATTTTATTAGCATTGCCATGCCCGCTCAAAAACAGGCTAATGGTCGGTCAGGCTTAGGCTTTGGGATAGTGTAAGCGGTAACCCATAAGAGCTGAAACCTGCCAAGAGGTTACCATGCCCGCCAAGCAATACATCGCAAGGCTCAGGGCATCAGAGCGAGAGAGCCTGCGAGAGGCAAGGTAAGCGCCCGGTCAGACCCGCCCATAGCTCGATTTAGTGTAGACCTCCCATCACCGCGACCGGCACAGCCCACACTTGCCGATGCTCCCGCCGCCGATGGCCCGATTTCACACGCTTTGATTTAGGCGGCGGGTTAAGCTGGCCCGGTTAGGCCGTGGCGACCAGGGCCTGGTGGTACAGTGAGATGCTCTGGTCAGAGGCCCAGGTGTGGAGGTCGCTGAGGGCGCGATCGCGGTACTGCCCGTAGCGCTCTTTTTTGCCCCGCACTTTGGTCGGCAGGGGCGGCAAAATGCCGAAGTTTGGCGGCATCGGCTGAAAGTGCTTCGGCTCCGCCGAGGTGATGAAATCGACCAGCGCCCCCAGCATCATGGTGGCAGGGAGAGTCACTGGCGATCGCCCCAGGGCCAAACGAGCCGCATTTGTGCCCGCTAGCCAGCCCCCGGCCACCGCCGCGGTGTAGCCCTCGGTGCCCACCAGCTGCCCCGCCGCCAGCAAATTTGGTCGCGCCTTAAATTGCAGGGTGGTGTGCAGCAGCTCCGGCGAGTTCAAAAACGTGTTGCGGTGCATCACCCCCATGCGCACAAACTCGGCGTTCTCTAGACCGGGAATCAGGCGAAACACCCGCGCCTGTTCGCCCCAGCGCAAGTTGGTTTGAAAGCCCACCATATTCCACAGCTGGCCGCTTTTATCTTCCTGGCGCAGCTGCACCACGGCGTAGGGCTTTTTACCCTTGTTCTCTGGGTCTTTGAAGTCGCCCAGGCGGGCGTCAAACAGGCCCACGGGCTTGAGGGGGCCGTAGCGCATGGTGTCTTCGCCGCGCCGCGCCATCTCTTCGATCGGCAGGCAGGCTTCAAAAAATTTGGCGGTTTCGCGCTCAAAGTCCTTGAGTTCGGCCTGCTCGGCGCTGCATAGCTCCGTCCAAAAATGCAGGTACTGCTCGCGGTTCATGGGGCAGTTGAGGTAGGCGGCCTCGCCGCGATCGTAGCGAGAGGCCATAAACGCCACCGACTGGTCGATGCTCTCGCCTACGACGATCGGGCTGGCGGCGTCAAAAAAGCTCATGTAGCCCTGGCCTGTGAACCTCTCCAGATCGACCGACAGGGCTTCGCTGGTCAGGGGGCCGGTGGTGAGCACGGTAATGCCCTCGTCAGGGATGCGCGTCACCTCGTCGCGCCGCAGTTGAATGAGGGGATGCCTTACCAACGTCTCAGTCAGGTCTTGGCTAAAAATGCCGCGATCCACCGCCAGGGCACCGCCCGCTGGCACCTGGTGCTGGTTGGCTTTGCCAATGACGATGGCACCCAGCTGTCGCAGCTCTTCGTGGAGCAGGCCCGAGGCGCGATCGCTCGCCATTGCCCCAAAGGAGTTGCTGCACACTAGCTCGGCCACATGCTCGCTATGGTGGGCGGGGGAGGTTTTGTGGGGGCGCATCTCGTGCAGCACCACGGGCACCCCGGCCTGGGCGATCTGCCAGGCGGCCTCGGTGCCGGCTAGCCCGCCGCCGATCACGTGAATGGGGTCTGGGGTTTGCACGGCGTCATCTCTGTAAACGTTCAACTTTTTTAGAATAACGGGTTCTAGGCTGCTGATCTAATAAGAGGGCTGGTGGTTTGCGAAGTCAAAGGTGACAGGTTGGTGGGGTGCGTGGTTCACGGTTTAAGGTATACGGTTCAAGGACTGCCGTGAACCGTATACCTTAAACCCTGCACCCTGAGACCGTTAGAGCCTGTCCTAATTAGGTGGGTCAAGTGCTAGTTACCCCATCCAAAGAATTGTAAGGGGGCAAAAATTCTGTGATCCACTCAGATAAACTGTAACTATCGCTACAGTTTGGAGTAAAGATTATGGAACCTAAGAATTCGAGGGATCGGCGTCAGGTGATTGGGGAACTGCGCCACCAGCTGCGATTTGCCCAGCCTCAGGAGCGCGATCGCATCCGTCAAGAGCTGAGCTTTTGGGAAATGCGGGGTCGCTAAGCCCGTGACAGCATGGGCAGCAGCAGGGTGACGAAAAAGTACACCAGCGCGCCCGTAAACACATAGCTGTCGGTGCGGTCTAAGATGCCGCCGTGGCCGGGGATCAGGGCTCCAGAGTCTTTGACCCCGGCATCTCTTTTCATCAGGGATTCGGTGAGGTCGCCCAGCAAGCTAGAGGTGCCCACCATAAGGCCCAGAAAGGCCCCGGTCAGCGGCCACAGAGGCCATTGCAGCCAGTGACTGCCGACTAGGGCGATCGCCATACTGCCCGCCATGCCAAAGGCCGCCCCTTCTACGGTTTTCCTGGGGCTGATGTTGGATAGGGGGGTGCGGCCAATACTTTTGCCCGCAATGTAAGCGCCAATATCAGAGGCCCAAATGCAGGCAAAGGCCAAAAGAGTCACCACTAAACCATAGGGTAAGGCGTCTAGGGTCGGGGGCCAGGTCTCGGGCCAGTAGCCGCCTAGGGGCAGGTTGGCGGGGGTGTCGCCCAAGTCACGCAGGCGCACCCAAAAGCTAGGCAAGTAGCCGCCGTAGAACAACCCCAAAATAGACGCTGCCAAATCGGCAATGGTGGCTACCTGGGGCTGAAACAGCAGATAAAAGCAAATAAACGTGCCGCTGATCGGCAGCAGCGCATCGGCCAGGGGCGGCGACAGGTGGGCGGTAATCAGCAACAGCAGACTGACCACCAAGGTGGTTTTAGCCGCTGGCAAAATGCCCTTGGCTTTCACCAGGGCAAAGATTTCCAGCTGACCTAGAAAAATAATCACCCCGAAGCCCAAGGTAAAATACCAACCCCCCAGCAAAATCATCACCAGGGCCACCACAATGGCAACGATTCCGCTAATTATTCGAGGCCAGGGCATAGGCGGGAGTCAAAAAAGGTTTTGAAGCGGGTGTCGTCCAGGGGATGGCTGCAATACCTCCCGTGGTGCTTATTACACTGTGCCACATTACCCCGCCAGCACCATTAGAAAACTCAAGCTGATCGCACCGCGCTGGTGAAACCTTAATCTGACGGGGCGGCGGGCCGATAGTGCGCGATCTACACCGTCAGCCTCACTGACCAGACGGACGAGGGCTGGGGCCTGGGTGAGGGCGATCGCTCTAAGGGTCTGATACCAAATCCGCATCACATACCCTCGATTCCCCAAAGGCCAAATCGCAGGGGTGTAGGCGTAGCCAAGCCAGAGGCTCTATGGCATTCGCCCAGAGGTATCGGGGGCATCCAAGCAAAATTTAGTATGACTCTGCCGAAGCAGATGTTTGGGTTCGCCTTGCTAATTATTTCTATCAGAATTTGGCTTTTCCCAATATTTTGAACAACCAATATTTTGAACAACCAA
>DAIPYU010000013.1:7939-43033 GCA_036782635.1 Nodosilinea sp. CTOTU7353
TATCAGAATTTGGCTTTTCCCAATATTTTGAACAACCAATATTTTGAACAACCAATATTTTGAACAACCAAAAGACCATCCTGGCAGGTCATCAAAGTTCTAGAAGAGCACTGTTTTTGATCAGCAGTTCCCCATTTGATTTGCAGTTCCCCGAAACCGAAGCTCGGCTTCTACTCCCACCGGCTATCCTGCGCCCGATTGCAAAGCTGTCCGGCGCTGTCAGCCTCCACGCTTCAAAGGATTCACCCGCCGTGGTTTCGAACAGATGTGACTATAGCTTAACCATACTCGCCAGTCTCCCTGGGTGTCGGCACGCCAACAGCACGGAGATAGAAACCCAAACCCCCCGGAGAGATGTAGCCTGCACAACTTGACAAATCAAGATTTTTTGAAACAATCTACATATCAAGTTATTTTGAAATAATAAAGCTGAGCCACTGGGTGATGTCACCCAGGTAGATGACGACCGGCTAATGCTGTTTGAAATTCGGAGTAGGAATGTCTATGGTCAGAGTTGCCGTTAACGGATTTGGTCGCATTGGGCGGCTGGTGCTGCGGGCTGGCTGGGCCTTCCCAGAGCTGGAGTTTGTGCACATCAACGAAATCAAGGGCGGTGCAGAGACGGCGGCGCACCTGCTCAAGTTTGACTCCGTCCACGGCCGCTGGGCACCCAACGTTGAGGCGATCGGCAGCGAAAAAGTCACCATCGACGGTACTCCCCTCAGCTTCAGCAGCGGGGCAACCCCTGGCGAAGTGCCCTGGGCCGACCACGGCGTCGACATTGTGCTGGAGTGCTCCGGCAAGTTTCGCACCGTAGAATCCCTGGCCCCCTACTACGACAAGGACGTCAAAAAGGTGATCGTTGCCGCCCCGGTCAAAGAGGGCGCCCTCAACGTTGTCTACGGCATCAACGACGACCAGTACGACCCGGTGGAGCACAGCCTGCTGACGGCGGCCTCCTGCACCACCAACTGCCTGGCCCCCATCGTCAAAGTCATCCATGAGGGGCTGGGCATTCGCCACGGGGTAATCACCACGGTTCACAACCACACCAACACCCAGACCATTGTCGATGCCCCCCACAAAGACCTGCGCCGGGCCAGGGCTACGGGGATGTCATTAATTCCCACTACTACCGGGTCGGCCACGGCAATCACCCTGATCTACCCCGAGCTCAAGGGCAAGCTCAACGGCCTGGCGGTGAGGGTGCCCTTGCTCAATGCTTCCCTCACCGACTGCGTGTTTGAAGTCGAGCGCCCCACCACCGTCGAAGAAGTGAATCAACTGCTCAAGGCCTCTGCCGACGGCCCGCTGCAAGGCATTCTCGGCTATGAGACGCGCCCTCTGGTGTCGGTTGACTACCTCAACGACCCCCGGTCTTCCATTGTCGACGCTCTCTCGACCATGGTGGTCGACGAAACCCAGGTGAAGATTCTCGCCTGGTACGACAACGAGTGGGGCTACTCCTGCCGCATGGCGGAGCTAGCCCGCAAGGTGGCGCAGAGTCTCTAAACCTCTCCCCCTAGGGTGATTTCTGGACGGCATCTCTCCCAATGGTGGGCAATGCCTAACCCTACTGTAGGCTCCTCGCCTGGGGGTGAATTCTAGGCGGTCAAAAACCAGGGCAGACACATAGGCCTGCCCCTACCCATCTCCCCCCCCATCCCCCCATCCACCCCCTACTCCCCACCCCTCCCCCCATGACCTCCTCCACCTTCAAACCCGAGAGCCTGCGCAACTACGCGATCATCACCGCCGCCTACTGGGGCTTTACTATCACCGATGGTGCCCTGCGGATGATGGTGCTGCTGCACTTCCACGTGCTGGGCTACACCCCGTTTGAGATCGCCATGCTGTTTCTCTTCTACGAAGTGTTTGGCGTGGTGACCAACTTTCTGGGCGGCTGGATCGGCTCCCAGGTGGGCATTCGGCAGACCCTCTACGGCGGCATTGCCCTGCAAGTTTTTGCCCTGGTGATGCTGAGCTTTTTGAACCCTGACTGGGCGGTGCCGGTGCAGGTGGGCTTTGTGATGCTGAGTCAGGCGTTTTCGGGGGTTGCCAAAGACCTGACCAAGATGAGTTCTAAGAGTGCCATTCGCCTGGTGGTGCCGAAGGAGGCCGAGTCGCGGCTGTTTAAGTGGGTAGCAGTGCTGACCGGGTCAAAGAATGCGCTGAAGGGCGTGGGCTTTTTCGTCGGGGCGGCCCTGCTGGAGTGGGTGGGCTTTCGCCCAGCGTTGCTGATTCAGGCGGCGGTGCTGGGGGTGATTTTGTTGTCGGGGGCGCTGCTGCCCGCTGGCATGGGCAAAATTGGCAAAAAGGTGACCTTTCGCCAGCTGTTTTCTAAGAGCAAAGAGATCAATGTGCTCTCGGCGGCGCGGTTCTTTTTGTTTGGCTCGCGAGATGTGTGGTTTGTGGTGGCGCTGCCGGTGTTTCTGTACGAGGTGCTGGGCTGGACCTTTATGCAGGTGGGCACCTACATGGCCATTTGGGTGATTGGCTACGGCATCGTGCAATTTATGGCCCCGCAGCTGCTGCGAAAAAATAGCGCGGGCAAGGTGGTGCCCAAGGCCAAGACAATTTTGTTTTGGACCTCAATTTTGACGGCGATTCCGGTGCTGATTGCGCTGACACTGATGTCAGGAGTGCGGGGCGACATTGCGGTGACGGGCGGGCTGATTGTGTTTGGTATTGTGTTTGCCTTTAACTCGGCGGTGCACTCATACCTGGTGCTGGCCTACACCGAAGACAAAGACGTGACTCTGAATGTGGGCTTTTACTACATGGCCAACTCGGGCGGGCGGCTGCTGGGCACGATTACGTCGGGGCTGTTTTACCAGTGGTTTGGCCTGGTGGGCTGCCTGTGGGCATCCAGCGTATTTGTGCTGGCGGCGGCGCTGATCACCACTAAACTGCCCGATCCGAGAAGTTCCAGTTCAGTGGCGGTCTAGGTGAGGTAACCCTAGCTCAGCCGCACCACAGCTTCGTTATCCAGCAGCGTATTGCCGGTAAGAATGTCTTCGACCGTAATCCGCAGCAGCCGATCGCTGTCCACGCTAAACAGCATGCGCACGCGATCGCTCCCCGGAAACCCCGGCGGGTCGAGCTGGGCAATGGTGCGTGCCCCCTCGCGGTCATTCAGCGGCTGCACCGAGGGCGCATCGCCGCCCAGCTGGCGGGTGACCAACCGACCATTCTCAAAATACACCTCGGTTTGGGTGCTAGCCGCCCCCAGCTCGCCGACGATTAGCTCAATGCTGGGCTGCTTTTCCACCGAAGCGCCCAGGGTGATTTCGATGGGCGCAGCCATGGGGTAGGGCTGGCCCTGGTTGAGAATCGGGTGCCAGCCGTGGCGGTTGTTGCGCCGGTCCCAAAAGCGAATGCCGTAGCTGTGGTAAAGAAAGTCTTCGATCGCCAGGCCCTGGGCAATTTGCAGAGCCCCCTGGGCGACGGCCTCAAAGGGGCGATCGCCCTTTACCTTTTCGGCCCCAAACCGCTGCGTCACCCACCGCTGCACCGCCGGTATCTGCGCGGTGCCCCCCACCAGCAGCACCGCGTCGATGGTCGCTTGGTCAATGCCCTGGCGCTGGCCCTGCTGCAACACCTGGGCCAGCCCCTTCTCCAGGCGCTCAAAAAACTGGTTCTGGGCGAGAATTTTCTCGAACTGGTCACGGGTCAGGGCCAGGTCGTAGGTGTCAAAGGTTTCGTCGTCAAAGTAGGCTGCCGCCGCCTCGGTCTGATCTGACAGGGCAATTTTTAGCCGCTCCGCCAGGCGCTGCACCACCGCGCCGCTGGGCACTCCCTGGGCGGCAAAGTGTTCTACCAGCCACTGGTCAATGTCGGCCCCGCCCAGGTTTTCTCCTGCTTTCGCCAGCACCCTCGCCAGTTCTGGTTTTTGAGCGCTGGTTTGCTCGCGGCTCTGACCCCGCCACTTGAGCAAAAAGCCCACGGGCTGCTGCTGGGCTGGGGCCACCAGGCGCACCATCGACCAGTCCAGAGTACCGCCGCCAAAGTCGAGTACCAGCAGGGTTTGCTCTTTCGTGAGGCCATAGCCCAACGCCGCCGCCGTCGGCTCGTCGATTAACCGCACTTCCTTGAAGTCCAGGGATGTTGCCACATCCCCCAGCCACAGGCGGTAGGCCTCAAAGCTGTCCACCGGCACCGTCAGCACCAGAGTGTCGTCGTCTCCAGAGACCTTTTTAGCTTGGGTCAGAATTGATCGCAAAAACCACTCCCCCAGCTGCTCAAAGGAGAGCGGTTCCCCGTCAATATCTGGCAAAAACCCCTGGAGAGCCGTGCCGATGCCCCGCTTCACATTGGCAAAAAAGCGCGGGTCGGCGGCAATATCGAGGCCGCGATCGCGCACCGTCTGCCCCACCACCACCCCTGCGGCCGTAGGCTTCTCCACATAGACCAGGCTTGGCACCAGGTAGGGCATAGTCCCCTGACTTAGCCCCGGCAGTACTAGTGTCTCAGCTCGCTCCGTGGCCGGGTTCCACCGAGCTATCACCGTGTTGCTGGTACCAAAATCAACCGCGATCGCCATAAATACCCATTCACCCCTTACCTACCAATCCCATACCCATACCGCTTTTACCGAGAGTGATTATCGCCAGGTAGTTTATCCTTTCGCGCGACCCTGCGGTTCTTGGGCCAAGACGTGATCACCACCAGCGCCAGCGTCACCACCGTCAGCGGAATCACAAACAGCAGCATCACCTGGCTATATAGCCCCAGGCTCTCATGGTCTGCCGCCCGCAAAATTAGATAGGTAGCATAGGCCACGTAATAGCCGCTAAACAGCACCCCTTCCCAGCGCGAAATCACGTTGCCAGTCAAGAAAATCGGCAGACAGGCCACCGCCACCGCCACCATCACCGGCAGATCAAAATTCAGCACCGCACTGGGAATCACAATGCCCGACCCCGACGATACCGCCGTAATGCCCAGCACTGTGAGGATGTTAAAAATATTGCTGCCCACCACATTGCCCACAGCAATGTCGCGCTCGCCGCGAAAGGTGGCCACCGCCGAGGTCGCCAGCTCCGGCAGCGAGGTCCCTGCCGCCACAATGGTCAGACCGATGACCAGCTGACTCACCCCCAGCGCCTGGGCAATGCTCACCGCCCCCGTGACAAACAGTCGTGAACCCCCCACCAACGCCACTAGCCCGACCGCCATATAGGCCAAATTGGTGATCCAAGTCCACTTCCCTAAAGGATGCGGGCCTAAAGGAGTCGGGCCATACTCGCGATCGTACTCCGACTGCACCTCAGCATTGGTTTCACGACGGCTTTGGTAGATCAAAAACAGCGTGTAGACCACCCCGCCAATAATCAAAACAATGCCGTCGCTGGGTTGCAGCAGACCATCCAGCGAAAAGAATAACAGCAGCGCTGAAATGCCCACCATAATTGGCACATCTAGCTTAATCAGCTGCTGGGCCACCGGCAGCGGAGCCACCAGCGACGACAGCCCCAAAATCACCAGCACATTGAAAATATTGCTGCCAATAATATTGCCCAGGGCAATATCGCCCTGACCCGCCAGGGTAGACTGCATGCTCACCGCCAGCTCTGGGGCGCTGGTGCCGTAGGCCACAATGGTGAGACCAATAATCAGCGGCGCAATGCCCAACAAACTGGCCAGCTTAGAGGCTCCTCGCACCAGCGCCTCGGCCCCCACCAGCAGTAGCCCCCCACCAGCAATCAGCAATAGGATGGCAACGGTCATGCTTGCAAGCTCACTCGGTAAACGCTCAATTAAAATGGCCCTCACTCCAGGCCGGGAAGCGTCCCACCCCCAACCAAGCCACACTACAGTATGTCTGATTCTGATCCATCTCTGTCAAAGGCCTTTGCCCTAGCCCCCTGGCGCAGCCCCCTAGCCCGGGCCCTGCATCGCAACCGCAGCCAGCCCCACAGCCGCTACTTTCAGTTGGCCACCATCACCCCTGAGGGCCGCCCTGCCAACCGCACCGTCGTGTTTCGCGGCTGGCTACCCGACACCAACACCCTCACCCTGATCACCGACCACCGCAGCGCCAAAGTGGCGGATATCGCGGCCCACCCCTGGGCCGAAGCCTGCTGGTACTTCACCACCACCCGCGAGCAGTTTCGCCTGGCCGGCCCCATTCAGCTAGTGCATGCGGCCGATCGCAACGCCGCCCTCACCCTCGCCCGACAAACTGCCTGGGAAACCCTCTCCGACAAAGCCCGCCAGCAGTTTTACTGGCCCCACCCGGCCCAGCCTCGCAGTGCCGACCCAGCGTTTGAGACTCAAGCGGTCGACAAAAACCCACCCGCCGAATTCTGCCTGGTACTCCTTACCCCCCACCAGGTAGACCACCTAGAACTGCGCGGCGACCCTCAGAATCGCACCCTCTACAGTTACCATGCCGAGGCCCTCTGGCAGGTTGACGCCGTAAACCCTTGACTCCCATGGCTACACGTAACAATGGGGCAAGTTAGGCTTAACTGCCGTGGGCTGTAAGGTAAACCATGGGTGATCGCCAGCTGACGGTTTGTCCCTGGAGCTGTCGCTGACATTCTTGTTGAATAGCAGCGACATCTTTGTCGGACAGGTGTTGAGCCAACTGGTCGCGGTAGCTGCTTTGGGTGCTATTTACGGCAAACCAGCGCTGCAGTAGGGCCGGGGAGATATAGATGCTGTTTTGAAGTACGTCTTCAGTCATTTGAGTGGTGAAGCCGGCGCTGCGGAAAAGGGTTTCTAGGGTTTGGGCATGCCAGTTAAAGCGGGAGTCGGTGGGGGAGTGGGCGATCGCCGCTTCGGCCTGCTGCCAGCGTTTGAGCAGCGCTTTGTTCACGCTGGCCTGGTCTACGAAAGCGGAGATCCGCTGGCTGTGGCGGGGGATAGTTTCGGCTAGTAGCACCACTCCCTCTGGAGCCAACAGTTGCTGCACAATGTCGATGAACCGATCGCGGTTGATGACTTGGCTAAAGGCGTTGCGGCCCATGATGCGCTCAAAGCGAATGCCGGGGGTATGGGCGACCAGGTAGGCGGCCAGGGCCTCAAAGTCGGCGTGTACCAGCACCGGGCGGGCTAGCTCGGGCAGCTGGGCGGCCTGTTCTTCGAGGGCCACCTGGTCTTGACTGCTGTGGACGCGGGCGTAGACGCTGCCCTCGGGCACCCGGCGCAGGGCCTCCCAGGTGAGCAGACCGGTGCGGGCGTTGAGGTCGAGAATGCGATGGTGGCGCTGGGGCGGGGCCAGCTCAAAGAGGCGATCGCGCACCGCCCCCAGCTGCTCTCCGGATTGGCTGAGGGTGCGTTGCAGCCAGCGATCGCGGGCCGGGTCGTCGGGGCTGTAGGTGAGGGCCTCGGGCAGCGCCCCGCCGCCGTCGACCATGGCGGCCAGCTGGGCCTCGCGCCGCTGGGCCACCTGGGTTTGAATCTGGGCCTCGTAGCCCTGCCCCGAGGGCTGGTAAAACACCTGCCCCTGCAAGCCCCTGGGCAGATACTGCTGGGCCACCCAGTGCTCGCGGTAGGAGTGGGGATAGAGATAGCCCTGGCCGTGGCCAAAGCCCTTGCTGTCGCGGTTGCCGTCGCGCAGGGGGTTGGGCACGTCGCCCTCCCGTTCTTGCTCGACGGCGGCCAGGGCGTCAAAAAAGCCCATGGTGCTGTTTGACTTGGGCACCGTGGCTAAGTAAAGGGTGGCCTGGGCCAGGGGATAGCGCCCCTCGGGCATGCCCACCCGGTCGAAGGCGGCGGCGCAGCTGGTGACCACGGTGACGGCGTGGGGGTCGCCCAGGCCAATGTCTTCGCTGGCCAAAATCACCAGGCGGCGAAAGATAAACCGGGGGTCTTCGCCTGCATAGACCATGCGGGCCAGCCAGTAGAGGGCCGCGTCGGGGTCAGAGCCGCGCACGCTCTTAATAAAGGCGCTGATGGTGTCGAAGTGGGCGTCGCCCTCCTTGTCGTAGAGCACCGCCCGCTGCTGAATCGACTCTTCCGCCACCGCCAGGGTGATGACAATCTGGTCATTCTCGACGGGGGCCGTGGTTTCCACCGCCAGCTCTAGGGCGTTGAGCAGGGCGCGGGCATCGCCGTTGGCCACGTTGACCAGATGGTCGAGGGCAGCGGGTTCGAGAACGACCGGGCGATCGCCGTAGCCCCGCTCGTTATCTCCCAGGGCCTGCTCTACCACCCGGTACAGATCCGCCGGGTCTAGAGGCTTGAGCTGAAAAATGCGCGATCGGCTGACCAGCGCCTTGTTGACCTCAAAGAACGGGTTCTCGGTGGTGGCCCCGATCAGCACCACCGTGCCGTTTTCGACCCAGGGCAGCAGCGCATCCTGCTGGGCCTTGTTGAAGCGGTGCACCTCGTCGACAAAGAGAATCGTGCGTCTGCCGTACTGGCCGCGCAAGTCTTGGGCGACGGCGATCGCCTCGCGAATGTCTTTTACCCCGGCCAGCACCGCATTCAGCGCAATAAAGTGGGCGCTGGTGGTGTTGGCGATGATCTGGGCCAGGGTGGTCTTGCCCGTGCCCGGCGGACCAAAAAAAATCAGCGACGACAGCTGGTCAGCCTGAATCGCCCGCCGCAGCAGTCGCCCCGGCCCCACCACCGCATCTTGTCCAATAAACTCATCCAGGCTGCGGGGCCGCAGCCGCGCCGCCAGGGGGGCATCTCGGTCTATCTGGGCCTGGCGGCTGTGGTCGAAGAGATCCATAGAGGTGGGGGCAGCTCGGGCAGGGGGCAAGCTGCTTTCCTATGGTACTGCTTGGGTTGGGGAGGAGGGGGGGAGGGTCTACGGTCTACGGTTTACGGTACAGGGTGTTGGGTGTCGGGTATCAGGTGTCGGGTGTCGGGTGTTATATCAAATCCGAATTGTATAACCCCGACTCCAAACAGGCGGCTTGCGTAGGGGCAAACGGTGTTTGCCCAGCCCAACCGGGGCTAGCCAAGGCGGATTCAGGATTAGGTGTCAGGGGGAACCGTAAACCGTCTTTTAAGTTTTCTGGAATCGCTTGGGGCGGTTCGGTAGTCTAGACCTAGAGCGCCTGCTGGTGATCTGCGCTAGTTTACCGATAGCTATCTCCGGCGTCACCCAGCGCCGCCAACTCTCTACTGGGAGGACAGGTTGTGAGCGTCACCGATGAACTCTTTCACCGGGCCAACGATGTATGCCGCCGTCGGGCCTACGAGCAGTGGCAGCGGGGGAAGAGCAAGCAGCAAATTTTGCGATCGCAGGTCGGCTTTCGCGATATTTCTTCCACCCGCCCCGAACCCTGCCAGGGCTGCACCAACTACCACGGCGTTGCCTACGGCACCAGCCGGGCGAGGCGCAGTCTGCTGGTGTGCGCGATCCATCCCCACGGGTGGCAGGGGAGTGGGGGATGTGTGGATTGGCGATCTGAGAGTTGATAGCTATTAGCTATCAACTCTCAGATCGTAAAATTCCTCGCAGCTGCTGGCTGATGGCATCCACGGCAAAGGTCAGGGCCACGAAAACTCCTAGCGTTACTGTCACCCCTCGGTAGTCGAAGCTGCTGATCTGTTCGGTGAGCAGGCGGCCTAGGCCACCGGCCCCTACCAGTCCGACGATTACGGTTTCGCGTAGGCAGACTTCCCAGCGGTAGAGAATGTAGGCCAGAAAGCGGCCCAGGTTTTGGGGCCAGATGCCGTAGGCCACCACCGCTGCCGGGCTGGCTCCTAGGGCGCTGAGGGCGCGGACGGGGCGATCGTCCAAATTTTCGTTCACCTCGGCCATCAGGCGACCGAGGATGCCGAAGTTGTGCAGGGCCAGGGCCAGGGCACCGGGCAGCACGCCGGGAAACAGCATGTACAGCAGCACCAGCGCCCAGATCGGGGCGGGGATAGCGCGGCTGACCAGTAGCACTAGGCGGCTGAGCACCAGCAGCGCGTAAGCTCCCAGGGCAAAGCTGCCGTTCTGACCGACGGGGCGCAGCAGCCCCCCCGGCAGCAAGAAGTTCTGGGCGGCGGGCAGCGAGATGAGGATGCCAAAAATGCCCGCCAGGGCGATCGCCACCATCGACATGGCCACCGTCAGCCAGGCCAGATTCGCCAGGTTCACCAGCTCTGCCACCGAGGGCAGCGGGGGCAGGCCAGTGCCGAGTAATTCTCCCAGCAGGCGCTGGGTGCGCGGTGCCCAGAGACTGGTAATATCGAGGCACAGCCACCACCAGCTCAGGGGCAGGGCCGCGATCACCCCCATCCACGACAGGCGCAGCAGCCAGTCTTGGCGGGGCGCTTTGAGGGGGGATGGGTTGGTCTTGGCCCCAGGCTTGCGGTTGATGTCGAGGCGGCTGGTGAAGCCCATGCGGCGGCGCACGATCCCGCTCCAGGCGTCCACCGCGCCGTTGAGCACAATCAGGGCGTAGAAGCCGGTCCACAGCTGGTCGTAGCGCAGCGATTGCAGACTCAAGAAAATCTCGTAGCCCAGGCCCCCAGCCCCGATGATGCCCAGCACCGCCGATGACCGCAGCGAGCACTCAAACCGATAAAAGGTGTAGGAGAGCAGGTTGGGCAGCGCCTGGGGCAGCAGGCTGTAGGCAAAGGCGTTGAGGGGCGGCACCCCGGCATTGAGCAGCGCCTGGAGGGGTGCCTGGGGGGTTTCGTCGAGAATTTCTGAGAAGACTTTAGAGACGATCGCACCGAAGGGAATGGCGATTGCCAGCACCCCCACCAGCGGGTTGAGGCCCAGCACTTGCAGCAGCACCAGCCCCCAGATCAGCTCGTGAATGGCGCGGGGAAAGGCCAGCAGCCCCCGCACCCCCAGCCACAGCCCTTGGCGCAGCCCCCAGGGATCGCGCGGCCACACCGTCTGCCACCACACCGCCGCAGACAGCAGCCCGCCCACCAGCCCCAGGGCTACGCTCAGGGCGGTGCCCAGCACAGCGTAGGCCAGGGTGACCAGGGCAGCGCGGCCCATCAGCGCTGCAAACTCGGCGCTCAGGTCAGGGCGCAGGGCCGCCACTAAAAACTCGCGCAGCTGAGGCCAGCCGCCTAGGTTGATCAAGTCGACGCCGGGCCGCCCCAGGCCCGCCTGATGGGCCGCCAGGACCAGGGCGGCTACAACCGCCAGACCCCATGCGGTTTTTGGGTTCCAGAGGCTCGGTCTCGGCGGTATGGTGATAGTCTGTTGGGTGTTAACCATGCTCAGGTCGTCACAGCGCCATGGACGTCATTCCCCAGATTCCGGATTCTTTGCTGCAAGGTTCGTTTCAAGTTGCCTCACCGTCTCTTTCGGTAGATGCTCTTTCAGTAGGTACCATTTTGCGCCCCATCAGCCTCGGCAATGGAGACAGCTTCAGCGGCTATTTTACCGAAGTTGCGTTCGCCAGTGCGCCCGGTACGGTCGCCAGTGCGCCCGGTGCGACTGGTCCAGCCGTGGCCGACGCTGCCCTTTCCCCGGTGCTGGCCCAGCAGTTTGACCAAGACATTCTGGGCGATATAGCCAGCACCTGGGACAATTTTGTCGATTCAGGACAGATTTGGGCGCTGCTCTTCGGTATTGTGCTTGGCTATATGATTCGCAACCTGACCGCCTTTTAAATCCGCCCTGATGGAAATGCCCCCTACCCAAACCTGGAGCCAGCGCTTTGAGACGGCGCTGCACCCTGTGATCGCGCTGTTCAACGCCAGCATCGGCTTCGACATTCAGCTCCTTGAGTACGACCTCACCGGCTCTGCGGCCCACGCCAAAATGCTGGTCAAAACCGGCATTATCAGCCCCGCCGAGGGCGAGCAGATCGTCACCGGCCTCGAGATCATTCGCCAAGAGTTTCGCGCAGGCGAGTTTAACCCCGGCGTCGAGGCCGAGGACGTGCACTTTGCCGTCGAGCGACGGCTGACGGAGCTGATCGGCGACGTGGGCAAAAAGCTGCACACTGCCCGCAGCCGCAACGACCAGGTGGGCACCGACCTGCGCCTCTACCTGCGCGCCCAGATCGAGGCCATCCAGGCCCAGCTGCGCCAGTTTCAGCAGACCCTGCTGGGCATAGCTGAAGCCCACGTAGAAACCCTGATCCCCGGCTATACCCACCTGCAGCGGGCTCAGCCCCTGAGTTTGGCCCACCACCTGCTGGCCTACTTTGACATGGCCCAGCGCGACTGGGAGCGCCTGGGCGACCTGCAAAAGCGAGTGAATATTTCGCCCCTGGGCTGCGGTGCCCTGGCGGGGACGACCTTTCCCATCGACCGCCAGTATGCCGCCGAGCTGCTGGGGTTTGAAAAGATCTACGGCAACAGTTTGGACGGGGTGAGCGATCGTGACTTTGCCATTGAGTTTGCCTGCGCCGCCAGCCTGATCATGGTGCACCTGTCGCGGCTGTCAGAAGAAATGATTCTCTGGGCCTCAGAGGAGTTTAGCTTTGTCACCCTCAACGACAGCTGCTCTACTGGCTCCAGCATCATGCCCCAAAAGAAAAACCCCGACGTGCCCGAGCTGGTGCGGGGCAAAACGGGTCGGGTGTTTGGCCACCTGCAAGGCCTGCTGGTGATGATGAAGGGTCTGCCCCTGGCCTACAACAAAGACCTGCAAGAAGACAAAGAGGCGATCTTCGACACGGTGCACACCGTGCGCGGCTGCGTCGAGGCCATGACCATTTTGCTGGCCGAGGGGGTCAATTTCCAGGTGCCGCGCCTGGGCCAGGCGGTGAACGAAGATTACTCCAATGCCACCGACGTGGCCGACTATCTGGCCACTAAGGGGGTGCCCTTCCGCGAGGCCTACAATCTGGTGGGCAAGGTGGTGAAGACATCGCTAGCGGCGGGCAAGCTGCTGCGAGAGCTGACCCTGGCAGAATGGCAGGCGATTCACCCCGCCTTTGAGGAGGATATCTACGGGGCGATCGCCCCCCAGCAGGTGGTCTCGGCCCGCAACAGCTACGGCGGCACCGGCTTTGACCAGGTGCGCCAGGCGATCGCCCGCGCCCACCAGGCCCTAGGGGAAGGCTGATGATTAGCCTCTGCATGATTGTCAAAGACGAGGCCGCCACCCTGGCCCGTACCCTTGAGAGCGCGCAGGGTGTGGTTGATGAAATCGTGGTAGTCGATACGGGGTCAACGGATGACACTGTGGCGATCGCCCAATTCTACGGGGCCAAGGTTCACAGCTTTGACTGGGTGAACGATTTCGCCGCCGCCCGCAACAAGTCGCTGCGCCACGCCACCGGCGACTGGGTGCTGGTGCTCGACGCCGACGAGGTGCTGCTGCCGGAGACGGCCCAGGTGCTGCAACGCCTCGACCAGGGCCAACCCCTGGGGGAGATCGCCGCCGCGGACGTGCTGGCCCTTAACCTGCTGCGGCTGGAGCTGGGCGCACCCCAGGCCCCCTACACGCTGATCACCCGCTGCTTTCGCCGTCTGCCAGAGATCACCTTTAACCGCCCGTATCACGAAACCGTGGACGACAGCATTGCGGCATTGCAAGCCCAAGCTCCTCGCTGGCAGGTGATTACCCTGGGCGAGGTCGCCCTGCACCACACCGGCTACGACCCCGCCATCGTCGTGCAGCGGGGCAAGTTTGAGCGCGCCCGCACCACCATGGTAGGCTACCTGGCGGAGCACCCTGACGACGCCTACCTGCTGAACAAACTGGCGGCCCTCTACGTCGAGTCTGACCAAGCTGCTGCCGCCCTACCGCTGCTCAACCGCGCCCTGAAGCAGACCGACAGCCTCGACGAACTCACCCGCTACGAACTGCATTACCACCGCGCCCTCGCCCAGGCCGACCACCCTGACCAGGCGGCCAGCGACTATGAAGCGGCCCTAGCCCAGGCGGTCCCCCCCCGGCTCAAGCTGGGCGCCTGGATCAACTACGGCAGCCTGAAGAAAACCCAGGGCGAACTAGAGGGGGCCATTGACCTGTTTGAACAGGCGATCGCCGCTGAGCCAAACCTGGCTATCGCCCACTACAACCTGGGGTCCGCCCACCGGGCCAGGGGATATTTAGGCGAGGCGATCGCGGCCTACGAGCGGGCGATCACCCTTAACCCCAACTATCCAGAGGCCCACCAAAACCTGGGGGTAGCTCGATTTAAGCTGGGGCAGCTGCCCCAGGCGCTGCGATCATTTCGCCGAGCCATTGATATTTATGAAATCGTTGACCCTGCGACCGCCGCCAGCCTGCACCAGGGGGTGATGGCGCTGGGCATACCACCAGCGCTGCTGACTCAGGCGGGGTTGATATAGCGATCACCATATAACTCTCACCCAAGTCCAGCTCGGGGTCTGGGCTTATTATGGGTTTAGGCTTGTACCCAAAGCCGCCGCTAAGGAGATTTTGAGGAGAGAAGATACCCGCTTTAATCCAGCGACTGTAGCTGTTTAATGGTGGGCACTGCCCACCATTAAAGAAACTATTTTCTAGAAGTTACCTAAGCAACCATTTGGCCGCTTACTACTTGTGGTAACGAGCGTCGTTCCAGTCAAAACTTTCGCCAGAAGAATTGTGGGTTTTTTGCCACGACACCTCAGCCCCGTAAGTGCCGGGCCGCCAATGCTGACCATGGTTACCGTCGCCCCGTTCAGCGCTGGTCATTGCAGAGGAAGAGGCATCCTGGTAGCGAGTCCGGTGGGAGCTGCCCGCCGCCGCCGCATCGGTGGGCAACGGGTTCCGCACACCCACTACCGACTGCAGACGATTGATTGCCCCCTCCCAGCTTAGGTCGGGCTGCTTGAGCATTTCTCGTAGGGCATTGAGGGCCCCGGCCGCCGCCTCGTCGCGGGGCAAGCTCAGAGGTTGAGATGCTCGGATGGGATCAACCTGCACGGCCGCAAAGGCCTGCCGTACAGAACTTTTGATTTGATTGTGCAGCTCTCGCTTGGCTTTCTCATACTGATGCTGGAAGCCTTTCTCGCTGGAGGCGTAGAGGGACGGTAGACGATTGAGGGCAAAGGTCTCAACTTCGACGCGGTTAAGGTATTTCAACACGCGGGGCTGTAGGGTTTTGACCTGTTTATCGACCTCTTCAGCTACCAGGATTTCCATAATGTTCCTGTAGCCGTGCTTTGAGCTATCGTGAGCGACTTTCATAACCAACCCCATTCCTATTGAATAAACCTAATCAAGTCCAAGGGCGGATTTCTGCCTGCGGGGCAGTTCAAGATCTCAACTTGAACCTGGTACTAATCGGCTAAAAACCGAGGAACCCGGCCCGCCGCTGTGATACTCCTGATGGGTTGCCCATGCCCACAACCTGCAACGGACATTAGAACCGAAAAACATTGGCGTTGTATAGCAACATCATACCCAAGTGAATTCCAGAATCCTACGGAAAAATTGTTGAGATTGTGTACCAGCCGTCCCAGTAAAAATGCCCAAGCGTTCATCCAACTATCCTGCCAAAGCCCTGTAGTTTTCGCAACCGTAGTTGTTTGAAATGCAATAGCTCGTTTCAAAGATTCACACTCTAGGAGTTTGCCAAGCAAAAGGTGGCAGGTTGGGAGGGTTTAAGGTGTAAGGTTCACGGTTCATGGCAGTCCTTGGACCGTATACCTTAAACCCTGCACCGTTAGGGTGTTAGAGCTTGGCATAACTAGGTTGGTCAGGCATTAGACCATAGCCGCCGGGCGATCAGCTCAAATAATTTGGCCCCAAAAATGCGGCCCAGCGGGTGCAGCTACACCGTCAGCAGCTCAGCAGGCTGGCGCTTAAAGGAGAGGCGCTCATTTTCGACATTGACCACGATGGTGTCGCCCTCGCTAAACTCGCTGCGCAAGATCGCCTTGGCGATCTGCGTCTCAAGCTCGCGCTGAATAGCGCGCTTCAGCGGTCGGGCACCGTAGACTGGGTCGTAGCCCACCTCCGCCAAGAAGTCGAGGGCCGACTCTGAGATGGTAATGGCCATTTTGCGATCAGCCAAGCGCTCTTCGAGGCGCACAATTTGCAGCTTGACGATCTCGCGCAGCTGCGACTTGAGCAGTCCGTGGAAGATGATCATCTCATCGACTCGGTTAAGAAACTCGGGCCGGAAGTTGCCCCGCAGGGCATCCATCACGCGAGATTTCATCTCTTCGTACTGGCTGTCGTCGCCCGCCACGTCGAGAATGAACTGGGAACCGATGTTGCTGGTCATGATGATGATGGAGTTTTTGAAGTCGACCGTGCGGCCCTGGGCATCGGTGACCCGGCCATCGTCGAGAATTTGCAGCATGACGTTAAACACGTCGGGGTGAGCTTTCTCGATCTCGTCGAAGAGAATCACTGCAAAGGGGCGGCGGCGAATGGCTTCGGTCAGCTGCCCGCCCTCGTCATAGCCCACATAGCCCGGAGGGGCGCCGATCAGGCGCGAGACGGTGTGCTTTTCCATGTACTCCGACATGTCGATGCGCACTAGGGCCTCTTCGGTGTCAAACAAGTAGGCGGCTAGGGCCTTGGCCAGCTCGGTTTTGCCCACCCCGGTGGGGCCGAGAAAGATAAAGCTGGCGATCGGACGGTTGGGGTCGGCCAGGCCAGCGCGCGATCGCTGAATCGAGTCGGCCACCGCCGTTACCGCTTCTTCTTGGCCAATTACCCGCTCGTGCAGTTCGTCTTCGAGCAGCAGCAGCTTCGTCATCTCTGACTGCACCAACTTGCTGACCGGAATGCCCGTCCACTTGGAGATAATCTCGGCAATGTCTGACTCGGTCACCTCTTCGCGCAGCAGGGTTTTGCCCGTGGTCTGGGTGTCGGCCAGATGCGCCTCGGCGGCTTCAAGCTGGCGTTGCAGGTCGGTGAGCTTACCGTACTTCAGCTCGGCGGCCCGGTTGAGGTCGTAGTCGCGCTCGGATTGCTGCACCTCGATATTCACCTGGTCGATGTCTTCTTTGATCGACTGGATGTGATCGATGGTGTCTTTTTCTGACTGCCACTGGGCGTTGAGGGCGCTCTGCTGCTCTTTGAGGTCGGCCAGTTCTTTTTCGATCCGCTCTAGGCGCTCCATGGAGGCGACGTCGACTTCTTTTTTCAGCGACAGCCGCTCCATTTCGAGCTGGAGAATTTTGCGGTCGACCTCGTCTAGCTCCTCGGGCTTAGAGGTGATTTCCATTTTCAGCTTGGCGGCGGCTTCGTCTACCAGGTCGATGGCCTTGTCGGGCAAAAAACGGTCTGAAATATAGCGGGTCGACAGGGTCGCCGCTGCCACCAGGGCGCTGTCGGAGATTTTCACCCCGTGGTGTACCTCGTAGCGCTCTTTGAGACCGCGCAAGATCGAGATCGTGTCGGGCACCGTGGGCTGATCGACGTAGACCTGCTGAAAGCGGCGCTCCAGGGCGGCGTCTTTTTCAAGATATTTGCGGTATTCATCTAGCGTAGTCGCGCCAATGCAGCGCAGCTCGCCGCGAGCCAGCATGGGCTTGAGCAGGTTGCCTGCATCCATCGCCCCTTGGGTAGCCCCAGCACCAACTACGGTATGAATTTCGTCAATGAAGAGAACGATTTGCCCTTCGGAGTCGGTGACTTCTTTGAGCACGGCTTTGAGGCGCTCTTCAAACTCGCCTCGGTACTTGGCCCCGGCAATTAGCGCCCCCATGTCGAGGGCGATCAGCTGGCGGTCTTTGAGCGACTGGGGCACGTCGCCGCTGACGATGCGCTGGGCTAAGCCCTCGGCAATCGCGGTCTTACCCACCCCCGGCTCGCCGATCAGCACCGGGTTATTTTTGGTGCGCCGCGACAGAATCTGGATGGTGCGGCGAATCTCGTCGTCGCGGCCAATCACCGGGTCGAGCTTGCCCCGGCGGGCGGCGTCAGTGAGATCGCGGCCATATTTCTCCAAAGATTGATACTTGCCTTCGGGGTTTTGATCGGTCACTTTCTGGGTGCCTCGAATGTCTTGAACGACTTGCTTGAGCTTGGCTTCACTTAACCCGAGGTCTTGAAACAGCGTCTTACCAAAGCGGCTGTCGCCAGGGTAAGCCAAGATCAGGTGCTCGATGGAAATATATTCGTCGTCGTAGTCTTTTTTATGCCTGTCGGCTCGGTCGAGCAGGGTGTCGAGGGATTTGCCTAGGTACACCGACGAACCTGACCCAGAGACCTTGGGCTGGCGGCTGATGAAGCCCTCGGTGCGATCGCGCAGCTGAGTGCCATTGACCCCCAGCTTGGCAAAAATGCTGCTGGCGAGGCCAGCTTGATCGAGCAGCGCTAGCAACAGGTGGTCGCTCTCGATCTGCTGCTGCTGGGCCTGCTTGGCGATGTCCTGCGATCGCACAATGGCATCCCAAGCTTTTTCGGTAAATAAATTTTGGGTGGGTTGCATGACTCCGCTCTCCCTGGTCAATCCATAAATGCTCCGTATGGTTGCATTGTAGAAAGAGTGGTCCACTGAGCAGGGTCGGTGTTCACGATTGTTCTCAGGCGGGTTGCCGCCTCTGGCTTAATCAAGACCACCGCCACTATCGCGCCCTGCAGCAAAAATCCCAAGAGTCCTTGACCTATGCAACTTACTGCTGCTCGCCAGGCGTTCACTGGCAACGCTTGGCCCCTGGGGTGGTACTTTCACAGGGTATCTAGTGCGTTATGGCTGCGGGAAATAATTCCGGGCGGGGAAATGACAGGCTGTTGCCTCCCAAGTCTCCGCCGCGCCGATGAATGCAGTTCATCGGCGCGGCGCTGGGTACTGCTTTGAGTTGCCATAGCCGCCCCCCCCCGGTGTAGCGATTTGAATGCAGTCCCCCGGCGCCACCGCCACCGTTGCCTGCCCCGGCAGCACCTCTACCCGACCATCGGCGCAAATTACGAAGTTTTCGCCCACCTGCCCTGGCTGACCGCCAGCCAGCCCAAAGGGCGGCACTAGGCGATGGTTAGAGAGAATGGCCGCCGTCATCGGTTCGCGAAATTCTACCCGACGCACAATGCCGTTGCCGCCAACGTATTCCCCGGCCCCGCCGCTGCCCTGGCGAATCGAGAATTCTCTCAGCAGCACCGGAAACCGCCATTCCAGCACCTCGGGGTCGGTCAGCCGAGAGTTGGTCATGTGGGTGTGTACCGCATCGGTGCCGGGGAAGCCGGGGCCAGCGCCGGAGCCACCGCAGATGGTTTCGTAGTACTGATGGTGATCGCTGCCAAAGGTGAAGTTGTTCATGGTGCCCTGGGAAGCGGCGATCGCACCCAATGCCCCATACAGTGCATCGGTCACCGCCTGAGACACCTCCACATTACCCGCCACCACCGCCGCCGGGTAGCGCGGGTTCAGCATTGAGCCTGCGGGGATGACAATCTCCAGCGGCTTCAGACAGCCGGCATTCAGGGGAATATCGTCATCCACCAGCGTTCTAAACACGTAGAGCACCGCCGCCTTGCACACCGCCGCTGGGGCGTTGAAGTTGCTGGGCCGCTGAGGGGAAGTGCCAGAGAAATCAATGCAAGCACTGCGCTGATCCCGATCCACCGTTACCTGCACGGCAATCTGGCTGCCGTCATCCATGGGGTAGGTGAATTGGCCGTCGTGGAGGCGATCAATCACTCGCCGCACGCATTCTTCGGCGTTGTCTTGTACGTGCTGCATGTAGGTCTGTACGGTGTCGAGACCGTAGTGATCGACCAGCTTTTGCAGCTCCTGCGCCCCCTTCTCATTGGCTGCAATCTGGGCCTGCAAATCAGCAATATTCTGGGTTGAGTTCCGCACGGGGTAGGGGGCCGTAGTCAGGATATCTAGCAGTTCAGCTTCCAAGAAACGCCCCTGATCCACTAGCTGCACGTTGTCGAGCAGCACACCCTCTTCTTCAATGCTGGTGCTGTTCGAGGGCATCGAGCCGGGGGTGATGCCGCCGATGTCGGCGTGGTGACCGCGAGAGGCGACGTAGAAGAGTGGGCGGGTGGATGGGTGGATGGGTGGATGGGTGGATGGAGTTTGCGAGGATTTTGGCTGTTCGTCCGTCCCATCCTGAGAGGGGTCGGGGTGGGTCTCTTCTAAAAAGACGGGGGTGATCACCGTGATATCGGGCAGGTGGGTGCCGCCGTTGTAGGGGTTATTTTGCAGGTACACGTCACCGAGTTTGAGGCGATCGCCCTTGGCCTCAATCAAACTGCGCACGCTCTCGCCCATCGACCCCAGGTGGACGGGAATGTGGGGGGCATTGGCGACGAGTTGCCCGTTTTGGTCAAACAGGGCGCAGGAAAAATCCAGCCGCTCTTTGATATTCACCGAGTAGCTGGTGTTTTGCAGCGTGATCCCCATTTCCTCAGCCACGGCGCGGAAGAGGTTGTTGAAGATTTCGAGCAGCACGGGATCGGGGGGGGGAGTTGTGGATGGGTGGATGGGTGGATGGGTGGATGGGTGGATGAGAGGGTGAGGGTTAAGGGTTGAGGGTTGAATATCTTCTGCCTTCTGCCTTCTGCCTTCTGCCTTCAAAATAAGGTGTCCTTTGGTCGTCAGAGTTGCCCCCCAACCGGGTTCTACAACATTGGTGCCAGTGGGTTCAATGATCAGGGCTGGGCCTGCGATCGCATCCCCCGGACACAGATCCTCCCGGTGATACACAGGCGTATCATGCCACGCATCGGCGGTGTAGACCGGCACGGTGGTTTTAGGCATGAGCGGCTGGGTGCGGACCCTGTGGATCTCTGATTCATCGGGGCTGTGGGTGTGGCCGATCACCTCGACAGCGGCGGTGTCGACGATCAGCCGCTTGTTCTCCTGGGCAAAGCCGTAGCGCTGGCGGTGCAGGGTGGTGAACTGCGATCGCATCGCCTCCACCCCCGCAAAGTCCACCGCCAGGGTCGAATCTGTGCCCTCATACTTCAGCAACAGCCGAGGCAAAACCTGGACACCTCCATCCCCTCCTGGGAGGGGCAGGGGTGGGCCCACTTCAAACCCCTGCCGCCCCAACTCCTCCAACCCCTGATCGCTCAAAGACTCCACCACCCGCTGAATCTCAGGCAGCGTAGCCTCCTCCAGCGGCAGTTCTACCGATTGCTCGTTCAGCGCCCTGACATCCGCCAGCCCCATGCCGTAGGCCGACAGCACCCCAGCGTAGGGGTGCAGAAACACCTCCGTCATGCCGAGGGCATCGGCAATCAGGCAGGCATGCTGGCCCCCGGCCCCGCCAAAGCTACACAGCACGTAGTCAGAAACGTCATAGCCCCGCTGCACCGAGATTTTCTTAATCGCGTTGGCCATTTTCTCCACCGCAATGGCGAGGAATCCCGCCGCCACCTGCTCAGGGCTGGGAGAGCTTCCGGTGGCAGCGTGAATGTCTTCCGCCAGCGCCACAAACTTCTCCCGCACCACCGCCCCATCCAAGGGTTGATCTCCCTCCGGCCCAAACATGGCGGGGAAAAACTCGGGCTGGAGCTTGCCCACCATCACATTGCAGTCGGTCACCGCCAGCGGCCCGCCGTGGCGATAGCAGGCTGGCCCCGGATAGGCCCCCGCCGACTCTGGCCCCACTCGGTAGCGGCTGCCGTCAAAGCCCACAATCGAGCCACCCCCCGCCGCCACGGTGTGGATCGCCATCATCGGTGCCCGCAGCCGCACTCCCGCCACCTCGGTTTCGAAGCTGCGCTCGTACTCGCCCCGGTAGTGGGAGACATCGGTGCTGGTGCCGCCCATGTCAAAGCCGATCACCCGCCCATACCCCGCCTGGCGGCTGGTCTGCACCGCCCCCACCACACCCCCCGCCGGGCCGGAGAGAATGCTGTCTTTGCCCTGGAAGAGTATCGCGTCTGTTAAGCCGCCGTTGGATTGCATGAACATAAGGCGGGCGGGGGAGTGGACGGGTGGGCGGGTGGATGGGTGGATGGGTGGATAGGTGGATGGGTGGATGGGTGAATTTTGGATCTGGGTAGAAGCTGTCCCCTCTTGGGAGGGGTAGGGGTGGGTCTGCAATTGTGCCGCCACCCGATCTACATAGCGCCGCAGAATTGGCGACAGGTAGGCGTCTACCACCGTCGTATCGCCTCGGCTGACCAGCTTGATCAGGGGGCTGACCTGGTGGGAGAGCGAGATCTGGGTAAAGCCAATTTGTCGCGCCAGTTCCCCCAGGCGCAGCTCGTGGGCGAGGTAGCGATAGCCGTGGAGCAGCATGATCGCACAGGCCCGAATCCCGCTGTCATAGGCGTTCTGAAGTTCCCCGAGCAGCCGTTCTTCTTCCTTGCCAGACAAAGCCACCAGCACCTCGCCTTGAGCGGTGAGGCGCTCGTTGACCTCGATCGCCCGTTCGTAGAGCATTTCGGGCAACTCGATATGGCGGGCGAAAATATTGGGGCGGTTTTGATAGCCAATGCGCAGGGCATCGCGGAAACCTTTGGTGGTGAGGAGGAGGGTGCGATCGCCCTTGCGCTCCAGCAGCGCATTGGTGGCCACCGTCGTGCCCATCTTCACCGCCTCAATGGCTGCAGCGGGGATCGCTTCATCTTTCCCCAGCCCCAGCAGGTCGCGGATGCCCTGGATGGGGGCATCCGCGTAGCGATCGGGGTTTTCCGACAGCAGCTTGTGGAGCACAATCTGCCCATCGGGGCGGCGGGCTACTATGTCGGTAAAGGTGCCGCCGCGGTCAATCCAAAATTGCCAGCGCTGGTCAGGGGTGGGCTGTGGGGTCATAGCGCAAAGGAGTGGGAAACTTTAGGCAGGCCGATGGCTTCATTGTGAACTACCACTAAACTCGGTAGGGCGTCAGTTGCAATTCGCTGTCGCCAGTGCCAAACTCGTGGCAATCAGGGTAGGCCGTCTACATAGGTTTCTTGTAATTTTTATTTGAACTAAACCCTATGGATACTCAATCTAAGATCTTTGTCGCAGGCTCCCGTGGTCTGGTGGGCAGCGCTCTGGTGAGAACCCTTCAGGCCCAGGGCTATGAAAATCTGCTGCTGCGCTCTAGCCAAGAGCTAGACCTGCGCAACCAGGCGGCGGTGGATGATTTCTTTGCTGCCGAACAACCCGAGTATATTTTTCTGGCAGCGGCCAAGGTGGGCGGCATTCAGGCCAACAACACCTACCGGGCCGAGTTTCTTTACGAGAATTTGATGATTGAGGCTAACATCATCCACAGCGCCTACCGCCACGGAGCGGAGAAACTACTGTTCTTGGGGTCTTCCTGCATTTACCCCAAGCTGTGCCCCCAGCCGATGAAAGAAGAGTATCTGCTGACGGGGTTTCTAGAGCAAACCAATGAGCCCTATGCGATCGCCAAGATCGCCGGCCTCAAGCTCTGCGAAAACTACTGTCGCCAGTATGGGGTGAACTTCATTTCGGCGATGCCCACCAACCTCTACGGCCTCAACGACAACTTCGATCTGGCCAACTCCCACGTGCTGCCCGCCCTCATGCGCAAGTTCCACGAGGCCAAGGTCAACGGCGACCCCACGGTGACCGTGTGGGGCACCGGCACCCCCCTGCGCGAGTTTCTGTATGTGGATGACCTGGCCGATGCCCTGGTGTTTTTGATGAACACCTACAACGAGGTAGATTTCGTCAACGTCGGCACTGGGCAAGAGGTCTCGATCAAAGAACTGGCTTTGACCATGAAAGCGGTCGTCGGCTACGAGGGCGAACTAGTGTTTGACACCACCAAGCTCGACGGCACCCCCCGCAAACTGCTCGATGTGTCGCGGCTCAATGCGGCGGGCTGGCAGTCGAAAACCGACCTCAAAACCGGCATTGAGCAGACTTACAGCTGGTTTCTACAAAGCTACGACACCCTGCGGGGGCTCAAGGCCGTCTAGACTGGTTCGCACTTGCCGCTGCGAATTAGCCCGACTCGGCGGGCGATCGCCTCATCTTGAGAGGCAAAGGGACCCCACATGGGGCGACTGTCTTGCAGTCGCCCTCGGCTAATGTCTTCGGCAGAGAGCACCTGGCAGGTGCCATCTTCTCCTTGCACCACATACCAGCCTTCATTTCTCTCTGCCATTGCCACATTCCTCAACCAATCATGGTGCTAATCTATTAAACCCGGTTTTGATCCAAATGGGTGGTTGAGGTTAGTAGCAGAAGCGCTTACCATTCGCTTTTAGTTGTCCCTTGCCCTTACGCATAGCCCCCAGTACTGTAGAAACAACTACACAGCGGTTGGTATTTCGTTTGCCTGTAATGGTGACAGTAATAGTGCCCTGTTCACCGATGGCCTTTGCTCTTAGATTGCCGTGCATGTCGAAGCGGGTGTAGTGAATGCCGCCGCTTTTGGTCAGGGTGTTGTCTTCGTTGGCGAGCACAACACCCTCAGTCAGAGGCTGCCAATTCGTTACCTTCGCTGCCGGAATAGATTCAGGATGATTGGCCCATTCAATGTAGCCATCGCGCTGACGCAAACTAAATCGGCGATCATGGCGCTGCTGCATGGCGTCGGCTTGGGTAGCCCGTAGCGCCTGGTAGAGCATGTCTTGGGTGGCGTTGATTTTGTGCTGCTGCCAAAGCCCAAACCAGGAAGGGGCGGCGATCGCCGCCAGCAGCCCAATAATCACCACCACAATCAATCCTTCAATCAGCGTAAATCCAGCAGACCCCATCTGCGGGTAAGGCGGTCGGGCAGACCGCCGCAAAGGTTGCGCCATATCTGTAAATGCCTAAAGCCTGATGGGGTCAAGGTGCCCACCAGGCCTGAGACGCAGGCGGCGGTTAGCTCTAACATCGGCCATTGTGCCGAAGCCTGTCTGAGAATGCTGACACATAGCCTAAGGGCCGCAAAGTCGGTAAGCTAACAAAGGTATTAAGGAGATTTCGCCTGTGGATGTTAGAGCTGCCGTTGCCCATGGCCCAGGCCAACCCCTAACCATCGAAACCGTTCAGCTCGAAGGCCCCCGCGAGGGCGAAGTGCTGGTCGAGATCAAAGCCACCGGCATTTGCCACACCGATGCTTACACCATGTCCGGCAAAGACCCCGAGGGTCTGTTTCCGGCGGTGCTGGGCCACGAGGGGGCCGGGATTGTCGCCGAAGTTGGCCCCGGCGTCACCAGCCTCAAACCCGGCGACCATGTGATTCCGCTATATGTGCCCGAGTGCCGCCAGTGCGAGTACTGTCTCAGCTTTAAGACCAATCTCTGCCAGGCGATTCGCCTCACCCAGGGCCGGGGCCTCATGCCCGACGGCAGCAGCCGATTTTCCCTCGACGGCAAACCGCTGTTCCACTACATGGGTACCTCCACCTTCTCAAACTACACCGTAGTACCCGAAATCTCTTTAGCCAAAATTCGCCCCGACGCCCCCTTTGAAAAGGTCTGCTACATTGGCTGCGGCGTCACCACCGGCATTGGCGCGGTGATCAACACTGCCAAGGTCGAGCCAGGGGCCAACGTGGTGGTGTTTGGCCTCGGCGGCATCGGCCTCAACGTTCTGCAGGGCTGTCGCATGGTGGGGGCCAACAAAATCATCGGCGTTGACATCAACCCCAGTCGGCGAGAACTGGCCGAAAAATTTGGCATGACCCACTTCGTCAACCCCAAGGAAGTCGAAGGTGACCTAGTGGCCCACCTGGTGGAGCTAACCGGCGGCGGCGCCGACTACAGCTTTGAGTGCGTCGGCAATGTAAATCTGATGCGCCAGGCGCTGGAATGCTGCCACAAGGGCTGGGGGGTGAGCGTGATCGTCGGCGTCGCCGCCGCTGGCGAAGAAATCAGCACCCGCCCTTTTCAACTCGTCACCGGCCGCGAGTGGAAGGGCACCGCCTTCGGCGGAGCCAGGGGCCGCACCGACGTACCCAAAATCGTCGACTGGTACATGGACGGCAAAATCAACATCGACGACCTGATCACCCACGTCATGCCCCTCGATGAGATCAACACCGCCTTTGAGCTCATGCACCGCGGCGAGAGCATCCGCAGCGTGGTGACGTTTTGAGGGGTTTCGGGTGTTGGGTGTTAGGTATACGGTTCACGGTATACGGTTCACGGCGCACAGCCTACCGTATACCGCAAACCGCTGACCGTGCACCTGAAACCCGAAACCTGACACCCGACACCCAAAACCTGACACCCGACACCCGACACCCAACACCCCGTTGCCCCCCATGCCCCTCACCCCCCACAACCAACACGCCTGCTTCGGCGGCACCGTGGGCTACTACAGCCATCGGTCGGATGCCTGCAACGGCGACATGCGGTTTGCGGTGTTTGTGCCGCCCCAGGCTGGCCCGGTGCCGGTGCTCTTTTATCTGTCGGGTCTCACCTGCACCGAAGATAATTTCACCAGCAAAGGCGGGGCGCAGCGCTACGCTGCCGAGCACGGCATCATGCTGGTGGCCCCCGACACCAGCCCCCGTGGTGAGGGGGTGCCTGACGAAGATGGGTGGGACTTTGGTACCGGGGCGGGGTTTTACGTGGACGCGACCCAGGCTCCCTGGAGCACCCACTACAACATGTACAGCTATGTGGTGCAGGAGCTGCCAGAGCTAATTGCCCAAGAATTTTTGGTGCGGCGCGATCGCATGGGCATCTTTGGCCACTCCATGGGCGGCCACGGGGCGCTGGTGTGCGGGCTGCGCAATCCCGATCTGTTCAAATCGATATCGGCCTTTGCGCCCATTGCTGCCCCTAGCCAGTGCCCGTGGGGCCAGAAGGCGTTCTCGGGCTATCTGGGGCCAGATACTGCCGCTTGGCAGCAGTATGACGCCACTGCGCTAGTGAAGGATCATAGCCAGCGCGACCGCACCATTCTCATCGACCAGGGCAGCGCTGACAGCTTTCTAGCCCAAAACCAGCTGCTGCCAGAGGTGTTTGAGGCGGCTTGCAAAGCGGCGGGGCAACCCTTAATTTTACGCATGCAGCCGGGGTACGATCACAGCTACTTTTTTATAGCTTCCTTTATGGCCGACCACCTGCGTCACCATGCCGATGTGCTAACAAAGGACTAGTCTAAGATTGTTCCAGCTAAAGACTCGTCCAGGGTTTTATGGCAACAGGCCCCACGGGCCGAGTTTGCGGTCGGGACGTTTGCTTAGATGGAATACCCTAGGGAAGACGATTCCAGTCAAGAATTTGCGTAATCAGGAGACCCCGTTATGGTGAGATATTGTGTTGCTGCTCTACTTGTGTTGCTGACTTGGCTAGCGCCGAGCACGGCCTGGGCTAGCCCGCTGCTGGCCCAAACCGCTGCTGAGGCCGCTGAGGTGGCCGCGGCCGATGGGGCCCCCACCGTTGACGAAATCGCCACCTTTGCCAAGGTTTACCAAGAGGTGCAGGGCCTGCGCATCGGGGCCGAGCGCGAAATGGCCAAGGCGGTAGAAGAGGAAGGTCTGACCATTGATCGGTTTAATGCGATCGCCGCTACCCAACTCGATGGCCCGGCTGAAACCGCCGAAGACATGGCCAAAGTGGCCGCAAAAGCGAAAATTTCTAAAGAAGAAACGAAGCAGTTTGACACCGTAGTCGAGCGCATCATTGCCATTCGCCAGAGCACCGAAGGCGAAATGGAAAAAGCGATTGCAGCTGACGGCCTCTCCATCGACACCTTCAACAGCATGCTAGAGCGCTCCGCTGACGATACCGACCTACAGCGAAAAATCAGCGACGAGATTGTGAGACAAACTCTGGCCAACGCAGACGCAACCAATTAAACCGAACTGAGGTTTTATGAGGTTATGTAAACCTCGCCCCGCCCCTCAGAATATGAAGGCACAATGAGCCAAAGGAACCGATTGTGCCCACCTCTTGATGGTCTTTGTGATGGTGTCTTTTTTTAGACCCGCCCCTGCAGAAGTTAGTACCGAGACCAAGATTTTGCAGGCGGCGCTGAAGCTGTTTGCCAAGCGGGGCTACGGCGGCACCACAACCCGCGAGCTAGCCCAGGCGGCGGGGGTCGCCGAGGGCACCCTGTTTCGCCACTTTGAGAATAAAAAGGCAATCTTGGTGGCGGTGGCTAGCCAGGGCTGGGTAGAAATTCTCACAGACCTGCTGACAGAACTGAGCGAAATGGCCAGCTACAAGGCAATCGGCCAGGTGATGCAGCGGCGCATGCTGAATTTACAGAAAAACTCAGCCCTGATGCGGGTGTGTTTTATGGAGGCGCAGTTTCACCCTGAACTGCGCGATCAAATTCAAACAGAGGTGATCGGCAAGATGATCGATGTTGCCGAGGCCTTCTTTCAAACTGCCATGGATCGCGGCGTCTATCGGCCTATGAACGCCCGCATGGTGGCAAGAGTCTTCTTAGGTATGTTCACCGTAGCTGGCTTTAGCCAAGACACCCTCGGCGACGAAGCCGCCTCACCCCAGGCGATGAAAGACCTGGCCGAGTGTTTGACGGATATTTTCTTGAATGGGGTGCTGGCGTAGGGGAGTAGGTGGGTAGGTGAGTGGGTGGGTAGGTGGGTAGGTGCTTACTGCCCGCATCACCGACTCACCTACACACTCACTCACCCACTCCTACCGCCTCCCCTGGCCAAACAAAATCGCTTTGGCCTCATCGGTCATGGTTGACTCAGAGCTAATTGTTTTTGCGATCGCATAGGCCCGCTCCACCGCTGACCGTGTCTGAATGGCCTCAAACCAGCGCTTCAGGTTAGGAAAATCCGCCAGGTTTTGCTGCTGAGCTGCGTGGGGCACAATCCACGGGTAGCAGGCCATATCGGCGATCGAGTAGTCGCCGGCGATAAAGTCTTTGCCCTCAAGCTGGGTGTCAAGCACGCCGTAGAGGCGTTCGGTCTCTTTGACGTAGCGGTTGATGGCGTAGGAAATTTTTTCGGGAGCGTAGTTGTTGAAATGGTGGTTTTGGCCCAGCATTGGCCCTAGACCGCCCATCTGCCAGTAGAGCCACTGGAGCACGGCGGTGCGATCGCGCCATCCGGACGGCAAAAACTGCCCGGTTTTTTCGGCTAAATATTGCAAAATGGCCCCTGACTCAAACAGGCTTAGGGGTTCACCACCATCCGCTGGCTCGTGATCGACAATGGCGGGAATGCGGTTGTTGGGAGCGATCGCCAAAAACTCAGGGGCAAACTGGTCCCCTTGGCCGATGTTGATCGGTTTGATCGTGTAATCGACATCGGCTTCTTCGAGAAAAATGGTGATCTTGTGACCGTTGGGGGTCGTCCAGTAATACAGGTCGATCATAGCGAGCATCCTTGGGGGCCAAGCGCGAGAATAGACTCAAATAGCCTAACCAAGCCTTCTGCCACTGTGGCAAATAACTGTGGCAAATGTAGCACAGACGAACTAATCGACAGCGGTGGGCGATACAATTCAAGTCATAGAGTCAGGAGTGATCTACCAGCATGCTGCCTGGCGGGCTGAGCGTGTGTCATTCTGTTCTCCGGCTTTGGCCCTGTATGCCGCATTCACGGAGGGTTGGATGCCACAGACTCCCGAAATCATCAAGTCAGCTAGCTTAAACGGCACCTGATTTATCTTCTAGCCCCTTAGCCTGAGATGAGAGCTATAGGCAGAGATTTACAGACTTTTTACATTCCCCTCTATTTCTAAGGAATGTATATATCCCTTGGGTGAATGCTATAACCCCTCTCTGAAACAGGGAACAATTGGGGTAATGTGGCATTACAGAGTCGGCGTAGCCCTCACAACCCGCATGATTGCGACGCTGTGGCTGCTTCGGTCAACTGCCCTCGCTACTGGCTAACCCAATCCCAGAAACGGTCTACGGGCCGTTTCTAGACACCACAACCCTGGGCCGCATGAGCTACTGCATCAACCCTGACTGTTCAAAGCCTAAAAACCCCCCCACGGTGAGTCATTGTCAGTCTTGTGGGGCCGAGCTACTGCTGCGGGGTCGCTACCGAATGATTCGCGCTCTGGGTCGGGGCGGCTTTGGGGCAACCTTTTTGGCCCGTGATGAGCTGCTGCCCGGCAAGCCGCCCTGTGTGATCAAGCAGCTGCGTCCCTCCACTGAAGCGCCCCACATTCTCGACATGGCGCGCGATCTATTTAAACGAGAAGCCAAGATTCTCGGCATGATCGGCAACCATCCTCAGCTGCCCCGCTTGCTCGACTACTTTGAGAGCGAGCAGGAGTTCTTCCTGGTGCAGGAATATATCAGCGGCCTGACCCTACAGCAGGAGGTCAAGCGCGGCGGCCCCTTCACCGAAGCCGGGGTGAAGCAGTTCCTGTGCGAGATTTTGGCGATGGTGCAGTACGTCCACGACAACCACGTGATTCACCGGGACATTAAACCCGCCAACATCATTCGCCGCGACCAGGATAAAAAACTGGTGCTGATTGACTTTGGCGCTGTAAAAGACAAAGTCAACCCAGCCCTAGCGGCCAACTCTGACCAAACTGCCCTCACCGCCTACGCCATTGGCACCCCCGGCTACGCGCCGCCTGAGCAAATGGCCATGCGCCCGGTGTATGCCAGCGATATCTATGCCCTGGGGGTGACCTGCATTTACCTGCTGTCGGCCAAGGCCCCCAAAGACATGAGCTACGACCCCAATACCGGGGAACTCCTCTGGCGGGAGCAGGTGCACATTAGCGATCACTTCGCCAGAGTGCTGCAAAAAATGCTGGAGATCTCGGTCAAACACCGCTACCAAGCAGTGGAAGCGATCCATCGCGACCTAGACCTTGAGCCCTACATGGAAGGGCTGGCCCAGAATATGGCCTTTCCCACCGCGGGCGGCCCCTCCATCGGTGGATACACCAACAGCAGCGGGTCGGTCAGCGGTTCCGCCCCTCAGCCGGGCATGAGCTATTCTGGCGGGTCGCCGTCGTCGCGCATGGCGGCGGCGATTCGCGCCCGGCGCGAGCGATCGCACTCGGGGCCAAAGAGCACTCCCCTGGTGCCGGGCCGCAACGGCTCGCCCACGCCGCTAGCCAGGGCTGCCACCGCCCTGTCTTCTGACGACGTCAAGCAAAAGTACACCAAGGGTCGCCGCGACTTCTCGCTGCAAGTCTTTAAAGATCTTGACCTGCAACGCACCCTGCTGGTGGAGATTAACTTCAACCAGTCAAAGCTGCCCAGCGCCAATTTTCAAGGCTCTGACCTGAGCAATGCCAACTTCGGCCGCGCCAATCTCAGCCAGGCAACCCTACGCAATGCCAAGCTGGTTAAGGCCTACTTCCACTACGCCAACCTTGAGGGGGCCGACCTGCGGGGCGCTAACCTGGCCCGCGCCTGCCTCTCAAACGCCAACCTGCGAGGGGCCAACCTCTGCGGGGCCGACCTGACCGGAGCGCTGATCTCCGACGATCAGCTGGCCACTGCCCGCACCAACTGGTCTACGGTCATGCCCAATGGCCGCCGGGGAGCAATCTAGGGGAACGTTCTTTGGGCAAGGCTCTAGGGCAGGGCGGTGGCCTGGGCCGGGGCTGGGGCGGTCGTGACTGGGGCCTGTTGCTGAGCTTGGCGCAGAGCCACCAACGCTTCTTTTATGATGACGGCGGCGGGCACGGCCACAATCACGCCCAGCAGGCCGCCCACCCTAGCCCCCGACAAAATCGCCATAAACACCCAGAAGGGGTTGAGCCCGGTGACGCTGCCCAGCACCCGGGGGGCAATGCCGTTTTCGACCAGCTGCTGCACAATTACCGCCGCCACCAGCATAGGAATAGCAATTTTAATATCTCTCAGCGCCACCAGCAGGGTGACAATAATCACTCCCACCGTGCCCCCAAAGGGCACCAGGGCCAACAGCCCCACGGTGAGGCCAAACAGCGAGCCAAAGGGCACATTGAGCAGCCCAAAGATGATCGTTAGCGCCGTGCCAAAGCAGCTGGCGACAATAAACTGACCCAAAAAGTAGTTGCGAAAGCTCTGGCGCAGGGTGTCAGAAAAGGGTCGCTGAAGCTGCCCCGGCAGTAGGCTAACCACGCCGCCCCAGACCTCTTCGCCGTGCTGCAGCAGGTAGAAGGTGAGCACAATGGTGAGCACCACATCGAGCAGCTTGTTGGCGGTGAACACCGCTACGTTGATGGTAAGGTTGAGCGCTTCTCCAGCAATGGACTGAATTTCGCGCTTGAGGCGATCGCTGGTTTGGGTAATTAGCCCGTCTAGATTGATTGGCCAGCCCCACTCGGCCATCTGGCCGTCGAGCATCATCAGCTGGGTCTTGCCCGAGTCAAACCAGTCAGGCAGTCGCACCACCAGCTGCTGGCCCTGGTCAATCACAAAGGGCAACACGGTAATGGCCAGGGCCGAAACGCTGACCAGGGCCAGCACCAGCACCAGGGTGGCCGCCAAGCCGCGCCTGAGGCCCAGCTTTTCGAGCCGGGCCATGGGGTAGCTGAGCAAAAAAGCCAGTAGGGCAGCAATCAGCACCGTCACTAAGATCGAGCGGAAATAGCCAAAGATAATGGACACTGCCCACACGTTGAGCAGCAGCAGCGGCGTCGCCAGCAGCACCAGGGCAGACTTAGCGATCGGGCTCAGGCTATCCCACCAGCGGGTCAGCCAGCTTTTTGAGGTGGGTTCGTGCCCATGATCGCGCCCTAAGTCGCGCCCAGATTCGCGCCCAGATTCGCGCCCAGATTCGCGCCCTGAGTCACGCCCTGAGTCGCTACCGTTTGCTAGACCGTACTCCATGGTTCTGCTCAATGTTTGGCTAATGGCTGTTGACTGAGAGGCTGGGCTGAAACGGCTTGGGTCCGTATGGCTTTTGCGACTTTCTACAGCCTACGGCAAAGCTAAGGGTTTGAGCCTGACGCGATCACCCTTCTTTTGCCGCTAAAATTTTGCCGCCGGGATTCTGTCGCTGAGTTTTGTCGCTAGGCACAGACCACATTCGGCACTGAGCACCCTAGGAGGTAATATGTAAACAATTTAAAACATACTGTACAGACTGGTTAAGACAGACTGGTTAAAACAGGCTGATCCACTGGCGACGAACTTCTACACTAGCCCCTATGCTTGCTTCCCACCCCGGCTCGGCCCCAGGGATTACCTTTAAACACACCCACCCCCAAAAAGTACTGGTGATCGGCGACAGCCTGGTCTATGGTTTTGGCGACCCCGAAGGTGGCGGCTGGGTCGAGCGCCTGCGCCGTTTGACTATGGCTCCCGGTCGCCCCGGCGCAGTGTTCTATAACCTGGGGGTGCGAGGCGACGGGGTAAGCCAGGTAAAACAGCGCCTCGATCAGGAGTTTCGCGACCGGGGTGAGTTGCGCAACCGCCTGCCCGAGCTGCTGATTTTGTCGGTGGGCATGAACGACTCGGCGCGGGTGGGCAACCCCCTGGGCCGCCACCGCACCAGCTTTGACGAATTTCAGACAGACCTCGACAACCTGCTCAACCAGGCGCGGCAGCTGTGCCCGGTGCTGTTTGTAGGTATGACACCGGTAAACGAGCAGGCAATGCCGTTTTCGGAGGTGTTGTACTACGCCCACAGCGACCAAATGCACTACCGCGAGGCCACCCGCCTGGCCTGCACCAGCCACAACATTCCTTACCTGGATGTGCTCAACCTGTGGCTGGGTAGAGGTGAACCCTGGTGGCTGCCGTTGATATCTACCGACGGTCTGCACCCCAATGTGGCGGGCTACAGAGCGCTGTTGCAAGACATTTTGGCCTGGGATGCGTTTCAAGCCGCTGTGGATCTGCCGGTTGGTTAAGCCTAGGCAATTCTCTCTCTAGATTCAGAGGTACAATCAGCCCACAGTGCTACCCTACAAGCTTACCCCTTTGCTCTTGCTTTCCCATGGCCGCAGCTACCCCCCCAGCCACTCCTCCCGCTGCTGAAATCCCAGTTCTAACCCATCGGTCAGTAGGCGATCGCAAGGCAGCCGGCAAAGCCCTGCGGCGGCAGGTTGAGCGCTCTGAACTGGGGGTCTACGAGCCACCTCCCGACCGCCCCAACCCAATTGAAATTCTCAAAACCCAGGCCAGCACTCGCGTGCCAGAGCTGGTCCCCATTCGCCACGGGCGCATGCTGGCTTCTCCCTTTACCTACCTGCGCGGCGCGGCGGCGACCATGGTGGCCGATATTGCGGCTGCCCCTACCACGGGTCTCCATGTGCAGGCCTGTGGCGACATGCATGTGTCTAACTTTGGCGTGTTTGCCTCCGCCGAGCGCAACCTGGTGTTTGCCATCAACGACTTTGACGAAACCTACCCCGCCCCATGGGAGTGGGATCTAAAGCGTCTCGTCGCCAGTGCTGTGGTGGCGGGGCGTCATTTGAATGGTGACCAGCAACTCGGCCAAGCGGCCGTGCTCGCCACCGTAAAGTCTTATGCAGAGCACATGCAGGTCTACGCCGACATGGGCTACCTCGACCTGTGGTACGACACCATTACCGATGCCGCCCTGTTAGAAAAACTACCCGACAGCGCCGAAAAGTATACCCAGCGCATGCTGGCCAAAGCTCGAGAGCGCAACCACTTGCAGGTGCTCGACCGCATGACCGACCTGGTGGATGATCGCCACCACATCATCGAAGCGCCGCCGCTGGTGGTGCGGGCCGAAACCCTGGGCGAGGGGTCTAGTGTGGCCGCCGCCGTAGAAACGCTGCTAGAGAGCTATGTCGACTCCCTCAGCGGCGATCGCCGCTTTTTGCTGTCTCGCTATCGGCTGCTAGACGTGGCCCGGCGGGTGGTGGGGGTGGGCAGCGTCGGCACCCGCTGCTGGGTAGCTTACCTGGAGGGCAAAGACGCCAGCGACCCGCTGTTTCTCCAGATCAAAGAGGCCCAGCCGTCGGTGCTGGCTCCCTATGTCAAAGCGCCCGGCGACTATCGCCTGCCCGACGACCACGAAGGCCGGCGGGTGGTGATTGGCCAGCGGCTCATTCAGGGATCCCCTGATATCTTTTTAGGCTGGGGCGAACTCAACGGTACCTACTACTACCTGCGCCAGCTGCGCGATATGAAGGGCGGCTTTAAGCTCGAACCGGGCAAGTTTCAGCCGTCGAACCTGCCCAACTACTGCGCCCTCTGCGGCTGGGCCTTGGCTCTGGCCCACGCCAAGTCGGGCGACGCCGCCATGCTAGCTGGTTACGTGGGCAAAGGCAATGCCCTAGCCAGGGCCATGGTGACCTTTGCCGAAGCCTACGCCGACCAAAACGAGCGCGACCACCACCATTTGATAGAAGCCGCCGCCCAGGGGCAGATTCCGGTGGCCTACGACGGTTAATCTAAGCAGCCCTCATCTAGATCTATGCCCGTCATGGGCGGAAAAGCAGCGGACTGAACGGGGCGACCCAAGATCATCCTTTGGGGTGGGGGGCCGGGGCTGGGCCAGTCTCGCACAGCGCTTCGACCTCAATCTCGACCAGCATGTCGGGGTTGATCAGCGCCGGAATTTCCACCATGGTGTTGCAGG
>DAIPYU010000013.1:43133-52802 GCA_036782635.1 Nodosilinea sp. CTOTU7353
TCGACCAGCATGTCGGGGTTGATCAGCGCCGGAATTTCCACCATGGTGTTGCAGGGGGGATGATCGGCAAAGCGCTCTTGGTGGGCCTGGGCAACCTCTTGCCAGCGGCTCATATCGGTGACGTAGATCCGGGTTCTGACCACGTCGCTGAGGTCGGCACCCAGGTCTGCCAGGGCCTGCTGAATGATCTCAAAGCAGCGCTGGGTCTGGGCGTAGGCATCGCCCGGGGCAAAGGTGCCCCCCTGCCCATCGCTGGGGGAGGTGCCCGAGACAAAGATCTGCTGACCCACCCGCATCGCCCGACAATAGCCGACCTGCTCTTCCCAATGGGTGCCCGAAAATGCTCGCTGCCGTGCCATCATCCTGCCCATGATTAAAAGCAGCCTCAGCATATCGCTTTTCTAGCTTGCATTATTCATGATGTTTAGGAAATGCCCGTCATGCCCGTGGAAACGGGAATCTAGGCGAAACAGCACTCTTTCGAGTGGATTCCCGCCTTAAGTCCGAGGCCTCGCTCCGCGAACGCGGGCATGACAACCGTGCGCTTCCCTGCCGGTGAATAGTCCAGGCTAGGTTTGTAATTGAACCAGGGGTGGGGCAAAATTCTGAATGTTAAGTGCTGTCAAATCTTGTTGTCATAGAGAACCTTGCCCAGGATGGATCTTTAAAGTGATATTGGCAAAGTGGTACTGAGGTTAAGTCCGATCACCAGTGGTTTAAGTCTAAGGTGGGGCTGAGTTTGCAGGAGACCCCGCGCCATATCTCCTTTTGCGAGCACGCCATCTTAAATCAGAGCATGATGATCGTCAGGGATGCCCTCAACGATGAGCGGTTTGCCCACAATCCGCTGGTCGCCTCCGACCCCGGCATTCGCTTTTACGCCGGGGTGCCGCTGACGACCCCCGGCGGCTATCAGCTGGGCACGCTGTGCGTGATCGATTACCAGCCGAGGGAGCTGTCGGAGATGCACAGCAAAAAACCCTGGCCGCGCTGGCCCGGCAGGTGGTCATGCAAATGGAGCTACAGCGGGTTTCGGCTCAGCTGGCTACGGCTTTAGACAAAATTGATCTGATGGCCGGACTGGTGCCAATCTGTTCGTACTGCAAAGGCATTCGCAGCGACCAGGGCTACTGATCTACGGTAGAAAAATTTATCGAACAACATTCCGCCGTAGAGTTTACCCACGGTGTCTGCGATTGCTGTATGCGCCAGCATTTTCCGGAGGTGGCCAATGTGCTGCTGCCCAAGCGGGAGACAGAAAATAGCTTAAACAGCTTAGATCCCGATGCCGAGCAGGGGGATCAGCTGCTGGGTTGACCTAGCCCCTGCGGCCTAGCTCTGACGTTTGATCACCGTTGCGATCGCCTTCTCTACACCCATGAGCGCCTGCTGCACCTCATCGGCGCTGACGTTGAGCGGCGGCACAAAGCGCACCACCCGAGGCCCGGCGGGCACCAGCAGCAGCCCCTCGCCCATGGCGGCTTTAACAATATCTACCGATGTCACCGCTGCCTCAGGGTGTAGCACCAACCCGTTGATCAGCCCCCAGCCGCGCACCTGTTCTAGCAGAGCCGGGTACTGCTGCACCAGCCGTTGTAGGCCAAACCGCAGCTGCTCGCCCCGCTGCTTGACGTTATCCAGCAGATTTTCAGACTCCAGGGTTTCGCAGACGGTGAGGCCTACCCGACAGGCAAAGGGGTTGCCGCCAAAGGTGCTGGCGTGGTCGCCCGGCTCAAACACCGCGCAGGCGGCCTTACACAGCAGCGCCCCGATTGGAATGCCGCCCCCCAGCCCCTTGGCGGAGGTGAAGATGTCGGGTTCGATGCCCAGGTTTTCAAACCCCCACAGGCTGCCGGTGCGGCCCATGCCCACCTGTACCTCGTCAAGAATTAGCAGAATGCCCTTTTCGTCGCAGATCTGGCGAATGCGCTGAAAGTAGGCGGCGTCGCCCGGGCACACTCCCCCCTCGCCCTGGAGGGCTTCGAGCATAATCGCCGCCACCTGGGGGGTTTCGGCATCGAGCTCGGCTACCAGCGCCTCTAGGGCGGCGATGTCGTTGTAGGGCACGTAGGCAAAGCCTGGCATCAGCGGGTCAAAGTTTTTCTGATATTTGGGTTGGCCCGTGGCGGTGACGGTGGCCAGAGTGCGCCCGTGAAAGCTGGCCTGGGCGGTGATGATCAGCGGGTTGGCGATGCCGCGCTGGGTGTGGGCGTACTTGCGGGCCAGCTTGATCGCCCCCTCGTTGGCCTCGGCCCCAGAGTTGCAGAAAAACGCGCGATCAGCGCAGGAATGCTCGACCAGCCAGTGGGCCAGCGCCCCCTGCTCGGGCACGTAGTAGAGGTTCGACACGTGGTGCAGGGTTTGAATCTGCTTGGTCACGGTCTCGACCATGGCCGGATGGGCGTGGCCCAGGGTGCAGGTGGCAATGCCCGCCACAAAGTCCAGGTAGCGGCGACCCTGGTCATCCCACACGAAGCAGCCTCGGCCTTTGGTCAAGGCAATGGGGAAGCGCCCGTAGGTGGTCATCACGTCTGTGTCAAACTGAGCCGGGGAAAAGGCTGAGCTGCCGTTGGCCGTGCTGCCATTGGTCGAAAAGCTGAAGGACTTGAGGGAATTTTGGACGAGGGTTTTTAGGCTCACGGGGGATGGAGGGGGAGTAGGTGGGTAAGCGGGTAGGTGGGTAGGCGGGTGGGTGGGTGATGGCACAGCGAAAAGCTGTGCTCCTTATGGATTCACCCACACCACCCACATCACCTACGCACCTACTCTTATACGTTGAGCATAGCGGAAACCCTAAAACAATCAATGGTCACTCTGAACGAATCCGGGCGGGGCTGGCCGCTCTCGGTAGGGGCGGTACTGCCGAATGCTGCGCAGCTTTGCGCTCAGGTAAGTGAGGTTTTGGGGTTCGCCGCCGTAGCGCCAGCGCACGTAGGCGTGGGCGATTTCGTTGGCGGCCTGGGCGAGCTGGGGTGGGGTCTGCTGGTAGAGGCGCTGGCTGTGCTCAAGGGGGGTTTCGGCGGGGGTTTTGCCCAGGCCCCGCTGGTCAAAACAGGTCAGCATTTGCTGATATAGCCGCTCGGTGGGGGCCAGCCGCCGCAGCCGTCGGTAGTGCCAGCCGTGCCGCAGGCCCAAAAAAGCCAGCCAGGCGACAAAGCCGAGGGCGGTGGCGATCGCAATGCCCACCATAATGCCCACCCAGCCCAGGGTGAGCAGGGCGCTAAAGCCGCGCACCAGGTAGGCTAGGCCCTGGCTGATCAGATTGATCAGACCCTCGACTACCCCCACCAGGGGAGAGGGCAGCCAGCCGGCCAGCCAGTTCCAAAACCGTCGCACCAGGCTAAAGGTCTCAGCCTCTGAGATGCTGGGGGGGATCAGCTCATGGCCGGGAATGGGGTCAAAGCCAAACCAGCCGTACTGGGGAAAATAGACTTCGGTGAGGGCATAGGCGTCGGTGTTGCGCACCACATAAAACCCGGTGAAGGGGTTAAAGTCGCCCTCGCCAAACCCGGCCACCAGCCGGGCTGGAATGTCGATGGAGCGCAGCATCACCGTCAGCACGGTGGAGAAGTGGTCGGGGTAGCCCCCCTGGGTGCTAAACAAAAAGCTCTCGACCAGGTCTTGGTCGCTGTCCAAAAAGGGTAGCTCGGGCTGGATGGTGTAGCGCTGTTTGAGGGTCTGGGCCAGATAGAGGGCTTTCTCGTAGGGGTCGGTGAGGGGATTGGGGGAGGTGGCCAGTAGCGCTTCGGTTTGGGCGCGCACCGGCACCAAAATGTCTTCGGGCACCTGGAGGTAGTGGGAGCGCATGCCGGGGGGGTAGGTGGTGCCGGCGGCTCGCAGCTGGGTGCGATCGCGATAGGGCACCCGCGAAATCACCGAATAGGTCATGCCCTCCTGCAAAATTACCGGCGCCCTGAGACTGCCTTCGGCGTCAATGGCCACCTCTCGGGTGGGAAAGTACAGCTGCCAGGGCTGGTACAGAGCTGGGATCAGGTTGGGCATGCCGCTGACCAGGGTGTAGGTCTGCACCACCTCGCGATCGCGGGTCAGACTGGGTTCGGTGGGCAAAAACATCTGGGCCGAAAACTGAGACCGCCGCACCCGCTGCGGGTCTTCGTTGCGGGAAATATTCCACCCCTGGCCGGTGTAGGTGTCAAAGGCCAGCACTCGCCAAAAGCCGGGAGCCTGCGACCTGACCCGCATCACCACCTGGGGAATCATGCTGCCCCGCAGGTTTTGGTTCATGATCTGGTTAAAGCCGTAGTAGGCGGTGAGGTCAACCACGCCGGGGCCAGTGGCTTTGCCTTGGCCCTGAATCGCCCCGCCGCCCTCGCCAAATTCCTCACCGCTGCCGCCGTAAGCCGGGTTATCAATACTTTCTCCCGAAAAACCGTCGGGGGTCTCAATCACCGAGCTGACCGGAAAATTTTGCAGCTGGTAGCCGGGCAGCCGCGGCAAAAACAAGAAAATCAGCAGCCCCAGGCCGACAATCAGCGCCAAGAGACCCGCTAGCTTGCCGAGGGCGGGCCGCAGCTTGATGTCGCCCCAGACCTTAGTTCCTAGGCCTAGGCGCGACTGGTACTCTAGCCCCAAGACCGGCACCGCCACCGCCAAAAACAGGACCAGCAGCGGCGCAAAGGCCAGGGTTTGGCTAATGGTCGCCGCTACCCCCAGCAAAATCAGGCCGATCATCATTGAATAGCCCAGGTCTTTGCGGCGGGGCAGATCAAAACTGTGCAGCACCTGGAGCTGCACCAGCAATTCCGCCAGCACAATCCGGGTGTCGCCGGGCTGCTCAATCAGGCGGGCAAAAAAGGCCGCTAGGGCCATCAGCATGCCTACGGCAATAAAAAAATTGACCGCCAGGTTGCGATCGCGCCGTCGCTGCCAGCTAAAGGCGGCCCCCACGGCGCTGGCTGGCACCGCCAGCAGATTCCACCACGAGGCCTGGGTGACCCCAGTCGCCGCCACCACCACTGAGCAAATGCCCACGGTAACCAAGGCCTGCACCAGCACCCGCAGCAGTAGCGAGTCTTCGATCTCCCTAGACGGTATCGGCCTTGCCAAGGGAGACGAGGCTAGCCAGCGCAATGCAACCATAGAGATAGCAGCGTGAGGGTCGCTTCTATGCTAACCGCTGGGCTATCCCAGCGGTTAGCCCAGCGGTTAGCCCAGGTTCAGGCTAGTCGTCAGCCACCACGATCTGAAAGCTCAGAGGGCTGGCCTCGCCCAAACTGACATCCAGCCGATGGATTGTCCCTGGGGCAGCGGTTGATCGCAGGACTAGCTCGCCCGGGGTAGACCGTTCAGACCCCAGAGTCTCCCCTAGGCTGTGGAGCACCAGGCTGCCCTCGGTGGGCAGTGATGCTTTGACCTCAAGCTGCCCGCCGGAAATGCCAGAGGCGGTGCCAGCAGCGGTCGTATAGGTGGCTTGTACCCGCAGCTCTCCGGAGGCCGTTAGCCAGGTCTGGGTTTGGGTAGGGCTGGCCGCCGCCACGGTGAGCGACAGCGCCTCAAAAATCCCCTGGGCAGCCAGCATGGCCAGAGCCACCTGCTGCTGGGGGGCAGCGGCGGCGTAGTCGAGGCGGTCTAGGGTTGGGGCCTGGGTAGAGCGGTAGGCGGGGCGAGCCACCAGACCCGCAACATACGCCAGGGTTTGGGGCTGGTCAGGAAACAGCGACTCCACCGCCGCCACCAGCCGTCGCCCGGTCTGTCGAATGTCGTGAATCGTCTGCTGGCATTGATCAAATAGATCGGCCAGCACCTCTTCAGGCACCGCGCCGGGAACCGCTAAGTTGCTTAGGTGGTCTAACCAAATAGAGGCGGTACCGGGATGTAGCGCATCAGGGTACTCTTGCAGCCGCTGTTCCCAGGGGAACAGCGGCGGGCGCTGGGAAATTTCCTGCCGTAGGCGGCGTTTCAAAAGGGCTTCAAAATGGGGTTGCACAGAGGATAGGTCTCCAGAGTCAAAGACAGGGTTGTAGTCGGCATCGAGCGCTTCGTAATCTGGAGCCGCTGGCACAGATGGCTCAGAGCCAGGGTAGACCGGGGAGGTAGGTGCAGAGGCCAATCCCTCTGGCTCCGCTAGACCAGCGTCAGCAGCCGGAAAGAAGCGCGTTCCTGATGGTGAGTCATCGGCTGAAAGAGGCTCTAGTAAAAGCCTCAACAGGATGTCTTCGGGAATATCTGTGTCTCTATTCATGGCCTGACGCGGTCTGTCCGGATAGTTAAACGTTACAAACTAAACGTTACGAATATCCCAAGCCTGTTCTAGCAGCTTAGTCCACTGCTTTTGAAACTGGGTGGGAGTCATAGCCAAGATTCTAGCCGCTTCGCCGTCGGCTACGCCCTGCTGCTTGAGGGCTAGTAGCTTAGTCTGTTTGGTGCTGATGGTCTCTTGCAGCTGCTGCCACTGCTGGGTGGTGAGGCCCAGGTTGGTCTCAAGGCCAGCCTCAAGCCATTCGTGCACCAGTTCCCAGTGGTGGGAGAGGGCAAAGCGCAGCAGGTGGTACTTAAACCGCTGCTGTAGGTAGTCGCGCTGGCGGGGGGTGAGGTTGAGCAGTGACTCAATTTCTGGGGTGGGCAGGTCGAGCAGGCGCAGGGTGAAGTAATCGGCGCATTCGTCCTGGTTGCGCTCCTTGAGGTAGGCCAGCAGTTCTTCTACCACCCGACCCCGCAGGGAATTTTCCGGCAGGTCGTCGGCCTGGGCGATCATTTCTTCGCGCACCCGCTGGTGGGAGGCGGCGGGGCGCAGGTCGTCACCGTCGCCGCCGTAGTCGGTGGCCTGCTCGATGTCGATGGCTAGCTCGGGGGGCTGCTGCCGCGAGAAGGTCTGAGCCCGCAGAATAATCAGCTGCTGGCTGCGGCGACCGGGCAGCGGTATTCGGCGCTTGCCGTAGCGCTCGGAGAAGGCCATGAACTCGGCCAGCTCTAGCAGGGTGCGGGGCTGGTAGCGATCGCCCACCTGGTTTTCTCGGCGAAAGGCGTTGAGCGCTTCGACGTAGAAGCCCTGCAGGAAGTCTTCAATCAGCGCCAGCCGCGCCTGGTAGCTGGTCTGCACCTGGGGCGGCGTGATATAGCGATATACAATAGCACTGAGGGTGCTGTGCAGCTCCACACGACCCTGGCGCGACCCTAGATTGTAATACTTCAAGCACTGATCTAAGCGATGCTTGCCCAGGGACATGGCCCAAGACTCGACGTCGCCCGACGCCTGAATGCGATCGCTCTCACTACAAATGCGCTCAACCTCGGTGGCTAAGCGTTGCGAGAGCTTCTGACAGCCCCCTTCAGGAGCACCAGTGCTAGTTTTTAATTCTTGGTAGAAAAGCTGGCTAAGCGAATCCACGCTCAAAGTACAGATACCCTGACTCAATCTGGCTATCCTCAAAATGCTACACAAAACCGTGGAGCGATATTCAGGTATTAGTCGTGGTGGATGCAGCCCCTTACAGCCGCCTAGAGGAGCCACCCTGTAGGGACTAGTTCAAGAAAACTAACCTCGGGTGACGCCAAACGTAGCTAGCATAGACATCGGTAGATCAATGCCGGCTGCAAGTTGTTTAGTATCCTAACATTTGTCCGTAATTCCATGGACAAACTCCTAGGAGCTTTGCAGCAGTGCAATGCTAACGTAAAGATGAATGGCAGGTGGTTCACCCCAGGCTGCCTTAGCTCTAATAACGCTTAAGATCTAACGCTATGGATCTCGACGCCCAAGTCGCCTCCCTGCAGCAAAACGCTCCCAACGATGGCGTGACTGGCAATGCCATCACGACTGTTGCTCCCATTCTCAAGGCGATCGCCGGCCAGCTCAAGCACGATCAATACTACGTGCTGCAAACCCTAGAACAGGGCTGGATGATGACCACCCTCAGCAACCGCACCCAGCCCAATACCCAAAAAAACATCGTCTACGCCTACCCCACACTACAAGCCGCCGCCGCCAGCCAGTCTGCCAACAAAGACCCCCAGGTGATGGCGCTGCCGGTGCCCGTAGTGCATATTTTGTTTCAGCTGCTGGCCATGCAGCCCATCGACAGCCTGATCTTTTTTGAAACCCCCGGCAAGGCGGGCCAGGGCGTAGAGATTCGTCGTCAAGACATGCAAGCCCTCATCCAGGCCCAGCTGCAGCAATCCCAGCCGGGTAGCGCCATCCCCCCCGATATGGCCTAGATAAGAATTTTTCGCTGAACTGGTACAGGGGATGTGATATCTTAAAAAGCCCAAGGGCGATTAGCACAGTGGTAGCGCGCTTCCTTCACACGGAAGAGGTCACTGGTTCGAAACCAGTATCGCCCATACAACCTAAAACACCTGAACCCCTTGATTTATAAGCCTTCAAGGCTTCTAAATCAAGGGGTTTTCAGTTGCAGGTTATTCCTGTTCAGAGAATTGGCCTTGTAACATTTGGTCATTTTTGGGTGCATTTAGCTGCGGTTTGACTATCATTTGACTATCAGGGTGAGTACATTAGTTCGCTTCCATGTACCCCTTTCGAGCATTGCGCCATGTACAGCAAAAATTCAGGTAGAGCGCCTAAGGGATCCGTTGGCATTGAATCCTTTCGAGGCCGACTTCGGATACGACTGCCCCGGCATCTCTATGACGGCAAGCAAAAGTATCTCTCCACCGATCTGGCAGACACGGATATTAACCGGAGAGTGGTCGATGCCAAAGCCAAGCTCATCGAGTCAGACATCGCCCTAGAGCGCTTTGACTACACCTTGGCAAAATACGGCAAGCCCAAGCCGCCCCAGCTAACGGTGCTAGAGCCGCTCAAGCCCCAGAGCATGACGGTAATGGAGATTTGGGAACGGTATGCCGCTCACAAGCTGCCCGGTCTAAAAGTCAAAACTCAGGAAAAATATGACAACCTCACCCGGCTGTATCGGAAGCTGGGCGATTTGACTATCGATGAGCCGCTGATAGTCAAACAAAAGCTGGAGCAGGTCACCACCATCTACCGCACCAAAGATGGGCTGATGTACTTAGCAGCAGCCTGTCGCTGGGGCAAAAAGCACAAGCTGGTTGCTGCCAACCTGTTTGAGGGGATGGCTCAAGAGCTGCCCCAGTATCGCTACCAGGTGGATCCTAAGCCAAATGCTTTTACGGAAGAAGAACGAGACCAGGTGATTGCCGCATTTCAGAACGACAACCGCAAAGGCATGAACTACCGTCTCTACGCTCCCTTTGTGGAGTTCCTATTCTGTGTTGGCTGTAGACCCAGCGAGGCGATCGGGTTGCAGTGGCAACATATTTTGGATGACTTCGGCACCATCAACTTTGAGGGGGCGTTAGTACAGGTCGGCAATCGGCGTGTCCGCAGTAAAGGGAGTAAGAATAATAAGACGCGGCGAATTGCTGTTTCCCCGCGCGTACAGACCCTGCTGGAGTCCATAGCGCCTGAGAACCCAAATCCTACACAGCTTGTTTTTCCGTCGCGGGATGGGGACTCGATCAGCTACCGGAATTTTTCCCGGAGAGGCTGGACAAAGATCACAACACCCATCAAGCCGGATACAACCCCCTACTCCTGTAGGGATACTTTCATCACGACTCAGTTAATCAAAGGGGTGCCGAGTGCGGTGATCGCCAAGTGGTGCGATACCTCCACCCCACATTCCGCACTTTCAACTGGCACAGCGAGAATTAACCCAAGGCCTCAGC
>DAIPYU010000014.1:0-31666 GCA_036782635.1 Nodosilinea sp. CTOTU7353
ATACTCCGCAAATTTGGCGAGGAGTACGTCATTAATTTTGTCTAACTACTTAAGTGCGGGGCGGAGGCTTGGCTACTCGCCAAGGACGTGAGCGCCCCCTTTCCAAGGGGGCGGCGAAGCGGGGGATCCCATCCCCCAGCACCAGTAGGGCAAATTTCCCATGCGATCGCGCGGCTAATTGGCTATAGTGGCGAAAAATCAACCCTCCCCTGGGTGGAGGTCAGATTGGTCAAACTCACACAGGATTCTTTTCGGCGCGTCGGCGATGCCAGCTCACTGCTGATGCAGCCCGGCGAAGATCAGGCTGCCCAGCCGCTGGTGATCGGCGGCGAAACCATTCCCCGAGGCAAGCGGGTGCGGCTTGACCTACCCGTGGCCCGCCTCACCACCGGCACCATGATGTCGCTACCGGTGACGGTGATCAGCGGCAAAAAACCGGGGCCGCGTCTGTGGCTCAGCGCCGCCATCCACGGCGACGAGCTCAATGGCGTCGACATCATTCGTCGGGTGGCCAAGGCGCTCAAGCCCCACCGGCTCAACGGCACGGTGATCGCGGTGCCGGTGGTGAATATTTTTGGCCTGCTAGAGCAATCGCGCTACCTACCCGATCGCCGTGACCTGAACCGCTCCTTCCCCGGTTCGGCGCGGGGGTCGATGGCCAGTCGCCTGGCCCATCTATTCATGAAAGAAGTGGTCAGCCAGTGCACCCACGGCATTGACCTGCACACGGCGGCGATTCACCGCATCAACCTGCCCCAGGTGCGGGCCGACCTGCAAGACCCGGCCACCTACGCCTTTGCCCAGGCCTTTGGTGCCCCGGTGATCATCCATGCCTCCCACCGCGATGGCTCCCTACGCCAAACCGCCGCCAGGCGCAAAATTCCCACCCTGCTCTACGAAGCCGGAGAAGCCCTACGGTTCGACGCCCAGGCGATTCAAACCGGGGTGGATGGCATCTACCGGGTGATGGCCTACCTGGGCATGTATGCCCCGCCTGAGACCACCGCCCCCGCCACCGTAGAAGCCCGCGAAACCCGCTGGGTGCGGGCCTCTCGCGGCGGCATTTGGCATCGCTCCATCGCCCTGGGAGACGAGGTCAAGCAGCGCCAGCCCCTGGGCTTTATCAGCGATACCTTTGGCGACAAGCCGGTGCAGGTGCGCAGCCCCATGGATGGCTTGGTGATCGGCCACGGCCAAAACCCGCTGGTCAATCAGGGCGATGCGCTGGTGCATATCGCCAGTGTGCGGGCAGAGGCCGAGCCAAACTTGTAGGATGGGCAAAGCGAAGCGTGCCCGTCACCCCATTCATGCAGCGATTTACCCAGCTCTTTTTAGATATAGACGCCACCACTTCGACCAACGAGAAGGTGCGATCGCTCCAGGCCTATTTTCAAACCGCTGACTCCGCCGACAAGGTCTGGGCGCTCTACCTGCTGCTGGGCAAAACCCGCCGCCGCACGGTGACCTCGCGGGTGCTGCGGGACGTGTTTTTGCAGATTTCCGACATTCCTGAATGGCTGTTTAAAGACTGCTACGCCCAGGTGGGCGACTCGGCGGAGGTGATCGCCCTGCTGCTGCGCGATGTGGATTTATCCGGGTGTAGGGGCAAACGGTCGTTTGCCCAGCCCCAAACCAACGGCAATGACCAATCCAATCCAGCCCATGCCTTCAGTTCCATCCCCCTGCACCAGTGGATGGAGGAGGTGATCCCGATGGTCAAGGCGGTGGAGACCGACGAGGAGCGGCGCGACTTAATCGTCTCCTGGTGGGCAGCGCTCAACAACACCGAGATCTTTGTGCTCAACAAAATCCTCACCGGGGCCTTTCGGGTAGGGGCCTCGGCCAAACTGGTGATCAAAGGCCTGGCCGCCGCCACGGGTGTCACCGAACCGGTGCTGGCCCACCGCCTGATGGGCGACTTTACCCCCACCGTCGAGTTCTACGACAACCTCACCAACGAAGAAGCCACGCAGAATGCCCCCAGCCAGCCCTACCCGTTCTTTCTCGCCACGTCGCTGGACGAAGAAAAATTTAAGAGCGAAGACTTCTCCCGCTGGCAAGCAGAGTGGAAGTGGGACGGCATTCGCGCCCAGGTGATCAAGCGGGCCGACCAGGTGTTTATCTGGTCGCGGGGCGAAGATCTCGTCACGCCCCAGTTCCCCGAGATCGAGGCGATGATGGCAGATTTCCCCAACGGCGTGGTGATGGATGGGGAAATTCTCTGCTGGCAGGAGGGCAGGCCACTGTCGTTTAACCACCTGCAAAAGCGCCTGGGCCGCAAGAAAGTCAGCAAAAAGGTGATGGCCGACAGTCCCGTCCACTTCATTGCCTACGACCTGCTAGAGTCGGACGGGGTAGATTTGCGGCAGAAAAGCTGGAGCGATCGCACCCACCACCTCACCACCCTGCTCAAGGTTCACACCGCCCCCAACCTGCACCAGTCTGTCCCCCTGGAGTTCCACTCCTTTGAAGAACTGGCGGCGCTGCGGGCCAGCGCCCGCGACCACGGGGCCGAGGGGCTGGTGGTGAAGGCGATCGCCAGCCCCTATCTGGTGGGCCGCAAGCGGGGCCACTGGTGGAAGTACAAAGTTGACCCCATGAGCCTCGACGCGGTGCTGATCTACGCCCAGGCGGGCAGCGGCAAGCGGGCCAACCTGTTCACCGACTACACCTTTGCCCTCTGGCAGGGCGAGACCCTAGTGCCCTTCGCCAAGGCCTACAGCGGTTTGGATAACGCCGAAATTGACGTGCTGGATAAGTGGATTCGTCGCCACACTACCGAGCGCTTTGGGCCAGTGCGATCGGTCGAGCCGCTGCACGTGTTTGAGATTGGCTTTGAGGGCATCGCCGAGTCTACCCGCCACAAGTCGGGCATTTCAGTGCGCTTTCCCCGTATTTTGCGCTGGCGCAAAGACAAACCCGCCGCCGAAGCCGATACGCTGACAGCGGCCCAAGCGCTATTGTCAGCGTATCGGTGACAGGACATGTTTTTCAAGCCTATGCGGCTGCCTCTCTGTAGCGATCACCAAAACGATTAGGACATGACCTATGTCCTTGCAGCAACGGCTATACGCCATTGCTCTATTCCAAGGTTTGCCCCTGAGCGGCGGTCAATCTAAAGCGTCTAACCCCTGGCGGGCGTAACGCAGGCGCAGTTTTAGCCCCAGGGTAAGCTGCTTAAATATCCAGTAAAGACTGGCCAAAATCGCAAAGGTCACCACAATCACCGCCGCCGGACGCCGGGAGGTGAGCACGTTGAGGGTATCGGTCATCACGCCTGTGGGGAAAAATACTAGATCCCAGCTGTTAAACCGCAGAAAACGCCCCAGGTAGATGCCCACAGCGCACAGCGCGTGGATAGTCAGCTCCATCGGCAAAATTAGCGCCCTGGCCCCCTGCTGATTGAGATAAATTGCCAGATTGAGAATAGAGACCACGTAGGCCTGAAACCCCAGCAAAATGGCCGTAGCGTGAATCGGAATAAACACCAGCGCCACCACCGGCACCGGAATCTGCCCCGAACTGGTACCCCTAATCAGGTGAATGATATCGGTGAGGACGTAGGGGGCATTGGGCAAAAAGGCCAAAAACACCGCTACCCCCACCCACCACAGCCAGCCCTGGGGTCGCTGCTGTTTGCCAACAATGAGCCAGCTGAGCAGGGCAACCACCGCCACAATCGTGATCAGCCACAGTATGCGTAGCTGAGTCACATCGCCGCTAGCGCCCACAATGTTGAACCACCCCTGCACTACGCGGGGCATTCTCGGCCAGAGGCCCACTATTCCAATGGCCGTCACCAGCCCCCAGGCAGGCCATAACCACCTCCGGGAAATAACCGCCGGACGAAACAAACTAAAGCTCAGCAACAGCGGCACAAAGGCTAGGAAAAGGTTCCACCAGATCCAGCCGCTGTAGACGTTGTTAAAGGCACGGGCAATGTCGAGCAGGAGCGATCGCATAGCGGTAATTTCAGAGGTGGCATTAACCTAATCTAAACCTTGCCAACGCGATCGCCCCCACCCATTCACCCACTTACCCATCCACCCATCCACTCCCCACCGACCCATCCACGCTATAAATGAAAGGCCTCCATCACCCCCTCCCCATGTCAGACACCCCCAAACGCCAGGGCAACACCACCGAGCACCTGCTCACTACCCCCAACGGCGGCCAGCCCTACACCGCCTCGGCCCAGTGGCAAACCCTCTACGAAAATGACCAGCCCGTGGCTGAGCTGTTCCACGTGGCCTACACCATTGGCGATCAAGACCCGGCCCAGCGCCCCATTACCTTTGTGTTTAACGGTGGCCCTGGGGCGGCCTCGGCCTACCTGCACATGGGTGCCCTGGGGCCGCGCCGGGTGGTGTTTAACCCCGACGGCAGCCTGCCTCGGCCCCCGGTGCAGGTGACTGACAACCCCGAGAGCTGGCTGAGCTTTAGCGATTTGGTCTTCATTGACCCCCTCGGCACCGGCTTTAGCCGTACCCTACCTAAGCCGGGCGACAAAACCGATACCTCGGGGGAAACTGCCGCCAGTGCTGAAAAACCCGCTGATAAATCCGACAAATCAGACGACAAGCCCGACGATAAGTCGAAAAAATTCTGGGCGGTGGAGCGCGATCTCAACGCCCTGGGCGAATTTATTCAGGGCTACCTGTCGGCCCACCACCGCTGGCTGTCGCCGGTCTTTATTGCTGGCGAGAGCTACGGCGGCTTTCGGGTGGCCAAGCTGGCCCGCAAACTCCAGCAAGACTACGGCGTGGGCCTGTGCGGCGCAATTCTAATTTCGCCCGTGATGGAGTTTATGCTGCTGGAGGGCACCGACTACAGCCTCAGCGGCTGGGCCACGGTGATTCCTTCCATGGCGGCGACGGCGGCATACCACGGGCGAGTAGACACCAGCGACAGCCCCGCTGCCCACGGGGCCAAGGCCGCTGACTTTGCCCGCAAAACCCTAATTCCTCTGCTGGCCCTGGGCAGCACCGCCCCCGCTGAAGACCAGCAGCGGGTGTTTGGCGAACTGGCCGCGCTGATCGGCTTGCCCCCCGAAGTGGTGCAGCGCCACCGAGGCCGCATCGACATTACGGTGTTTGCCCGCGAGCTGCTGCGAGAACAGCAGAGAATTTTGGGCCTCTACGATGGCTCGGTGACGGCGATCGACCCCTTTCCCGATCGCCTGGTTCACGAGGGCACCGACCCCACCCTAGAGGGCATTGATCGGATGTTTACCGGAGCGATCAACAGCCACCTGCGCTCCACCCTGGGGGTCGAAACCACCCTCACCTACAACCTGCTCAGCTTTGAGGTGTTTAAAGCCTGGGAGTTTTTGCCCGAGAGCGAGTACCGCCAGGGCTTTGTGGGGTCGGTGGACGATCTGCGGGTGGGCATGGCCCTCAACCCCTACCTCCAGGTCTACATTACCCACGGCATCTATGACCTGGTGACGCCCTACTTTTCGTCAGAGCACCTCAAAGACCTGATGAATCTCAACCCTGAGCTGCGATCAAACCTCACCCTGCGCCACTTTCAGGGAGGTCATATGTTCTACACCTGGGATGAGTCGCGGCGGCTGTGGTTTGAAGACATGCAACGGTTTTACCAACAGGCCACCTAAAAAAAAACCGACAGGCCCAAAAGGACTCGTCGGTTGGTTGTGTGTTCCCTGTAGATGACTCGGCTAAAGTTGAGTCAACCTTAGTATTACGGGAATGTTCCTGAAGACCTAGCCGATTTGTCACGCTCGCTGGTGAGATTGATCACAATTAGCCGCAAAGCTAAGCCATTTGGCCGATGACAGAGATGGGACGGTCGCCCTGATGATTGCACTTCAGCCTCCTTCATGCTGATTGCACCGGGGCCGCTTTGGGGCAAAAATTAGGATTATCAAGAGCCGCTGCATCAAAAATAATGCGCTCACGCCCCAGGGAGAGTAACTATGACCGATTCACCCATAGGCCCACCGGAAGCCCTGGCAAACATTGCTATGGTGGCGATCGCCGCTGACGGCTACCTCGCCAACCAGGAGGGCCAAGACATGACTATGCTGCTGTCGCGCATGGCCCTGTTTAGCAGCTACTCCAGCGACGATCTAAGTCGGTTGTTTAACGCCACGCTCCATCGACTCAAACAACAGGGGCCAGGGGTGCTGGTTGACCAAGCGAAGACCGCGCTTTCCCCAGAGCTGAGGGAGACCGCCTTTGCGATCGCCACCGACCTGGTGCTCTCCGACCGCACGGTCACGCCCCAAGAGCAGGCGTTTCTCGAAGATCTCTACCGCATTCTTGAAATCCCCAGCGCCCTGGCCCACCAAATTGTGCAGGTCATGACCATCAAAAACCGGGGTTAGAAGTTCAGGCATTCTTTACCCTCCCACTCATCTACCCATCCGCCCATCCACTCATCTACTCCCCCCTCCCCCCGCGCTCAAACCCCAGCTGAATCAGCCTGTCCACCAGTTCCTCAAAGGACACACCACTAGCTTCCCACATCATCGGGTACATGCTGGTGGCGGTGAAGCCCGGAAAGGTATTGATCTCGTTGATCAGAACTTCGCCCGTGGCTTCCACATAGAAAAAGTCGACCCGAGCGATACCAGCGGCATCCACCGTCTGAAAGGCCGTCACCGCCATTTCTTGAATGCGGCGGCTGACATCCTCGGGCAGGTTTGCAGGAATGATATGCTGCGACTGGCCGCTGGTGTATTTGGTTTCGTAGTCGTAAAAGTCGCTCTGGAAGGCGATTTCGCCCAGCAGCGAGGCCTTGGGGGTGTCGTTGCCCAGCACGGCGCACTCGACCTCGCGGGCCACCACCCCGGTTTCAACAATGATGCGGCGGTCGTAGCTGGCGGCGCTGTCGAGGGCGGCTTCGAGTTCTTTGCGGCTGGTGGCCTTGGCAATGCCCACCGATGACCCCAGGTTGGCAGGCTTGACAAAGCAGGGGTAGCCCAGCTCGGCCTCAATGCGATCGCACAGTTTTGGAAACACGCAGGGGTTTGACCACACCTCGGCTCGGCTCACCGCCAGGTACTTCACCTGGGGCAGCCCCACCTGAGCAAAGGCGGTTTTCATGGCAATTTTATCCATGCCCACCGCTGAACCCAGCACCCCAGAGCCGACGTAGGGCTGCTGCATCAGGGTAAAAATACCCTGCACGGTGCCGTCTTCGCCGTTGGGGCCGTGGAGCACCGGAAACCAAATGTCGATCGCATCCACCCCCTCAAACTGGGGCAGGCGCAGTCGGGGCGTAGCCACTGAGGAACCTGCGGCATCCTGGGGAGGCGTGCCAGCGGTGAGAACGTCCTTCGCCTCTGGGCCAGCCAGCCACACCCCGTCTTTGCGAATGTAGACCGGCCGCACGGTGTACTTATCGGCGTTGGTACCGCTGGCCAGAGCGCGGGCGATCGCCTGGGCTGATCGAATCGAAACCTCGTGCTCCCCTGAGCAGCCGCCAAACACTAGCCCTACCGTTGCCGTTGCCATAAATCCACCTTCGCGTCAATTGCGGTTAGGGTATCACAGCTGCCGCCGCACCTTCCCTGGGCCAGGGCAAAAAAAAGCCTTGAGATCCCTCCAGGTACCTCAAGGCTTAACAATCAGGGTGCATCTACCTTTCTTTTATACGCCGCCCATCCTACCCATCCGGATAGTTGGCTGAATATTTTTTCTGGCATTGGATTGTCCAAACTCTTGGGGTAGATCCTCAATCTGCGGCAACACTGAGCTCGAGCAGATTGCCGTCGGGGTCGCGCAGATAGATGGATACCAGCGGCCCAGTCGCTCCGGTGCGCTGCACTGGCCCTTCGATCACCGCAATGCCCAGATCTTGTAGATGCCTCAGCGCGCTCTCCAACGATATGGCCAGCAGGAAACATAGATCTGCCGAGCCTGGGGTCGGTGCCTGGGCATGGGGCGCCAGAGGGGTCTCAGCGGGATGCAGGTTAATTTTTTGCCGACCGTAGCGCAGCGCCCTGCGGCCAGCGCCAAAGGTGATGACCTCCATGCCCAGCACCGTTTGGTAAAACTCGCAGGTGCGCGCCATATCGGCTACGGTCAGCACCAAATGGTCGAGGGCAAGCAGTTGAATCATCGGTGGTAACCAGGCTGAGGGCAAGTTGCGGTGAAAAGTGGCCCGCCAGAATTCATCTCGGCAATCCTTAAATTAGGGCAGGAAATTGGGACAGGGCTGCGGTCAATTGTTCATCACGGTGCATAATGCGATTGATACCTGGTGTGGCAGAGTGAGCGGTGAAATATTTTTTTCTTTCAGATGGTTGGACAACTGGCCGGGTATGGGAGTTTGGCGGTCTGTGGAATGAGCTGGGCTGGCAGCGCAAACCCCACATGCGTCGCCTCAACCTGTCGATTCAAGAACAGGGCGAAACACTGTGGCTATACCAAGTCGAAGAAACGGTGCTGATGGTCGAGGTCAAGCCCGAAAGCGCCACCGGCACCACCATAGGCCAGGTGGTGCTCAAGCGGCTAATTACCGCTGAGCAGGTAATTGAGCGGCTATGCACCGCGTCTGAGGGCCTAGCTTAGGATAGGCCAAACTTCCCTAAGGATTGCTAAGCGCTGGCCCCTACTGGGGCACCAATCCCCCTAAGCTGGTGTGAGTCGGTACAAAAATTGGGACTCTGGCCCACCGGGGCCGATCCACCCGTTTTGTCACACTTTGTATTTCGCATTTCTTGTATTTCGCATTTTAAGGACATAGAGCGTTGGCAGTTCTGGCAATTGTGCTGCTGCTGGTGGCAGCTTATCTATTGGGGTCTATCCCCACGGGCTACCTGGTCGCTAAGGGGGTCAAAGGCATCGATATTCGGCAGTGCGGCTCGGGCGGCACCGGGGCCACCAACGTGCTGAGAACCGTCGGCAAAGGGCCGGCGATCGCCGTGCTCCTAATCGATCTGCTCAAGGGGCTGCTGGCGGTGCTGCTAGCGACAGCGGTCTGGCCCCAGATACTGGCCTTGGCTCCAGCGCTGGCCCCCGATTGGCGGCCCTGGTTGCTGATGCTGGCGGGGCTGGTGGCGATGGTGGGCCACAGCAAATCGGTGTGGATTGGGTTTACCGGGGGCAAGTCTGCGGCCTCGGGGCTGGGGGTGCTGCTGGGGCTGGCCTGGCCCGTGGCCCTGGGGGCGGTGGCGGCCTTTAGCATTACCCTAGCCCTCAGCCGAATTGTGTCGCTGGGGTCGATCGCCGCTGCGATCGCCACCATGATTCTGATGATAGCGACAGGCCAGCCGCTGCCCTACATTGTGCTGGGTGGTCTGGCGGCGCTCTACGTGATTTTGCGCCACCGCAGCAATATTGAGCGCCTGCGGCTGGGCACCGAACCCCGCCTGGGTCAGCAATCCTCCAATCACAGCAGCTAGTCAACGCTTGCTCTCGGGTAGAGTTCTCGGCCTAGCCCAGGCCCGATATCATACCAGCTCCGAATCACCTAACTCCGCTGCCCAACAGGCTAAACCGTAGGGGCGCCTTGCGCGCGCTCAATCATGCATCCGGTCAAATCGGGGCTAAGCAAACAAGATTGAGCATCAGAGATCAGTAATCGAAAATTGAAAATCGAACCGCAGGCTCCACAAAAAAATCCCCGGCAACAGCCCGGGGATTTTTTCAGCATTCAGTGAAGTCTGACAACTTGGGGAATTCCTCTTGGAAATTCCCCTGAGCTGTACATCCGATCTAGAGAGCCAGATCGGGGGGTAGAATCACCTGATCGATGGCGTGAATGATGCCGTTGCTGGCCTGAATATCGGTTTGAGTCACCATGGCCTGGTTGACCATAACCTCACCAGTGGCATCGTTGACCTGTATCGAGATCGGAGAACCAGCGGCGCTGGGTACTTCGCCAGTCATCACGGCAGAAGCGGGCACCTCGCCCTCGATCACGTGGTAGGTCAAAATCTGACGCAGCGCTTCCTGGTTCTCAGGCAGCAGCAGCTGCTCTAGGGTACCCTCGGGCAGCGCCTCAAAAGCTGCGTTGGTAGGAGCAAACAACGTCATAGGCGTATCGGCAGAGAGGGTGTCAGCCAGACCAGCCGCCTGCACAGCTTCAACCAAAATGCTGAAGTCATCGTTGCTGGCAGCCACGTCGACAATGCTGCCTTCACTGGCAGAGTCGTAGTCAGCGGCGGGCGCTTCGGTGGCCATGGGGTCTTGACCGGGAGCGGTGTCTGCGGTGGGCTCACCGGTCGGGCCACAGGCCGCCATCAGAGCAGCTGCGCCAACGCTGGCGAAACCAATTGCCCATCGCTTGGTTGTTGAGGAACGCTTAGTAATCATAGGGAAAAGTCCTTACACTCGAAAAAGCGTGCGCAGATGGACAGAATTTTTGTTAGACCAGCACATCTGAAACACTCAACACACCTTAACGGAAGCGACCGCGACTCCCCTCTATCGAAAGGAAGAGGCCGAATGTTGCCTAAATTCCTAGGTTTTTTGCCCGGAAGCCGCGATCGCACCCCAGGCAGGGGCTTGGTGATCGCCCCTAAATCTCTGAGGGCGGAGCCTTTGAACCAGCGGCAGCGGCGTCATCTAAGCGCTCTTGGCGGCGGCTTTGCAACGCCAGCAAAATTTGCTGATGACGTTCTCGGTTGATCGGGTAGCGGTAGCAAAACCACAGCCCTCCCGCTAGCAGGAAGGCTGGCAGCGGTCCAATCAGCAGGCGAATCGCCCAGAGGGCAGCCTCAGGCTGGCTCTCGGCACTGGCCACGTAGCCCGTCCAGCCCAGCACCTGACCGGAGATAAACAGCGCCACCGCCAGGCCCAGCTTTTGCAAAAACACCAGGGCGCTAAAGTACAGCCCCTCTCGCCGCAGGCCAGTTTCGAGTTCATCGAGATCAACTACGTCGGGCAGCATGGCAAAGGGCACCATATACAACGTGGCTACCCCAACACCAGCAATCACGCCCAGGGTATACATCCAGGCCACCTGCCCCGGCTGCACCGTGGCCAGGCCGCCCAGGGCCAGGGCCGCCAGGGGTGCCCCCATCAGAAACACGGTGCGCTTGCCGGTGCGCTTGGCCACCCAGTCCCAGCCCCAGAGCATGGCGATCGCCGTGCCCTGCACCGCCAGGGCCATCTGGGCAAAGTGGGTGGCGGGCAGCTCCATGTAGGCCCCCACAAAATAGGGCAGCATGGCGGCAGTCACCTGCACACTCATCCAGCCGCAGAGATAGAGACCCAAAATTTGGCGAAAGGCGCGGTTCTTAAACACGCTGCGCAACTGGGCCAGCAGGGCCGGAGACGCACCGCTAGTCGCCAGCTGGGGCCGGCCCCGCTGCACCTGCCAGTAGCGGCGATAGGTGCCCGCCACGCACAGACCAATGATCACCACCGCCAGGCTGGCCGACAGCGCCCCCAAGATCACGTACTGGCGGGCGGGGTCGGCCACCCGAGCAAACACCGCCTGGGCCATCAGCAGCGCCACAATGCTGCCGCCAATGCTAAAGGCCGACTTCATGCCGATCAGGTCGGTGCGCTCGTCGTAGTCGTCGGCCAACTCGGCCGCCAGGGCGGTGTAGGGCAGCTGCACCGTGGTAAAGGCCGCAAAGGCAAAGATTGACAGAGCAATGTAATAGGCAAAAATGGCCCACTGACTGGCAAAGGGCGGTACCGTCCACAGCAGCACCGACGAGATCGCCAGCGGAATCACCCCGCCGATCATCCAGGGGTAGCGGCGACCCCAGGGCGATACGGTGCGATCGCTCAGCCAGCCAATCAGCGGATCATTGATCGCATCCCAAAAGCGACCAAACAGCAGCACCGCCCCCGCCAGCGCCGGGCTTAGCCCCGCCACCGTGGTAAAAAAATACAGCACAAAAAACGCCGACAGACTGGCGGGCACCGCCGCCGCTAGCTCGCCAACGCCGTAGGATACCTTGACCGATAACGACAGGGGCGGCAGCTTAGGCAACGGGGTTAACTCCGGGGTAACAGGGCATCATCATGCTACAGGTTTACCTGGCCTTCAGGGCACTGGCCTCCGGCTGCGACCTGCTCAGCAGTTATAGGACTAGACAATAAATAAAGTTCCAGCGTCCTTCCCGCGCAGAGCCTGCCCCCGCGAAGGCGTGGGGCGGGAATCTAGCCTAGAGCGTCCACCTTCTCTGGTACCTTATTTCGGTGCGAATCCCCATAGTCAGCGGCAGGGGTTTAGCCCCATTCTGCGCGATTATCCTGCGCGATCAAGGCGCGATAAAATAGCGGCTGTGCCGTATAGGGGATTAGCGCTTGTGACCAGGGTAATGACCAGGGTAATGACCAGGGGCGGCACCCAGCTCTGGGCGGCAATGCTGGTGATGGGGCTAGTCGCCTGCGATCGCGCCGACACCACCTCTATGCCCCTCGATCAGGCCCCAGCCCCTCCTACCGCCGAAGGCCCGCCGCCACCGCCCGAGGGCGCTTTCTTGGCCCAAATGGCCCCCGACCAAACTAGCCAGCTCACCAGTTTAGGGGTCGAGGTCGTTGTGCCCGGCGAGGTGCCGCCGTCGTTTTCCATCGTAGAGCTGCGGGTTGACCAGGGCGACCCCGGCCCCGGCTATCTGGTGGTCTACCAAAATCATCTCAACCAGTGCTTTGCCGTCGAGTTTGCCTCCGAGGGCATTGGCGACCCCCCAGCCACCGAAAACCGTCTGCCAATTCAGCCGCCCCTGTTTCGAGATGCGGTTGGCGATCCAGCTAGCGATCAGGGCTACGGCCTCAACCACGGCCCCTTTGCCGAGGCTGACATGCAGGCCCAGTTTCCCGAAGCCAACCTCTTCACCGACTGGCTGATTGGCCCCTCCGGCGCTTACCGCTTGATCGGAGCCACCTATATCGGCGACCTATTTGAGACCCTGCGCGGCTGCGAAGATGTCGCCCCCGAGGATGCGGTGGCCCTGGCCGAGTCGCTGACGGTGCTGACCACAGACCCCATGGGAGAGCCCCTAGACCGCAATCCCTAGCCGCTGCAAATTCATCGGCCGCAACGGTTTTAGGCCAAATCGCTGAGCCAGCTGCTAGAGCATCGGTACAGTATGGCTAAAAACCCGGTTTCTTCGCCGCTGCTCTAACAACATGACCAGCCTTCTGCCCCAGAAACCGGGTTTCTGTACCGGCGTTCTAGGAATGTCGCTCCATGGGCCGCATGGGAGAATATGCTTTTGCTGATGATCGGTGCGATTGATAGTTAGGCCAGTCTCAGCGCCTGCGCTGATCCCGGTATCGTGAGAGAATGGTTGCTGACAAGTAGCACCTTTAGATTAGGACCTTTGGCATGGCCGAAATTCAGTTTGCCCGTGGCGTTGCAGAACCCGTAATCCCTGATGTGCGCCTTACCCGAGGCAAAGATGGCACGGATGGCACGGCTACCTTTTACTTCGATCATCCCCAGGCGCTTTCGCAGCAGGAAGGGGTTGAGATCACCGGCATGTACCTGGTCGACGAAGAGGGAGAGTTGAGCAGCCGCGACGTCAACGGCAAATTTGTCAACGGTGAGCCAGCCGGCATTGAGGCCGTCTACGTGATGAAAAGCGAAGCCGAGTGGGATCGCTTTATGCGGTTTATGAACCGCTACGCCGAGCAAAACGGCCTGGGCTTCACCAAGAGCTAACCCTTTTCTGCTGATTCTTGCGGCCATGGCCCATCCCCAGGCAGTATCTAGACCGGTGCGCTGCGCAGTCGTGACCGTCAGCGACACCCGCACCGTAGAGAGCGATCACAGCGGGCAGATCATTCAGGCCCTGCTCACCGAGGCGGGCCACGCCGTGGCCGACTATCGCATCGTGCCCGACGAGCCAGATCGCATCGCTGGCCTCTGCCAAACCCTGGCCCAGCGGGCCGACGTAGACGCCATCGTGCTCACGGGTGGCACCGGCATTGCCCCCCGCGACACCACCTACGACGCCGTAGCGGCGCTGCTGGAGAAAACCCTGCCGGGGTTTGGCGAGATCTTTCGTCAGCTCAGCTTTCAGGAGATCGGCTCCCGCGCCATGGCCTCCCGCGCCGTGGCTGGCGTATCGCAGTCAACGCTGATTTTCTCGCTACCCGGCTCTAGCAAAGCCGTCACCCTGGCCATGGAGGCGCTGATTTTGCCCGAGCTACCCCACCTGGTCAGCCTGATGCAGGGCTAGAGGGAAAGGGTCTACGGTTTACGGTGTGAGGTCTAGGGCATAACACCGTAAACCTCGGCCAGCTTTGCCCCTTAGAACACCGGTCCAGAAACCCGGTTTCTGGGGCAGAAGGCTAGTCCTGCCGTTAGAGAAGCGACGAAGAAACCGGGTTTTTAGCCATACGCTACCGATGCTCTAGTCATTTACCTTGGTCTAACTCTATGACCGCCGCCCCTTTAACCCAGTGGCAACGACTGCTCAAAAACCAGGGCACCTGGGTGGGGTCGTTTACCCGGCTGGCACCGAGCGGAGCAATCCTGCAAGACACGCCCTCGGAGGTGGCGCTACAGCCCCTCAACCAGGGCAACACCATGCGCCAGACCATTCGCAAACGGCCCCTCGGTCAGCCGATGAGCGAAACGGTGCTTGAATATAGCTCCCTCGGGCGGGGGGTTTTGTTTTGTCAGACGGGGGCCTTTTCCCAGGGGTCGATTCAGCGCAGCCCGGTGAGTGAGTTTGGGGCCGAGCTGAGCCTGATTTACGGGGCCGAGCGGCTGCGAATTGCCCAGATCTTTCCGAAGCAGCCCACCCTGGGCAGCCTGACGCTCATTCGTGAGCACTTAGCGGGCGTAGAACCTTCTGCCCGCCCCGAGCTATCTACAGCTCAGCTGATCGGCACCTGGCTGGGCGAGGCCGAGACGGTTTTCCCCGACCTCCAGCCGCCGCGGACTGCGGCAACCCGGCTGGAGATCTGGCAGGTGGGGGCTGACATCACCCAGAGTCTGTCGTTTGGCAACGGTGCGACGATTCAATCTCGGGGTCAGCAGGCTGGCTCAGCGCTGCGCTTTGACCAGGGCAGCCAGCCGGTTACGGTGCTGCTGTTACCCGGTGGGGCGTCGGCCAGTTTCCCCACCGAGATTCAGGCGGGGCAGGGGTTGTTTCTCGAAGCGGGCTGGCTGATTACCCCCACCCTGCGGCAGCGGCTGATTCGCACCTACAACGCCCAGGGCACCTGGGTTAGCCTGACGCTGGTAACTGAGCAAAAACAGTGACGTAGAAACCCTGGCGGCGGCCCTGTGGGCCATCTTGATGACCAAATCGGTGGCCGATAGGTGGGGGCGATCACCCCTTTCATCCACCTAAATGATCGACTTACGCACTGTGGCCGATACCCATTCGCTCAGCAGCACCATGACAAAAATCGCCAAAAAAATCACGCTGGCCTGTGACCATTGCAGAGAGCTAATAGTCGCATTTAGGCTGATGCCGATGCCCCCTGCCCCCACCAGGCCAATTACCGTCGATTCGCGGATATTGATATCCCATCGAAAGACGCTGACCCCGGCCAGGGTGGGCAGCACCTGGGGCACAATGCCGTAGCTGAGCACCTGGAGCGGCCCGGCCCCGGTGGCGGCGATCGCTTCCACCGGATGACGCTCAATCTCTTCAATCGCCTCCGAAAACAGCTTGCCCACAAAGCCAATGGACCGCAGGCCGATCGCCAGCACCCCCGCCAGCAGACCCGGGCCAATCACCGCCACCAGCAGCAGCGCCCAGATCAGCGAGTTGACCGAGCGCGACGTGACGATCACCAGCAGGGCAAAGCTCCGTACCCAAGCATTGGGCGTTGTGTTGCGGGCGGCGAGAAAGGAGAGGGGCAGGGCGATCGCCACCCCCATGATCGTACCCAGAGTCGCAATATTGAGCGTGTCCCACAGGGGCTTCCACAGCTGGTTGATGTAGCTCCACCGGGGCGGCAGCATACGGCCAATTAGCTGAGCACCCTGCTGGGGCGCATCCCACACAAATGCCCAGGTGGTGGCCGCCGAAATCACCTGCCAGCAGCCCAGAAAGATCAGCGTGGCGACCAGCCAGCCCAGCCAGTGTTTGATGGCCGTGGGGCGATCGCGCCGCTGCCACACCTGCACTCCATGCTTCTGTATTACCGGCATTACTGCAACCTCTTGCGAATAAACCCTGAGGCCAGCTCCGTCGCCATCACCAGGGCAATGATAATCAGCAGAATCGCCCCCGCCGTGTCAAACTCGTAGCGGCTAAAGGCGGTTTGCAGGGTCGCGCCAATGCCCCCGGCCCCTACCACGCCCACAATCGCCGACTCCCGCAGGTTGATGTCAAAACGGTAAACCCCCAAGCCCACCAGGCGAGGCATTACCTGGGGCAGCACCGCATAGGTCATCAGCTGGAGCCACGAGGCCCCCGTCGCCCGAATCGCCTCCACCTGGGCGGGATCAATTTCTTCGATGTCTTCGGCCAGCAGCTTGCTCAAAAAGCCCACGGAGGTAAAGCTCAGGGTCAACACCCCCGCCAGCGGCCCAAAGCCCATCATCACCACAAACAAAATGGCGATGATCACCTCCTGAAAGGTGCGCGAAATTGTCACCCAGGCGCGGCAGAATAAATAGATCGGCAACGGGGCCACGTTGCGCGCCGCCCCAAACCCCACCGGAATTGAAATCACAATGCCGATCACCGTGGCCACCACGGTCATGGTCAAGCTCTCCAGCACCCCGGTTTGGATGTCGCTCCAGCGGCTGACAAAATCGGGCTGCAAAAAACCCGCAAAAATTCGGCTGCTGCGCTCCAGCCCCCGAGCAATGCGGTCAGAGTTGACATCCAAGGTACTGAGGGCCACCACCAGATACAACCCCGCCCCCACAATCAGCCCCCATCGTTTGTAGGGGTTGCGAATCATCGGCGGCGGCGACCAGCGGCGGGTTGCGGTAGACAGAGAACTGTTAGACATGGGGCAGCACCGCAGCGACATCATCGGCGTTAGCGTCAGCCTCAGGCATATCGGCAGCGTCGGCCTCCGTAGACCAGTCTTCTTCACCGTAAATGTCGGTCAACACCTCTGAAGTCAGCCCGTCAGGAGGGCCGTCGTAGACCACCTGCCCGGCGCGCAGACCGACAATGCGCTGGGCAAACATCTGCGCCAGGGGCACATCGTGAATGTTGATGATCACCGCCAGGCCCCGCTCCCTGGCCAGCTCCATGATCAGCCGCATAATTTGGCGAGCCGTTTTAGGGTCAAGGCTGGCGGTGGGTTCATCCACCAGCAGCAGGTCAGGGTTTTGCAGCAGGGCGCGGGCAATGCCCACCCGCTGCCGCTGGCCCCCCGAAAGGGCGTCGGCCCGCTTATCGGGAAAGTCGGGCAGCCCCACCCGATTCAGCAGGCGAAAGGTCTCGTCTACCACCGGCTGCGGGAAGCGCCGCAGCCAGCTCTGCCAAAAGCCCACGTAGCCCAGCTGGCCCGACAGCACGTTTTCCATCACGCTGAGCCGCTCTACCAGGGCATATTCTTGAAAGATCATGCCCACCTTGCGGCGCACCTGGCGCAGGGCGCGGGGCGACAGCTGGGTGATCTCCTGCTCGCCGATCCAAATCTGCCCAGAGGTCGGCTCTACCAGGCGGTTGATGCAGCGAATTAGGGTGCTCTTACCCGCCCCCGACGGCCCAATCAGCGCTATTACCTGGCCGTCGGGCACCCTCAGCGAAATATCGCTGAGGGCCAGGTCGCCAGTGTCGTAGCGCTTGGTGAGTGAATCTAGGCGGAGCATGGAGAGGTACCGATTTTAGATTTGCGGTTCATTCTAGTTGGGTAGGCAGTGCCAGCCCTATCAAGGTGGTTAAGCTATGCCCAAAATGCTCATAGGTCAAGGAGATCTGGTCACAACCACCAGGGAGTGAACTCCCTGGCTCACAGGGAAAGTCCTTTAAAGCAGCAGACTGGGGAACCCAGCTCCCAATCCTCTTCAGGGGATTGCGGCCTTGAGCGTAGGATTTCTAGTCCCATGCTCAGCAGCTACGTGCGTTCCGTCAGGCAAGGACGCGCCCTATACGGGGCTGAACGATGCCTTGGCCGTTGATCTAGGAGGTGCATGAAAACAAGATACCGTTGCCATTTTCCCTATCGGTGCATCGCTGCACGTTAGCGGAGCTTCGCTCCAGCGTTGTGCACCCTAAAGTGATCAACGCGCTCGGTACTTTATTTAGACGCACGCCCCTGGGACTACTCAGGTTGGCTGTAGTTGACCCCTAGCGCATCATCAATGGTGCGAATCACCGCCCAGTACTCTTCGTAGGTAATGGGGATAAACTGGGCCTCGTCAGACTTGCCAAATTCTTCTAGCAGCTTGGTGCCTTCCCACTCAAAGGTAAAGAAGGCTTCTTTGACCTTCTCGGCTAGCTCAGGGTCTAGGTTGTAGACATAGCCATAGCCGGTGGTGGGGAAGGTCTCTGACTTATAGATGCTGCGCACTTCGTTGGCGTCAACTGCACCCCGGTCGGCCATGCGCACTAGCACTGAGTTGGCGATCGCCGCCGCCTCATAGTCATCGTTGGCTACCCCGAGAATAGAGTTGTCGTGGCTGCCGGAGAAGGTAGAGGTGTAATCGGTACCTTCGGCCAGGCCAAACTCTGAGTCCAGCAGAGCCGAGGGAGCCTTAAATCCAGAGTTTGAGGTCTGGGATGTGAAAGCAACTTCCTTGCCCTGGAGGTCTTCGATAGTCTGTACCTCACTTTCGGCGGGCACGATTATCTCCATTTCGTAGCCAAAGCTGCCGTCGGCGGCGGCCATCATGGCGAAGGGCACGAAGCCTGCAAAGTTAACGGCGAAGGGGTTGCTGCCGGTGTTGAAGCCCGCCACGTGCAGGCGACCAGCGCGCATGGCCTCCAGCTGAGCCGCATTGGAGTCCACCGCAAAGAACTCCACATTTTTACCGGTCACCTCTTCCATGTGCTCGATGAACTCGGCCCACACGTCGCGATACACCGCCGGGTCTTCCACCGGGGTGTAGGAAAAAATCAGGGTGTCGGGGTCGACAAAGTCAGCGGGGTCTTCGGGGGCATCAGCGACCAGGTCGCCGTCGCGATCACAGAACCGAGCATCCATCTTTTCGGGACGGGGGCAGTCGCCAGAGTCGCTCGCTGCCACCTCCGTATCCGTCCCAGCATCGCTGGTGGTGGTAGTGCCACCGCCGCAGCCAGCGACCAGCGCCAGTAGGCCGACGAGGGCAGAGGAAAGTAGAAGGTTCTTTCTTTTTAAGCTCAGCATAATGAAGCTCTGGGGCAGATCTACGCAACGACCCCATTAGAATCTCAGCCCCGGCTTAAGTGAAGCCCAAGGGAAAGATAAGCATTTATTAAGGTTTAGCCTGTCTATTCTGACTCCCCCAGCACCGCCAGCACCACCTTGGGCTGAAGCTTGGTCTTAAACCACACCACCTGGGCCGGAACGTTGGCGATATCCACCCCGGCTTTCTCCAGGTTGAGCCGCTCTGACACCGCCAAGATCAGGTTGTCGCGCCCCGACTTACGCACCTGGGCAAACTTTTTGCGCAGATACTCGGGCCGCCAGTAGCCGACAATTTCTAACAAATACTCGCGTCCGTCCGGGTGCACCAGGCGAAAATCAGGAATCATCACGCTGCCGGGCAGGGGCACCAGATCGACCTCTCGCTCCAGCTTCCAGGGGGTTTTGGCGGGCCACCGGGCTACGAAAGATTCTTCAATCATGCTGTCGTAGGGCTTGCCGGGGGGGTAGTAGGTGACCAGGCCGCAGGTGCTGTCGAGGGTAAACTGGCGCGGCTTCACCTGCTGGGTGTAGCTGTCTTTCATCTGCAAGGTCGCCGTCAGCCGCCATTTGCTCACGTGCAGAATAGCGGGAATCAGCTTGGCGATATCGACCCCGTAGCGGGTGCTGGGCTTGAACAAACTGGAGGGGCCGTCAATGGTGATGGTAAACCCCTGATCGGCATCGCCCTCGATATAGGTCATCAGCCGAAACAGCTTTAGGTAGCGAAACATCAGCTTGTACTCGCCGGGGTCGTTGCGGTAGAGATGCATCACCAGGTCGCTGGCTTTGTAAAACACCCCCTGGGTCTGCGACAAGTTGTAGCGGTGGATCAGCGCCTCGGTGGTGGGGGCCTCAAAGGCAGTGAGAATGTGGTTGTCGGGGCGATCGGCGTAAAGCCCCTGGCGAATGTCGGCTACGGATACCTCCCGGTCGAGTTCCTGGGAGAGCTGTTGCCCCAGCGACTGGAGGTGCTCCTCAGCCGCTGCGGGGGACGGTGTCGACTGGGCTGCCAGGGCAAACACCCGCCGCCGCAGTTCAATGGGTTCCAGGGGGCTGACCGCCTCAAAGGTGGCGAAGCTATTGCGCAGAATGTGGGCTAGCCCCCGCTTGATGCGGTAGTTGGTGTCTTCGCCTTCGAGGTCTTGTAATTGGCGGTTGAGGTCGCCCTGGGTACGGCCCACTTGTTGTTGGAAAAGCTGGATCAGGTCAGCTGCGATCGCCCGATTGGCCCCATCCAGCGCCAGTCGCTTGGGCTGCAACCCCTCCCCCTGGTACCGATAAATCAATAAATCGCTGGGTAACGTAGCACTCACCTCCCAAATTGGCTATAAGGGAATGTATCGGATACGGTCTCTAAAGTCATCTCCAGCCCCGACTTCAGCAATTAAAAGCAGGTCTGATACCAAATCCGAATCACATACCCCCGATTCCCAAGAGGCCAAACTGTAGGGGCGAATGGCATTCGCCCAGAGGTATCGGAGATATCCAAGCAGGATTTAGTATGAGATCGCCTGCTCCATAGACGCGTTTTTTCGTAGCGCCAAGATTCCAGGAATACTTCGCTTGCCTGCCAGATGCTCTGCCAGGATGATTCAGCCTAGTATTGAACCGTAGTGAATGACAGCCCTATGCTTAACTTTCAGCCCCTAGGCTTTATTCAACAGGCCCTTGCCACCGATCTGGGGGTGATGGCCTACTACACCCCCGGCGGCTGGCCCTGGCAGGAGGAGGCTTCCGAACCCCGTCCGCCCCTGGTGTTTCTCCACAGCCTGGGCGGCGGCTCCTCCGCCTACGAGTGGTCGCAGGTCTACGCCGCCTTTGGCACCACCCACCGGGTGATTGCCCCCGACCTGATTGGCTGGGGCCAGTCCACCCACCCGGTCCGCGACTATGCCACCGAAGACTACTTCTATATAATCACCCACCTGCTAGAGTCGGTGGCCGAGCCTCCCGCCCTAGTCGCGGCGACCTCGCTCACCGCTGGTGTTGTCATTCGCCTGGCGGGAATGCGTCCTGACTTATTCAAGGGCCTGTTTCTCGTATCGCCCTCGGGCAACAGTGACTTTGGCCGCGACTACAAGGCCAGCCTGCCCGCCCTGCTGGCCAGCATCCCCGGCGTAGACAAGGTGCTCTACCAGGTGGGGGCGGCCAATGAGCTGGCGGTGCGATCATTCCTGTCAACCTTTCTCTTTGCTGACCCTCGCCGCATCACGGCCAACACCGTCCAGGCCTACCTCACCTGCACCCAGCAGCCCAACGCCGAATACTCTGCCCTGGCCTCGTTGAATGGGGCAGTCAGTTTTGACCTGTCGCGCTACGTTGCTCAACTGCAAACCCCAACCACCGTAGTGTTGGGGTCTGGGTCGCGGTTCAGCGCCCCCGCAATGGTAAAGCGGCTGGCCAGCCTCAACCCCAAAGCGATTCAGCAGGTGGTCGAAATCCCCAACTCTGGGGTGCTGCCCCATGTAGAGCACCCGGCGGTAATAACCGGGCTACTCCGCCAGTTTTTGGCCGCTCACGGTAGCTAAAGTACCTTTCGGGGAACAGTTTCCCCAGTGGTGGGCAATGCCCACCCTACGATGGCTCATCTACCCATCCACCCATCTACCCACCCACTCAGTTTCGCGCCAGCCACTTTTGGCCGTTTAGCCGCCGCAGGGTAAACAAGACTAATAGATCTAGGGTGATTTTACGTTCGTCACCCATGAACTGCTCAATGGTGCTGGGCTGAGACCCCTTATCCGCAAAGTAGAACAGTTTTGGGCTGGTGATACTGTCTTGGGTGAAGGCAATGTTGAACTGGCGATCGCCCTGCTGCCATTTCCCCTTAACGTGCCAGTAGCTCTCACCATCGCTGACCCCAAAAACCCCCAGGGGCTGTTGGTTGAGCGTGAGTTCCAAGTCGTCGAGGCCCTTTTCCTTCAGGGCGGTCTCTAGGGATGGAATAAAATGCTGCTCAATAAACTCAGTAAATGGCTTGTCTTCTAGGGCTGGGGGTTTCTCTTTCTTGGTCGCGGCTTTGGCATTACCTCCAGCCGCAGCCTTTGGGGCTGATTTGGCTTCAGCCTTCGGGTTTGCCTTGTCACCAGCAGCAGCAGCATCTACCGGGGGGGTCTTTTCGTCAGCCATACCTAAAAAAAACCTACAACAGCAATCGGGGCAACTTCAGCGGGTCAGGGGTTCACCCAGTTGTTCTCTCCCATACTAGGGGAAAGGCTTCCAAAACGCATGGTTCGCCCATAAAAAAGGGCAGTGCCTACCCCAGGGTAAGCCTGCCCTTTTCTCAGCCTATGAACCTGGCCCTTAGCCTTGGGGGGCCAGGTGTAGGAGGTCTTTGCGGACGGTAGCAACGTCGCTGCTGTTGCCGTTGCCGTGGCGAATGCCCACCGCCTCTAGGTCGCTTTCGACCATCAGGTGCACCAGCTCCTCAAAGGTGACGCTAGGCTCCCAGCCCAGCTGTTGTTTGGCCTTAGTGGCATCGCCGATGAGCAGATCGACCTCAGCAGGGCGCAGGTAGCGGGGGTCAAACTCTACGTAGTCGTGCCAGTCGAGGTTGACATGGTTAAAGGCAATATCTAGAAACTCGCTGATGGCGTGGGTTTCGTTGGTGGCCACCACGTAGTCGTCGGGGCGGTCTTGCTGCAGCATCAGCCACATGGCCCGCACGTAGTCTTTGGCGTAACCCCAGTCGCGCTTAGAGTCGAGGTTGCCCAGAAAGAGCTTTTTCTGCTGGCCAGCCACAATGCGGGCGATCGCCCGGGTAATTTTGCGGGTCACAAAGGTTTCGCCGCGCCGAGGCGACTCGTGGTTAAACAAAATGCCGTTGCAGGCAAACAGATCGTACGACTCGCGGTAGTTGATCGTCTGCCAGTGGGCAAACACCTTAGCGCAGGCGTAGGGGCTGCGGGGGTAAAAGGGCGTAGTTTCCTTTTGGGGAATTTCTTGCACCTTGCCAAACATCTCGGAAGACCCCGCCTGGTAGAAGCGCACCTCTAGTCCGGTGCGCTGCTGATAGTCACGGATTGCCTCCAGCAGCCGCAGGGTGCCCATGCCAACGGTATCGGCGGTGTACTCAGGGGAGTCAAAGCTCACCCGCACGTGGGACTGGGCACCCAGGTTGTAGACCTCCTGGGGCTGCACCTGCTCTAAAATGCGGCGCAGCATGGTGCCGTCGGTCAGGTCGCCGTAGTGCAAAAACAGCTTAGCGTCAGCGCTGTGGGGGTCTTCGTAGATGTGGTCGATGCGGTCGGTGTTAAATGTCGAGGTGCGGCGAATAATGCCGTGAACTTCGTAGCCTTCGTCAAGGAGTAACTCCGCCAGGTAAGAACCATCCTGGCCAGTAATGCCAGTGATAAATGCTCGTTTAGTTTGGCTCATAGAGGTTCGGGTTTATAGGGCAATGCTTAGTTCACCAAGCTCGATGGGGCTTGTTTGTCTCTCTAAATTACCCACCTTACCCCCTAAAAGTCTCAGCCAGCGGCGTTTAGGTAGCCGCGGCTTAAAAAAGGAACCTCGACGGTTACGCCGCTGGCGGCCCCTACGGTGACGGCCAGACCGGCTCCACCCGCCTTGGTGCGAATGTAGCCCAGCCCCCTAGCCCCCGTCGCCGTGGCCACTACGCTAGTCAGCAGACCAACTTTATCGTCATCTACGGTAATCGGAGTGCCTACGGCGACGGGGGCAGTCAGCTCAATGCCCCACAGCTGCTGTTTGACACCCTGGTAGGTATTTAGTCGGGCGATGGTTTCTTGGCCAATGTAGCAGCCCTTATCAAAGGAAATCGTTTGCCAAAGCCCCGCCTCTAGGGGGTTATAGTCGTCGGTTAGCTCAGATCCCGGAGCCGGATACCCCTGCATGATGCGCAACTGTTGCCACAGGGCGTCTCCAGCCAGGGCCGCGCCAGCGGCCGCTAGCGCTTGCCATACCTGCACTGCAGCTACAGCTGGCACCAGGAGCGTGTAGCCTGGCAGGTTTAAGCCACTACCTTGGGCAACCCGCAGGGCTGTGCCCTTGTGGTCAACGACGCTGTGGTGAGCGATGGGCAAGTCAGGCTCTACATCTACACCCGATTTTGCTAGCACCGCCGAGCTATCAGGCCCAATCAGCGAAAACAGGGCGAATTCTCCGGTCAGGTTCTTTAAGGCCACCTGGTCGGCCGGGAAGATATAGCGATCCATCCAGTCCAGCAGGCGCTGGTCTTGGCCGGGGGAGGTGAGCATTATCAGGCTGTCATCGGTCACATAGACCGTCACCAGGTCAATGGTTCTGGCGGTGGAGGTGACAAAAACAGTATTGCAGCCTTCTCCAGGCTGGCGCTGGGTAAAGGTGTTGGTGGTCTGGTTGTGGAGAAACCGGAGGCGATCGCCCCCGCTCAGCTCAATCAATCCCCAGTGGCTGCGATCAATCAGCACCGCTCCAGTCGAGGCAGCGACCAGGGCTGCGGTGTCGCGAGCATCGGTGTCGCGGCCAAAGGACAGCAGCACGCCCTGATCGCTAAACAGACCGCCCTGAGACTGCTGAACCTCTTTTAGTGCTTGCATGCTCAATGTGTTGCCTTAACGTGCTGTCCAGTTTCATTCTAGAGCGGTCTGCCCCCATCAACCCCCCAATAAAACCCGCCAATAAAAACCCCCAGCCGAAGCCGGGGGAAACCCCATCAGGAGACGCCTAGGTGACGTTTAAGTTAAGTAAGCCGCCCTTTTAGCGCTGTAAACAGAATAACGAACCTTGAGATATCTGGGGATAAGCACCACCGCAAATTTACTGAAACAATACGGCAGCCTTTAAGAATTGATTACAAACTCCTGCTACAGGAACCCGTGGGTTTGCGGACGGGCAGCCCTGGTCAGGTGGTAAAACTAAGGTAGTCTATCCCAGCGGTACAGTGATGCGGTGGTTTCTTGGCTTGGTAAAGGGTTTTGTAATCGTTGTGCTGGGCCTCGCGATCGCCGTCAACCTATCCCCGGGTTTAGCCGCTGCCAACCCCAACTATCCGCCGCCGATGTCCTTCAGCAATGCTGAGCTCAAGGGCAGAGACTTCTCGGGGCAGCAGCTGCGGGCGGCCGAGTTTTCTAACGCCAACCTGGAGCTGACCAACTTTAGCGATGCCGATTTGCGCGGGGCCATCTTTAGCGGGTCGGTAGCCACCGATGCCGACTTCCACGGGGCCGACTTCACCACCGGCATGCTTGACTCGGTGGGCTTTACCCGCACCGACCTGAGGGATGCGGTTTTGGTCGACACGATTTTGCTACGGGCCACCTTTGACAACACCAACATTGCTGGGGCAGATTTCTCTGGGGCCATTCTAGATGGTGCCCAGGCCCGGCAGCTGTGCCGGGGGGCGACGGGGGTAAACTCTAAAACCGGGGTGGCGACTCGAGAGTCTTTGGGCTGTCGGTAGGGGGCTACGGCTTTGGGCGAGAGGTGAGCACGAGGGCGGCGATCACCACCAAAAACCCCACATAGCCCGCCACAAACACCCACTCTTGCCAGTCCCCGGCCATCATCACCTAGCTCTCCTCTGCCTGGGCTGAGGGAGCGCCCCAGCGCTCTAGCCACTGCTCTACTTGAGTAGACAGGGGCGATCGCCGGCGGCTGTCCACTTCGATACAAACATGGCGGGTCAGCGCCTGGGCGGCAAGCCCATGGTTGAGCTTTAACTGGTACTCAATTTCAAAGCTGCTCTCGTCTAATCGGGTGGGGGTCAGGTAAACGACCAGGTGATCGCCACACCGCAGCGGCCGCCGATAGTCGATGCTGGCATGCACAACCGGGTAGGCCACCCCGTCGACCCTAAAAAATAGGCCAATATCTAACCCGGCGGCTTCGAGGGAGGCCTCATAGGCCGCATGGCAGATCACCAGTTCGTTGGCGAAATACACAACACCCGCGCCATCGGTTTCATGGAAGCGCACCTGGTGCTCAAAGACGTAGCCCATAGCCGCTATCCTAGGCCCGTCGCCGGCTAAACCCCACAGCCCTAGCTGGCATTGGGCTGAGCCGGGCGGAAGGGATAGTTAACCGGTAGGCCATCTTCGGCTTCGGCGGCTTCAGCCGCGCCGCGCCCCAGGGCTACCAGAGGATTGCCCACCAGCTCTAGGAGGTTGGCGAGACCGTATTCCAACACCTCAATCGGGTCTTTGGCGATCCAGCCCTCCCCGGTCAGCTGGCGCAGCTCAAAGTGCAGGTGAGGCCCGGTAGAGTTGCCGGTGCTGCCGACTAAGCCAATCACCTCGCCTTGCTCGACCCATTCCCCCGCTCTCACAGTGAGCTGAGACAGGTGGGCATAGCGAGACTCTAGACTGCCGTCGCCGTGGCGCAAGATCACCGTCAGGCCGTAGCCCCCCAAAAAGTCGGAGACAGACACGCGCCCCGCTCGGGTCGCCAGCACCGGGGTACCGGTGGGGGCGGCTAGGTCAGTGCCCGAGTGAAACCGCCAGCTCTGGTGAATCGGGTGCATCCGCCAGCCAAACAGCGACGAAATTGGCGCTGGAACCGACAGCGGAAAGACGAATTCTTCATTACCACGCCGCAGAATATTGAGCGGGCGTAGCCTTTCGTTGAGGGCTTCACGGCTAATGACCGTGGTGTTGCCCAAGGTCACACCCCGAGAGCCAACGGTGACTGGCCCCACCTTGATTTCACCCTGGCCGCCGCTGGCCGCGCCTGCGCTTGGGGATGCGGCAGCCGTGGGCGCACAGGAAGATGAGGGATTGGTTTGCCCCGAGGCCACCGTAATCTCACAGCCGGTGGCGCGCTCTGAAAACACGACGCTGGGGGCCTGGGTCGCGCCCAGGCTGTAGTCGGTAGAGTCAATAAAAACACTGTTGTAGCCAGCGGGCACCGACTCATCGGCGGCAAGGGTGGAGGGCACCGCTCGGGCCGGCTCAGCCGGGGGGGCTGTCTCAGCCATGGTGTTTGCGGCAGGGGCATCTGCAGCTGATGCCCCTGCGCTAGCCATAGGAGTGGCGGGCTTTAGCAAGCTCTCAGCCATGGTGGGGGCAGTGCGAGGGGCCGGAACCGTAATCGTAACTGCCGCTGGGGGAGGAGGGGGAACCGGAGAGAACATCGGCTGGCTCGCTGGAGGGGAAGACGTCACAACGGCTGATGTGGTCGGGCGCGGGGATGAAAAATCAGGCCGCGCCACGGAAGTCGCAGGAAGGCTTAAAGTCGCTTCAGGGCTAGGGCTGTGGGCGTTGCTATTGCCCGGTGCCAGATAATCTGCCGAAGTTTTTACCGAGTCGTCTAGGTCGAGCGGCTCTGGGATGTCTGCAAAGGCCCGACCGCTGTAGGTCAAACCCGTGCCTCCGACTATCATCAGCACCTGTAGCCAGGCCACCGAAGTGTAGATTCGAGCAGGCTTAATGCCTGAAATTGACTCTAAGTTTTTAGTGTTTTCTGCCATAATCAGCCGCTACGCATTGTAGCCCAAAGTTACTTTACCTGGTTCAATCTCCAGCGTCTTGACCGCTGGTGTATTTATGTGCGCGGGAGTCAACTGCACCCGCAGGTTGCCCGAGGGGGCCACCCCAACCACCTCCGCTGGCTGGCCCTCTACGGCCACAACCTGGCCTAAATTGGCCATGCGAGCCTGGTAGGCATCGAGAAAGGCCTCATCCCCCTGGTTTTGCCAGTGGAGATAGCCCTGCATGAGACCGTAGAGGGCGATCGCCGCCAAACTCTCCAAGGTATTCAGAGGGGTTGAGGCCAATTCCGGTTGAATTAGCTGCTGAATGGAAACTCCAGTGGCGGGCACTGGGTTAAACCCATTTAGCCCTAGACCAATGACCACATCCTGCACGTTGCCCGCTTCAATGCGGGTTTCAGCTAGCACCCCGCCCAGCTTTTTACCCTGGGCCACCAGGTCATTGGGCCACTTGACCTGCACGGGCAGACCCAGATTGGCCAGACTGGTGGCCACCCCCCAAGCGCTAGCCAGGGTGAGGTAGGGGCTGCGGTGGGCGGGTAGCTCAGGCTTTAGCCCCAGCGATAGGTACAGCCCCCCGGGGGGAGACTGCCACTGTCGCCCCCACTGCCCTCGGCCAGACTGCTGGGTGGCCGCAATCAGCACCGTGCCCGCCGGAGCGCCGGCAGCCATGGTGGCGGCCAGTGCCCGGTTGGTAGAGTCAATTTGGTCGACCCAGTGGAGCTGAAATCGTGGCCGCAATGCCCGATAGGCGGGCATGATGCCAAGGGTTTCGGGTGGCTGTAGTAACGCCTGGTGGAGTCGTTCTAGGTTCACCGATGTGATTGCCTAAGGGTTTTATATAAGACGTGAAACTAATAGACGTGAAACTATGACGAGACAAATATGACTTTGTTTATACCCACCAACCCTATCACCCCAGGCCGTGGCTGTAGAGATGAGGAGCACCGCCAACCAGAACTTGATAAAGCTGCTGAGTAGCTTAACAGCTTCCCTACACTGGCACGGGTGCTGGGTGGCAGAAATAGGCAACCCTGGCTGGGGTGTCAGGTGCTGGGTGTCAGGTTTCAGGAACGGTCAGGCAAAGACAATAGAGCCTCTGGCTCGGTTGCGCTAACGCCCCTACAGTTGGGCGTCTGGAGACGCGGGGTGATGGGGTTCAGATTTAGGATTAGCGACTTCTGGAGAATAGTTTCCCTATGGTGGGCAGTGCCCACCCTACGGCGGCTATGGTCGCTGGATTAAAGCTGGTATCTTCTTTCCTAGCAATTTCCTGAGGTCTTCTCTGGCACTGAAACCCACCAAGGCCCTGGGGATGGCTGGGGCAGAGGCTGTAGCATCGTAGAGATGTTGAGAAGGGTGGTGGATCGCTATGGCAGACTGGCGCTGGCAAACCTGGCAGGGGCAAGATTTTCTCACCTGCGACCTGCTGCAACCTTGGCACCACGGCTTTTTTACCCGTCAGTTTTGGCCTCAGTCGCCCGCCGATCTGGTGGCGGCCCTGGCGGCAGAGGCCTCGGTGCAGCGAGTGAAGCAGGTTCACGGCAACCGGGTGCTGTCGGCGGCTGACCTACCGCCGGATGGCCCTGAGATGCCCAGGGCTGAGGCCGATGGCCTGATCAGCGATCGCCCCCGCCAAGCCCTCTGGGTCTGCTCGGCAGACTGTAGCCCGGTACTGATTGGCGATCGCGCCACAGGCCAAGTCTCAGCCATCCACGCGGGCTGGCGAGGTACGACCCAGACGATTGTGCCGGTGGCGGTAGGCAAGCTCCGGGGGCAAGGCAGTCGTCTAGAGGATTTGGTGGTGGCCATTGGCCCAGCGATCGCTGGGGAGGTCTACCAGGTTGACATTGACGTGGCGGCGGCGGTGGGGCGCACGGTTCTGCCCGACCCGCCTGAGGACGAGGGGGCACTGGTGGCGGTCCTACAACAGCGCGAAAACTCTCCCCTGCTCAAGGACGAAGCCCTGGGCAAAGCTCGGCTCGACGTGCGGTTGGCCAATGTGTGGCAGCTAGAGCAATTGGGATTGAGCCGCGCCCAGATTGCGGTGGCCCCCCACTGCACCTTTCAATCGCCTGGGCGATTCTTTTCTTACCGCCGTACGGGCGAGAAGCAGGTGCAGTGGTCGGGCATTGTCAGCCGCTAGCGCCAGAGCAACAGAGAACACCTAGGGCATCCAGGTGGCCTGGAGGCCGCTAAAGGGGAACGCCTCCGGGTCTACCACGGCGGGAATGGTGACTAGGGTGTTGGTGGCTTCATTGGGGTCGGCTTCAGTTTCAGCGGTTTCTAGATCGTCGAGATCAGCAAGCTCGTCGACGATCTCGTCAGGAGCGTCGGCATCGGCGTCAAGCAGCTGGTTTACCAAGGGCAGATGCCAGATTTTTGGCCCCTCTGCGGCGCTGATCGAAGCCAGGTCAAGCAGCAGCGATCGCCCGTCCGGGGCCACGCTCATATGGATGCGCTGCTGCTGGGGCAGGCGCAGCAGGGGGCTGACCACGCCATCGAGGGTGACGGCCAGCAGCAAGGGCTGCTCAACGTAGGCATCGGCGGTGGGCAGCAGGTCTGGGTTGAGGTCGCTATTCTCAGCGGCATCCACTATTTCGGTGGCCAGCACGTAGAGCACTGCCCGACTGGGGTCAAAGTGAGCTTCGAGAATAGAGCCGCTGACCTGAAGCAGTTCTTCCTCGCGCCCCTGGTTAGTGACTAAAAACAGCGACTCGGTGAAGCGCTTTTCGGGGTCGTCTTGGTTGAAGTTGACCATGGCAGCGGCGGTGCCGTCAGCGGCTAGGTCGAGCACGCGGCCGTAGTTGGGCAAAAAGTCTAGGGGCTGGCGGGGGCCGCTAGAGGGCTCTCCCCCCAGGTCAATAATGGCGGTACCCTGGCCCTGGAGCAGCAGCAGCGACTGGCTGTCGGGGGCAATCATAAAGTCGCCCCCCGGCTCGGTCTCAAGCGGCTCGGCTGGTTGGTCGGGTCGCACCAGCCAGGGGCCGAAGTCGGCGGGGTTTTGCTGGCTAACCCGCTGCACCACGATCGCTTGGCCATCGGGCGACAGGTCAAATTTGAGGTTTTGATAGTCGCGGTTGTCGAGCACCAGATCTATCTCCCCGGAGGGCGGCGAGGCTGGCTGGGGTAAGAATCGTTGCCAGATCGGGGGGCGATCGCTCATAAAGTCAACCGGCGGGCGGGGGGTAATGCCGGTGGTGACGGTGTAGATCTGCTGATCGAGCAGCCCTCGCTCCTGGTTGGCATCGCTGGCCGAGAACAGTACCTTATCCCCTAGAGAGTAGGGCTTAAAGGCGATCACCGACAGATTTTTAGGGGTGAGAATGGTGCGCTCTTGGCGCATGAGATCGGCCAGCACCAGCCGGTTGGCTTCGTCGCCCTCGGCCCCAATGTACAGAAAGGCGCGGCGACGAGTCTCAAACTGGCTCTGGAAAGGTTCAAAGCGGCTGGTTTCAGCGGTGAGGGCGGCGTAGCGATCGCGCGCGCCCTCCAGGCTGAGCGTAAACGACTCGCCGTAGGGCAGAGGGTCAGTGAGGGTATAGGCCATCCGTCGCCCGGCCCAGCTCACCTTCCCCGGCAGCGGCGGCTCCAGCTTGAGGTTTTGCTCTACGCTGGCCACATCCATCGGGCGGCTAAAGGTGATTAAAAAAGCCCGGTCTTCGGCCCCCACCAGGCGATCTTGCCAAGTAAAGTCGCGCACCCGCGCCATGGCGTGGTCGCCCGAGAGAATCAGCAGCCCCAACACCACAGCCAGCCCGACTATCACCGCCGTAGCCAGGCGGTCGAGGGGTTGGGTGAATCGGGGGGTGCGAGGGTTACGGCGGGAGCGGCGGCGGACCATGGCTAATATTCGTAGGGGGTGCGGGGTTCAGGGATTTTGGTCAGGGTAGCCGAGCCGATGGTGAGCTGGCGCTTGTCGTCGAGGGTGGTAGTCTGCACGGTGCCCTCGACCTCAAGCCAGGTGTCGGGGGCGGGGCGGGGGGTACCCGCGGGCAGCTCCACCGGCAGGCCCACGGGGTAGGCATCGGCGGCGCAGCAGGTGATC
>DAIPYU010000014.1:31766-41911 GCA_036782635.1 Nodosilinea sp. CTOTU7353
GGGCAGCTCCACCGGCAGGCCCACGGGGTAGGCATCGGCGGCGCAGCAGGTGATCACAAACCGCGAAATCATAAAATACTCGTCGGGCCAGCCGGGAATGTGGGCCACAAATCCGCTCACCTTAGCCGTCTGGCCCTCGTAGGCATCGGGTTCAGGATAGACGTTGAGGGTGCGCACCCAGTCGACAATGGTGCGATCTGCGGAGTCGCCGCCGAGGGAAAATCGCTGGGGCCGCGATCGCGTCTGCCCCAGCACATCGGTAATGCCCCGCTGAAAGGCGGCCTCGCTGGCAAAGGGGCGGGGGGTGTAGATCAGGCCAAAGACTGCGATCACAATCAGCAAACACACGCTCAGCTGACGGGGCAGCAGCGCTATGTGTTCCTGGCTACGGGGGGCCGGCCCCTTTCCCTGGCGATAGCCCACCCAAATCTGCACCACCCGGGCCACACCCATGGCCAACAACAGCACCATGGCCAGGTGGGCCAACCACATAAAGTCGGGGTGCAGCAGCAGGTATAGCTTGCCCGTCACCGTGAAGCGCAGCAGCATACCTCCCCACAGCAGCAGCATGGCCGCATCCACCAGGGCTTGCCAGGGCAATGACCGCCGCCTAGGGGCGCGAGAACCGTTAGAGCGAGGAGTCGAGATCATGGGCGCGGGTTAGAGAAACACATTCGAGCAAGGCGGGGCGGAGGAATGACGACCTGGAGCCGGGGTGGGCCTGATTCTGCCTAGCCAGTGTAGAAATTCATCACTAGCGTCAGCAAAAACGTCAGCTGCGCTGCCAGCACACACAAATAGAAAATGGTCCGCCCCTTAAACACCGTCAGCAGCAGGCTGATGTTTTTGAGGTCAACCATGGGGCCAAACACCAGAAAGGCCAGCAGCGCCCCGCTGGTAAAAGTCGACGCAAACGACAGGGCAAAAAACGAGTCGACCGTAGAGCAGATCGACACCACCCAGGCCAGGGTCATCATCGCCAAAATCGAGGTCACTGGCCCTTGGCCCAAGCTCAAGATCACCTCGCGGGGAATGGCGACCTGGACAAAGGCTGCGATCGCACTACCGATCACCAGCACCGCCCCCAGTTCTCGCAGCTCTAACACCATATTGTCGACCATCATTCGCAGCCGCTGACCGATGGGCGGTAGGGTAGCTACCTGGGCCATCACCTGGGCCGGGGGCGCATCGAGCTGTAGCACCTGCCCGGGCGACTGCATCAAAAACGTGCCCGACTTGAGCAACGGCGACAGCTCCGGTTCCGGGGCCGCTATCGGCTCCGGCTCCCCCATCAGGCGGGTGAGGTTATCCTGCAAGAAAGGGCGCACGTCAGCCTGGGCGCTAAAAATGGCCGCGATGGTGATCGCCACAATCAGGGTAAAGCCCACTCGCAAAAACACAATTTCAGGCTGATCGCGAAAGGCTATCCAGGTGGCCCAAAACACAATTGGGTTCACCGTTGGGGCCGCCAGCAAGTACCCGATCGCCACGGCGGTAGGGGCACCCTTCATCAACAGTCGCCGAGCTACAGGTATATTGCCGCACTCGCACACCGGAAACATAAAGCCAATCAGGCTGCCCGACAGGGCCGCCAGCACCACGTTTTTAGGGATCATCCTCAGCAGCTTTTGCTCATCAACAAACAGCAGCAGCACGCTCGAAAAAATCACCCCCAGCAGCAGAAAGGGCATTGCCTCCACCAGCAGGCTAAAAAATAGCGTGATGCCGTTATTGAGTTGAGTCATGGCATGGGCTACCGTGCAGAGAACTCGACCCGACGTGGAGCGCCTGTAGGCCGAAGCACATTTTAGCCGATATCAATGCTCTGTGACTGTAGGCGGGGATCACCAGCCAGCGGCACTTTGTCGTTTTGGATAGATCGATTGAACTAGAGAACCCACCGAGAGGCCCTGGTCGCAGCGCTTACCCCACCCCATCGGGGCAGCGGTTAAACGTTGCCTGCCAGACCCCAGCTCAGCCCATTATTCATGATCTTTAGGAATGCCGTCATTGCTCTGGAAATGCCCCTGGATTGGTGCATCGCTGCGCGGATGCACCCTACGATTTTCATCCTTTGGGGTGTCGCCAAGGCGACATGGACGATTCCCGTTTCCACAGGAATCTAGCCGAAGTAGCACTTTTTCGAGTGGATTCTCGCCCCACGCCTTCACGGGGGCAGGCTCTGCGCGGGAATGACAGCCAGAAGACTTGATCTGCCGTAGGGTGGGCACGGCCCACCAGCCTTAACTCAGTGGCATTCCACCCCACAATGATCTGACAGACCCTAGTTTGCCCCCAGAAGCTGAGGCGACTTCATAGAAAATAGTTTCCCTAATGGTGGGCAGTGCCCACCCTACAGCCGGCCAAAAACCCGGTTTCGTCGTCGCTGATCGAACGGCATGACTTGCTTTCTGGCCCAGAAACCGGGTTTCTGCGGCGGCGTTCTAGGGAGCGGAAACGAGATTTTGCCCCGTACCAGCGGCTTGACCGACCCGCCCGGTCTGAACACAGTCCCAAATCAGCGCCGCGACTAAGCCCGTCCAGCCGGTCTGGTGGTTGGCCCCGATGCCCGCGCCATTGTCCCCGTTGAAGTATTCATAGAACAGCAGCAGATCGCGCCAGTGGGGGTCGGTCTGAAACTTGGCGTAGCCGCCGTGGACGGCCCGGTGGCCCGCTTCGTTGCGTAAAAAGATCGACACCAGCCGCTGGGACAACTCATCGGCCACCGTGCCCAGGTCGCACTGCTGCCCCGACCCGGTGGGAAACTCTACGGTGAAGTCGTCGCCCAAGAACTGGTGGAAGCTGCGCAGCGAGTCGATCAGCAGGTAGTTGACCGGGAACCACACCGGGCCGCGCCAGTTGCTGTTGCCGCCAAACATGCCGCTGGTCGCTTCGGCGGGTTCATAGCGCACCTCGTGGGTTTCGCCGTTAGTGTGGAAGGTATAGGGGTGATCGGCGTGGGCGCGGGAGAGCGATCGCACCCCGTAGTCGCTCAAAAATTCCCCTTCATTCAGCAGGCGCTGCAAAATTGGCCGCAACCGCTCCGGGCCAACGATCGCCAGCAGGGTTGCGCCCTCCTTACCCTTAGCGGTGAGCGAACAGGTGTTGTCTTGCAGGGCCGGGCGGTTGTCCACAAACCAGTTAAACCGACGGGTAAAGTCGGGGAGTCGATCAAAGGTCTCGGCCTTGAGAATCGTGGTAGCAAACAGCGGAATCAGCCCCACCATGGAGCGCACCCGCATGTGGTGGCGCTCGTCATTGGGGGTGTGTAGCACATCGTAGAAAAACTGATCCTGGTCGTCCCACAGATGAACATCCACGCCACCCATGTGGTTCATGGCGTCGGCAATGTGGAGGAAGTGCTCGAAGAACTTACTGGCGATGTCTTCGTAGGCGGGGTTGGTCTTCGCCAGCTCCAGGGCCATTTCCAGCATATTCAGGCAGTACATGGCCATCCAGCTGGTGCCGTCTGACTGCTCTAGGTAGCCCCCCGTGGGTAGCTCCGAGCTGCGGTCAAAAATGCCGATGTTGTCGAGGCCCAAAAAGCCCCCCTGGAAGACGTTGTTGCCGTTGTTGTCGCGGCGGTTAACCCACCAGGTAAAGTTGAGCAGCAGCTTTTGAAACACCCGCTCTAGAAACAGGCGATCGCCCTTGCCGTGCACCGCCTGCTCAATTTGGTAGACCTGCCAGGTGCCCCAGGCGTGCACCGGCGGGTTGACATCGCTAAAGTGCCACTCGTAGGCGGGCATTTGGCCGTTGGGGTGCAGGTACCATTCGCGGGTAAACACATCCATCTGGCGCTTGGCAAACTCGGGGTCGACCAGGGCCAGGGGCACCACGTGAAAGGCCGAGTCCCACACCGCATACCAGGGAAACTCCCACTTGTCGGGCATGGAGATAATGTCGTCGTTAAACAGGTGCCGCCACTCATGGTTGCGGGGGTTGGGGCGGTGGGGCACCGGCTGGGTGGGGTCGCCCTTGAGCCAGTCTTCGACCACGTAGTGGTAAAACTGCTTGGTCCACAGCAGCCCGGCAAAGGCCTGGCGCTGCACAACGCGGGCATCCTCTGAGCCGTGGCCTGGCAGCAGCTGATCGTAAAACTCGTTGGCCTCTCCGTGGCGCTGACGCAGGGTGTCATCAAAGGACTGGCCGAAGGGCGGGGGGCTGGCATGGGGAGCCTGGTCGCTCAACCGCAGCCGCACCACCCGCTGTTCTCCGGCCCCCAGGCGACAGTGGTAGTGGGGCGACACCTTGGTGCCCGCCTGGTCGGGGTTGACCGCATCGTGCTGACCGTGGACGATGTAGTCGTTGATGCCGTCTTTGACGTAGGGGCTGGGGTTCTCGACCCCAAACAGCCGCTGCTGGTTGGTCTCGTTTTCGGTAAACAGCAGGGTCTCGGCATCCTGGCAGTAGAGCCAGCGATGGCCCAGATCGGGGTGGTAGGCCTCGACCGTGGCGGCCCCGTCGAGGTGATCAACCCGCTTCAGGTGAGGCTTTTCGGCGTCGTCAAACCAGGCCCAGGTGTTGCGAAACCAGAGGGTGGGCAGCAGGTGCAGGTCGGCCTCGTGGTCGGCCCGGTTCACCACCCGAATCTGGATCACCATATCCTCGTCGGTGGCCTTGGCGTAGTCGACGAAGACATCAAAATATTCGCTCTGCTCAAAAATGCCGGTGTCGAGCAGCTCAAACTCGGGGTCGTGGTAGCCCCGCTGAGCGTTTTCCTCGATCAGCCGCTCGTAGGGAAACGCCGTCTGGGGGTATTTGTAGAGGTACCGCATGTGGGCGTGGGACGGCGTGTTGTCGAGGTAAAAGTAATAGTCTTTGGGGTCTTCGCCGTGGTTGCCCTGGGGGCCGGTGAGGCCAAAGACCCGCTCTTTGAGAATGGGGTCTTGACCATTCCACAGGGCGATCGCAAAGCAGAGCCGCTGGTGGTTGTCGGAGATGCCGCCGAGGCCGTCTTCGCCCCAGCGGTAGGCCCGCGATCGCGCCTGGTCGTGGGGGAAATAATCCCAGGCGGAGCCGTCGGGGCTGTAGTCTTCGCGCACGGTGCCCCACTGGCGCTCGCTCAGGTAAGGCCCCCAGCGTTTCCAGTAGGCGGTGCGATCGCGATCTTCAACCAGCCGTTGAGCTTCAGCCGCCATGGTTTACCTCAAATTTCTCTACTGCCCGAGCGCTGCCCAGCCCTTAGCGGCTGCAGCCCTGACGAAGAGATAGTACCGAGGCGGCACGGGTAGGGTATCTACCCCCAGGCGGGTTCGACGGCTGGCAAGTCAACATCGCTTGACTTGGGCGGCCGACTGACTAGAGAAAGCGTTAGGCGACTTCATGGAAAATAGTTTCCCCAAATGGTGGGCAGTGCCCACCCTACAAAAGCGTTAGGCGACTTCATGGAAAATAGTTTCCCTAAATGGTGGGCAGTGCCCACCCTACGGCGGCTATAGTCGCTGAATTAAAGCTGGTATTTTCTTGACTAGAAATCTCCTTAGAGAAAGGCAACCGCCATGCGGACGGTGGTCTCTAGGGTTTGCTGCGGTGCGATTGTCAACAGATCTTCCCCAGTATTGAGGGCATTGCGGGGGGCCGTCCAGGGCTCTAGGCAGTAGTAGTCTTTGCCCTTGACCGACCAAAACACCAGCTTGGTGTAGTAGTCGCTCCACGACAGCGTCAGCCGTCGCCCCAGGTGACGGTCGGTGACCGTGGCGGCGGGGGCCGTCAACCCCTGAAAGGCCAGGTCAATTTCATCCTCGGCAAAGTCAAAGCTGCCGCCAAAGGTCTCCACGCCGCCGGTCAGGTGGTTGCGGTATTCGGTCGAAGGAATTTCAAACTCCAGCTGTGACTTGTCTTCGACTAAAAAGTAGGGGTGCAGCCCGGTAGCAAAGGGCATGGGCTGGTCGGCCAGATTGGTAAACCGCTGCTGTAGCTCCAGAATGTGGCCCTTGAGCCTAAAGGTAAAGGCCAGCCTAAAGGCAAAGGGGTACTGAGCCAGGGTGGCCTCATCGCTGGTGAGTTCGAGGGTGAGGCTGGCGGCCCCAGAGACATCCTGCTGGGTGACCTGCCAGGGCAGGTCGCGGGCAAAGCCGTGCTGCTTGAGGCCGTAGGTCTGGCCGCCCAGGCTGTACTGGTTGTCGGGCAAATTACCACAGATCGGAAACAGAACGGGAATGCCGCCCCGCACCGAGAGGCTGGGGTCGGCAAAGCGATCGCGGTCAAAGTAAAAGATATCCTGGCCTTCCACCTGCCAGCGGGTGACCAGACCGCCGCGATCGGGCACAATTTCTAGCCGGGCGGTGTCGCTATCAGACAGTACGTAGGTCGCAGCGGGGTCTGCTTTTAGGGCAACGGCAAACACAAGGCACCTCAAACGGCGGTATGCCTAGACGTTACCACAGCTCTTCTCCGGCGGGGAGTCGTCGTCGCCACCCCAATCTCAAACCTTACAGAGGTTTGCCCCGGCAGGCCTCTGTAAGGCTGGGGCTTTACTTTTTGCGCCTTACCTAAGGAGCTTGCTCAGGGACTATGGGTATCGGGCTTTCGGGGACAGTGTCGGCCCAGCCCATATTGTCCAGACTGGTTTCCAGTTCGAGACCAGATTCAAGCTCTAGACTGGCGGCTTGTTCGAAGCCAGAGGTGAGGCCATCCGCCGCAGGTTTTTCCAGGGGTACCAGCTTGGCCAAGGGTTCTTCACCCCACAGGTGGGGCTGGGGCCGAGACTCAGGGGCATCGGCAGCGGGGTGTTCGGTCAGATTGCGTTGCGAATCGCCACCACCGTCACCGCCAGAGCGCTGGGGCGGCACGGGTTCAAAGTCGCGCTGCTCAGGTGAAACCTTGGGGCCCCACTGTTGCAGGTCATCATCAAACTCAATTTCTAGCTCTGGCAGGGCTGAGGGATCGGTATCCACCGTTGGGGGCGCGGCTTCGACCGGCTCCTCTGCCGAGTCACCAGGCTCGCTTAGCCCCTCGAGCAGGATTTCTGGCTGGGGTGTCAGGTCCACCGGCAGCGTGTCTTCGGCATCGGGCGAGACAAAGGGGCTGCTGGGGTCTCCGACGGTTTCCAGGGGGATCTCAGGGGTCTTCAGGTCGAGCACTATCGGCGACTTGAGCGGCTTGTCAAACTGCGATGAGGCCTGCTCAATGCGCTGTAGCACCTGCTGACTAGAGGAACCCGTCAGGGTTTTGGGGAGCGAGTCGCTCACCCGCACCGGCACCAGCTCCACCTGCATCTGGTCGTCTTTGAGCGACACCTTCAGCACCGCCGAGTCTTGGTTTTCGACCGGTTCGTCAGGGCGAAAGACAAAGTCGCCCAGGGAGTAGGCTATGGGTCGCCCCTTGTAGATCTCGCCCCCCTGAATCACCGTGGGGTGATAGCCCACCACCACGTCGGCCCCCTGGTCAATGGCCAGGCGGGCCAGGTTGGTCTGCATAAAGTTGGGGCTTTCGCTCAGGTGATCAACCCAGCGAAAGTTGACCACAATCCAGTCGACTTCGCTGCGCAGGGCCTGAATGTCGGCCACGATCTCGGGCATGTCCTGGGCGTTAAACCCGGCTCGATCTTTGAAGGCGGTGGCGGCTTTAAAGTTTTCGACTTCTTTGGCGACGGCCTTGTTGTTGGCTCCGGCCCGTTCGCTAAGAATAGAGACGTCGTGGGCGGCATTGTTGCCCCCCATGGCGTAGCTCAGGTAGGCGATGCGCTTGCCTTTGACGTCTAGAATCTCGGGCCGCCGGGCTTCCATAGCGTTGCGCCCGGCGCCGATGCGGTAGAGCCCTTTGCTGTCGAGGGTGGTCAGGGTTTCGCCTAGCCCCGCTGCCCCATAGTCCATCAGGCGGCTGTGGGTGAGGTTGACGATGTCTACGCCGCTGTTGACCAGCAGCTCAACGGCGTCGGTGCGGGTTTGCTGACGAAACTCTTCTTGCAGATTGGTGGCCGCATTGGCGAGGGGGGTGGCCAGGTTGACCAGGGCCAGGTCGGCCTGGCCGTAATCGGCCACGTTCGCGAAGAAACCGCCCGATGCCTCTAGGGCCTCTGGGGTGATGTCATCGAGGGAAATATCGCCGCCAAACAGCAGGGTGACATCGTCAGAGGGCACAGCGGTTGGTTTTTGGTGGGTAATCACGCCCACGGGTTCTAGGGCCGTATCGACCACTGTAGGCCGATTGGCAATGGTTACGGCCGGTGCCGGAGCATTGCGAGCGATCGCTGGTACCGCGTCACTAGACCTTGCCTCACTAGACCCCACATTAAAGGAGGGCGTTGTTTCAGGAGGGCTGGTTCTAGAGACGGTAGGGGGAACGGTGGGGGGCTGCGATCGCCCCTCAGACTGGGCCGAGAACTGAGGCAGGGCCGGCGACGGCCCCGAGGTCATCACCTCTAGCAAACAGCCCATCACAAAGGCCGCCACCGCCGACCCCGACAGCACAAAGGTTCTCAGGGTCTGCAAGCGCTGGCGCGACAGCCCCTTGGCTGCGCGAGCCGGGCGGGCCGGACGGGCCGAATGAATTTTAGGCGGCATCGGCGAAGCGTGGTTCCGCTGAGACAGCAGCGGCTTGCTCTGCTTACGCTGCTTGAGCGCCGGGGTGACAATCTTAATCCGCTGTTCCCACAGCACCCGCCGGTGGCCCAGGGGTCGCGCCACCACGCAAATACCCTCAATCAGGTCTGAGTTCAGCAGCCAGATCCGGTGGCACAACAGCCGCAGCAGGTGGTCTTTAATCGGCGGCCGCTGAAACTCCACCACCAGCCGCAAACAGCCGGGGCGCTCAGCCTGCACCTGCACAAAAATGCCGTGGGGGGCCAGGGGCTGGTTGAGCCATAGGGCAATGTCGCGGAAGTATCCTGCCGCAGCCCGCTCGCGCACCGTCGGGGGCTGGGGTATCGGCTGGGGCAACGCCTGGGGAGGAACAACCGCGCTAATCATAAAATGTATAGAGGTAACAAGACAGCAGGTGAAGGGTGGCTCAGCCTCCTAGATTTGAAGGTCTAATCTAAAGGTCAAACCCAGAGGTCGAAACCGCCACGGCAGATGCAATGCCCCAATCATAGTGCAGACTTCGGGCGGCGACACGCCTAAGCCGACAGCAGCAACCCTGTCTGTATCGCCAGGGGCAAATCGCGAGTTTTGCCCCTGGCGATACAGACCCGCCAGAGCCTTCCCCATAATCTGCTAAGGTCTTATTTTTACTGAAGCTTGCCCATGTCCATGCCACCCCTGAGCGGGCGCGACCTGCTGAGCCTAAGCGACCTAAACACCAACGAGCTAGCCGATCTGCTTGCCTTTGCCGCCGAGCTTAAGGCGGGCAAGCAAAACCCTCAGTTTCCTCAAAAGGTGCTGGGGCTGCTGTTTCGCAAAGCCTCGACCCGCACCCGCGTCAGCTTTTCGGTAGCCATGTATCAGCTGGGCGGCCAGGTGCTAGATCTACACTCGGGGGTGACCCAGGTCAGCCGAGGCGAACCCACCAGCGACACGGCTCGGGTCCTCGATCGCTACCTCAATGTGGTGGCCATTCGCACCTTTGACCAGACTGAGATCCAAGAATTTGCCGACTACGCCTCGATCCCCGTCATCAACGCCCTCACTGACCTAGAACATCCTTGCCAGATCTTGGCCGATCTGCTCACCATTCAAGAAGAATTTAAGACCCTAGAGGGGCTCACCCTCACCTACCTGGGGGACGGCAACAACGTCGCCCATTCCCTGCTGATCGGCTGCGCTCTGGTGGGCATGAACGTGCACATCGCTGGCCCCAAAGGCTATGCCCCGGACCCGGCGATTGTCGCCCAGGCCGAAAATCTCATGCAGGGCCAAGGCAAGGTCTTGATCACCACCGACCCAGAGGCGGCGGTCAAAGGCGCCCAGGTGCTCTACACCGACGTGTGGGCCAGCATGGGCCAAGAGTCAGAGGCCGATCAGCGCCTACCCATCTTTCAGCCCTACCAGGTCAACGATGCGCTACTGGCCCAGGCGAGTGCCGATGCGATTGTGCTCCACTGCCTGCCCGCCCACCGAGGGGAAGAAATTACCCACGACACCATCGAAGGCTCAGCCTCGCGGGTGTGGGATCAGGCAGAGAACCGGATGCATGCTCAGAAGGCGCTTTTGGCAAGTGTTTTGGAGTGAGGGGGTGGATGGGTAGGCGGGTGGATGGGTAGG
>DAIPYU010000014.1:42011-51600 GCA_036782635.1 Nodosilinea sp. CTOTU7353
GGGTGGATGGGTAGGCGGGTGGATGGGTAGGTGGGTGGATGGGTAGGTGGGAGACTAGAGCTGCTGTAGGGTGGGCAATGCCCACCAGCCAAACTATTTTCCACAAGTCGCCCCAAACCAGACTTAAAGAATGCAGTCCCCTTCACCGCTCAGAACCCTACTTTTCCAGCAATCGTCCTAAACCAGATTCAAGAAATGCAGCACGCCTTCGCCGCTCAGCATCTCAATCACCACGGCAAAGAGAAAGCCCAGCATGGCCAGCCGTCCGTTGAGGCTTTCGGCAGCGGGGGTAAAGCCCCATTCTTTGGGGGGCGACTGAGGTTGAGCTTGGGGCTGGGTTTTAGACATAGGTTTTATTTGTAACGCTTTATTAAGCATTATAGCGAGTTTACCTAGGAGCTAAGGGATTGAGTCGGTACCGCATCGGGCAAGCCGGAAACAGGGGAGCGTTTCGCTATCCGCCACCGCTGCGGTGCGGTGATCGCCTGCGGGTGATAGCCCCCAGCGGTGCCCTACGGGAGCTAGACAGCTTCAACCAGGGGCTAGAGGTATGGCGCAGCTGGGGCTTTGGGGTGGATGTTGGCCCTGGGGTTAGCGACCGGTGGGGCTATCTGGCCGGGGCCGACGGCGATCGCCGTCAGCAGCTGGGCCACGCCCTGGCTGACCCTACCTACCAGGGCATTCTCTGCGCCCGGGGCGGCTACGGCGGCACTCGCCTGCTGGAGGGGTGGCACTGGCCCCAGGCCATGGTGCCCAAGTGGCTGATTGGGTTCTCAGATATCACCAGCCTGCTGTGGAGCCTGGGCCAGCAGGGCATTGTGGGCATTCACGGGCCGCTGCTCACGACCCTGGCGGCGGAACCGGACTGGTCGCAGCAGCGGCTGAGGGATCTAGTGACGGGCCACCGGCTGCTGTCGCTGCACGGTGACGGTTGGGGCGGCGGGGTAGTCACCGGGCGGCTGTGGCCCGCCAACCTGACCGTGGCCACCCACCTGCTGGGCACTGTCCATGAACCTGACCTAACCGGAGCCATTCTGGCCTTTGAAGATGTCACCGAGGCCCCCTACCGGATTGATCGCCTGCTGACTCACTGGCGCATGGCGGGTAAACTGACGGGCATCAAGGGTATTGCCCTGGGGCGATTTAGCCGATGTGAACCGGCGGAGAGGACACCCAGCTTCACGGTGGCGGAGGTGCTGCGCGATCGCCTCGGCGATCTGGGTCTGCCCGTGGTGTCGAGTTTACCCTTTGGCCACGACGGTGAAAATGCGGCTCTGCCCGTGGGTGCGATCGCCCGGCTAGATAGCGACGCCGGAAGTCTCGAAATCCTGCCTTAGCCCTAGGCCTTTAGGGGCTGGGCGTCTCTACAATGGGGTCACGCATTAGGTATAGGCCGTGGTTCCCCTCCGTGACGACAACCCCACCACCATTACCCCTTTGGTGATCTACGGGCTAATTGGGCTAAATATTGCCGTATTTGTGTTTCAGCTCAACCTGTCGCGGGAGGGGTTAGACAGCTTTTTTGACGACTGGGCGCTGGTGCCCGCTCAGCTCACCGAAAGCTTTGAGGGGGCGTTAGAGGCCCCGGCCTACGAGTGGATTACCCTGGTGTCGTCGCAGTTTCTCCACGGCGGCTTTTTTCACGTGGGAGGCAACCTGCTCTACCTGTGGGTGTTTGGCAACAATATCGAAGACCAGCTAGGCCACGTCAAGTTTTTGATTTTTTACCTGGGCTGTGGGGTGCTGGCGGGCCTCACCCAGTGGGTATTTGACCCCTATTCTACGATCCCGACCATCGGGGCCAGCGGGGCGATCGCCGGGGTGATGGGGGCCTACATTTTGCGGTTTCCCAGGGCCACCATTGTCACCCTGATACCGCTGATTATTTTCTTTACCACCATTCGCATTCCGGCGATTTTCTTTTTGGGGTTTTGGTTTGTGCAGCAGGCGCTGTTTAGCCTGGCCAGCCTCAGCACCGATGTCAACCTGGGGTCGAGCGGCGTGGCCTACTGGGCGCACTCCGGGGGGTTTGTGTTTGGCCTGATTTTGGGGCCACTGCTGGGGTTAATGGCCCCAAAGCCGCGATCGCCCCGGCGTTAAACCTTCGGATCATTGCCCCCGTAGCTCTACGGATGCCAGCGGAAATTAGCCGTGTCCAGCGCTGCCAGGGGTGGTAACTTCATAAAGTTCTCGAGTAAGCTAGGAAATTATTTGTGGTTTTATTTACTGATGCTGTAAAAAGTGCTTGAAAAGCACTTAGGTGGGCCTAAAGTCACGCTGTTGCGTTTAGCGCCTTTGTTAGCGCTTCTGTAGCGCTTCTGGGGGTTCCTAAATCCGATCCAGACCAGTCAACTTTATAGATAGGTAAGACTATGGCGGAAGCCAAGATCCTCGTCGTCGATGACGACCCTGCAATTCGCAACCTGATCCATCGGTTCCTGGCCAAGCAGGACTATGAAATGGAGTCGGCCGAGGACGGCAAAAAAGCCCTAACGGTTTTTGAGCAATTTACCCCTGATCTTGTCATTCTTGACCTTAATCTGCCCGACACCAACGGCTACGATCTGTGCAAAGAGATGCAGTCACGCACCGGCGTGTTTGTGCTGATGCTCACCAGCCGCACCGACGAGTCCGATAAAATTCGCGGCTTTAACGAAGGAGCCGACGACTACCTGACCAAGCCCTTTAGTCTAGGCGAGCTAGAGGTGCGGGTGGGGGCCATTCTCAAGCGCCAGCGCCCGGTGACCGCCGCCGAACAGCAGTGCCTCACGTTTAACAGCCTGGCTATTGACCCAGTGCGCCGGGAGGTGATGCTCAACGAAGAAATGGTGCCTCTGACGGCCCTAGAGTTTGACCTGCTGCATTTCTTGGCCAGCCATCCCGGTCGAGTGTGGCGGCGGGCTGAGCTGATTCAAAAGGTGTGGGACTACGACTACGTGGGCGACCAGCGAGTGGTCGATGTGCACGTGGGCCAAATTCGCAAAAAAATTGAGAAAGACACCACCCAGCCAGCGCTGATCCAAACGGTACGGGGGGTGGGCTACAAGTTTGAGCCACCGGGCACCGGCGAAGAGGCGGTAGCGGTTTAGCGGGCCGCCGCTCAGCTGGCTTCAGACCCTCGGGCCTGATTGCGATAGGCCCAGGCCTGCTTGAGCACCTTGGTCCAGCTGCGCTGCACCTTTTTGGGCGTCCAGCCCAAGGTTTGAGCAATGGCCTCGTCGCTGATGGCGGGCTGGGTTTGTTTTAGGGTGAGAAACCGGCGCTGATCGGTGGGTAGGGTGATCAAGAAATCAGCCCATTCGGTAGGGGTCATGCCCAGACAAGCCTCTAGGTTGGCCCCGAGCCACTGATGCACCAGCTCCCACTCCTGCTGCTGGGAAAATTTCTCGACGTGGTACTTAAAGCGCTGCTGGAGGTAGTCGCGCTCCCGAGCCGACAGGCCTAGAATATCGTCAATTTCTGCCGCTGAGCAGTCTTGCAGCTTGAGCGCCAGGTAGTCAACGCAGTCGGGCTGGTTTTGAGCTTTGAGGTATTCCACCAGGGTGTTGATGACGCGATCGCGCATCACCCCATCGCCGGGGTCATCGGCATCGGCCATCATTTTTTCGCGCACCTGCTGCACCACCGAGCTGCGGGAGTGAGCTTCGGCGGCTTCGGTTTTAGCCCCCTCGCTGACCAGGGTCATATCCACCGAGGTTTCGGCGGGCTGGCGGCGGCTAAAGGCCTGGGCGCGCAGCACAATCAGCTGCTGGCTCTGGCTCCCCCGCAGCGAAATGCGGCGTTTGGCGTACTGTTCGCTAAAGGCCATATACTCGGCTAGCTCTAGCCGGGTGCGGGGGGTGTAGTCTTCGGACAGCTCGTGCTCCCGGCGAAAGGCGTTGATCACCTCGATGTAAAAGTTTTGCATGAAGTCTTCGAGCAGCGCGTAGCGGCCCTGAAAACCCAGATTGCTGCCCCGGGGGGCCACGTGGCGGTAGACGATGGCGCTGAGGCTGCTGTGCAGCTCAACCCGGCCTCGGGTAGACCCCATGTCGTAGTAGGCCAGGCATTTGCCTACCCGGTGACTCACCAGAGACCTTTGCCAGTGGCCCACCTCACCCGAGGCCTGGATGCGATCGCTCATGGCGCAGATGCGGTCAATCTCTGCCGTCAGCCGCTGCATCACGCCGTCTAGACCAGCGAGTCGCCGCTGGAGATGGGCCATGAATCGCTCTTGCACAAGGGCTGCAACGGTAGCAGCGCCGCCGCTCAATTCTGGGCCAGAATCTGGCGGCTGTGGTGTAAACCCAGGGGACGATGGGGGCATAGCAAAGCAGGTAGATGCGGTCTTCATAGTTACCCAATCCTAACAACGACACCGAGATCGCGAATCATCAACCGAGCCGGTCGGCCGGTCATTCTAAAATCGCCGGTCTATTGGGTAATCCCGATTGGGTCAGGGCGATTTCTGGGCCTATGTGCCAGCCATAAAAGCTGTCTTGCCTGTCCGGATACCTTCGTCAATGGCGTAGCTAAAGTGCCAGCAGAGAAATAGAGTGCGCTCCTAGCCAACGATTAAAAGCTCTAAAACCCTGATGCTGCAATGAAATAGCCCCTCGCTATAGCCCAGATCTATCGGTCTAACGACCCTGGCATCCCCAGCCTAGGGCAGCAATCGGCGCGTATGACTCCCCGGCCTCAATGCCCTGGCCTAGGGAGTGCCAGTTGCCCGGCTGCCCGCCCCAAAGCTTTTTAAGCCAGTTGAGCACCCCAGTCTGTAGCCGTCTCCCAGCCCAGCCCTTTACGCACCACCAGAGGGGCTTCGCCCTCCATATCGAGAATGGTTGAGACCTCGTAGCCCAGGGGCTGGTCATCGTCAACAATGATGTCCACTAGCTTTTCGAGGGTGTCAAACATCACCATTTTGTCTACGGCTTCGCCAGGCCCCACATCGGGCAGCAGAGTCAGCGCTGAGGTCGAAACCACCGGATTGTTGAGCGTATCCACCAGGGCCAAACAGGTGGCGTGGTTGGGCACCCGAATGCCGGTGGTGCGACGCTTGGGGCTCATCACCAGACGCGGCACCTGCCGAGTCGCCGGCAGCAAAAACGTAAACGGCCCCGGAATCAGCCGCCGAATCAAGCGATAGGCTCCGTCGCTAACAACGGCGTAGTCGGCAATATTAGAGAGAGAGGCACACAAAAACGTCAGCGGCTTGTCGTTGGCCAACTGCTTGAGCTGGCGCACCTGCTGTACCGCCCCCTTGTGGTTGAGGTCACAACCGATGGCGTAGACTGTGTCGGTGGGGTAAAGCGCCACTGCCCCCTGGCGCAGCGCCGCCGCAATGGCTTCTACCTTGCGCCCCTGGGGGTTCTCAGAATGTAGCTTATAGATCGTCGCCATTGCCCCTGTCCCCGATTCCGTTGCTCTGTTGAAAACCCTAGCTTATCTCGATTGCCCCACCGGCATCGCCGGCGATATGTGCCTGGCCGCCCTGGTCGATGCCGGGGTGCCCCTCGACTATATCCAGACAAAGCTGACCAGCCTGGGGCTCGATGAGGAATTTACCCTTTCTGTAACGCCGCTTCACCGCCAGGGATTGCGCGCCCTCTATGCCCAGGTCAACCTCACCCCATCATCGGCAGAACTTGGGGCCAAGGCCATTCCCCCAGCGATTGCCCCCAGCCACGGCCATGCCCACACTTTCCCAGGCCACGGACACGAGCCTAACCCTGACCACAGCCATCCCCAGGAAACCGCCACGCGCAACCTGCCTGAGATCGAACGCCTGATCACTCAGGCAAACCTACCTGATCGCGCCTGTCAGTGGAGCCTAGCTGTGTTTCGTCGCCTGGCCGAGGCCGAAGCGGCGGTCCACGGTATTGCGGTGGAGCAGGTGCACTTCCACGAGGTGGGGGCCACCGATGCCATTGTCGATATTGTCGGCACCTGCCTCGGCCTCGACTACTTAGATATCGATACCCTAGTGTGTTCGCCCCTGCCTACCGGACGCGGGCGGGTGCGAGCAGCCCACGGCTGGCTGCCGGTACCGGCTCCGGCGGTGTTAAAGCTGATGGAGCACCGCCAGGTGCCGCTCTATAGCAATGGTCTCGAGGGTGAGCTAGTGACTCCGACAGGGGCGGCGATCGCAACGGCCCTGGCCGACCATTTTGGCGACCCTCCCGCCATGTCGCTACACCGCACCGGGCTGGGGGCCGGGGGCAAAGACCTACCCGTGGCCAACATTCTGCGCCTGTGGGTGGGGCAAGCCATGTCTGCTCCAGGCCAATCACCAGGCCAGTCACTAGGCCAAGCGCTAGGCAAAAAGGCAGAAGAACTGCCCAACCTAGGAACTCCCTACGACCTTGAAACCGTTGCCCTGCTTGAGACCCAGGTCGATGACATGGTGCCCCAGGCCGTGGGCTACCTCTACGAACGCCTCTACGCAGCCGGTGCCCTAGAGGTCTTTACCCAACCCATCGCTATGAAAAAGTCGCGCCCTGGGCTGCTGATCACCGTCCTCTGTCGCCCCGCCGATGAGCCTGCCTGCGCCGATATTCTGTTTGCCGAAACCCCCACCCTCGGCATTCGCCGCCAGACTCAGCAGCGTTGGGTACTGCCGCGCCGCATGCAGACCCTGGAGACCCCCTACGGCCCGGTCAACCTGAAGCTGGCCTATCACCCCGTCACTCAAGCCGTTCTCAACGTTCACCCCGAGTACGAAGACTGCGCTGCGATCGCCCGCCAATATCAAATACCCTGGCAAGTGGTCCACCAAACAGCCCTGAGCATCTGGTACGGTCAGCAGCCACCATCAGCCATAACCTAGCGATCTGGATCCGGCCAGACATCAGGAGGGAGTGCCGCGGGGTTTTCTGGCCCATTCTCATCCGCCAAATGGTGAGGGTGCGAGTGGTTGAGGGTTTGGGAAAAAATCCGAAACGCCTCCGAGTTCTGTCGATCAGACAAGAACATATCTGACAGAGAGTCAGCACTCGCGTCTACCTTAACCAGGTTGTACTCGATGTTGTCGCCGTAGATAGTAAAGGTGATCTGAAACACCTCCAGAAAGTTAATCACCCACTGACACTCGCTGCGGGGAAACTGCTCGTAGTAACGAATTAAACTAGCAACTCTGGCCTCCAGATAGGGAAGCGACTGACGCGATATCAAGATTAGCTTGAGCAAAACAATCGCCAGCGTGAGTGCATTTCCCTGGGACAGCACCAGCGAAAACATTGCGGAGGGCTGCTCTTTGTCTTCAGTCATCAAATAGTCAATCACCCGGTTGCTAGTGCGCAGCACCAGCGATGAGTTCAGTGGCTCAAGTTCAGCTTCAGCATAAACCTCGGTCAGACGTTCATCCAAGTGCTCCTGGATTTGCTGAGATATTGGGTTGCCGGTAACGGTGTAAAGCAGGTAGCGAGGCAAACTTTCTTTAAATTCACCATAGGTACTCTCTTTAGTTTGCTCTAAAAATAGCCGAGCCAAGTTTTTGTAGCTAAACTCCCCTCGCTTTGCCACAATTGCTTTGACTAGTCTCAGCGTGCTATCTCCCAGAACCGTAGGGTTTTTCACCGCCCGCTCGTTAAACTGGCCCACATGACCGTGGGCCGTATACATGGCCAGATCAAACTTAAATTTTTCCTTTAGCCGCCGAGAAAGAGCTCGGGCCGCCTGACGCTGCTCAACCGGGTTACCCTCGTTAACGTACTGCGGTACTAGCAGGTAAGACGTATAGCGATTTGCCCATTCATCGGGGCGGTTGATAGTGCGCTCTTCGTTGTAGCGAGCCGCAAACAGCCGCAGTTCTTCAAAGTCACTACTCTGGGTAAACCTGATTAGCCATTGACGCAAGCGTTTGAGCGTTGGTGACAGCGTACGCCGCTGGATTAAGGAATCTGAGAACAGGTCCACGAGAGCCTGAATCATCTCAAACTGCCGGGCTACCTCCCAGTTATTGACCAAGATATAGCAGCATCGCTTAATGGTATTGCGAAATTCCTGCTCATCATTGGCAAACAGAATGACGTGAAGTGCAGGCAGTGTCTGGGAACTCACCGAATCAGTATGATGAATAAAAAGATGACGAAACTCCTCCAGAACATCCTGAGGATGCCAAAATTTTACGATTTCCAGCAGAAAATCGTAAAGCACCTGCTGAGCCTGGGCCAGACTTAACCCAGGCCGATACCTAAACTCATTCGACTCCATAAAAGGGGTTCTAGACACAGTTTCCTGAGACATTTGGCCCGCACTTTACTTCAGACATAGCCAAAGCAGTTCTGGACTAACTCACTGACTCAACTAACCCGGGAATTAGCTAACCTTTCCCACTCTACTCTCGACGGCCAGCGGCAAGCTGACAACTGCCACCTCTGGTTCAATCACGTCTGCACCCAGTTGCGAAACCAGCCGCGACACCAACTGCAATAACAGTATGGTGATGCCCCTGTTGAATGACAGGCCTTAAATTTAGTGCGAACCGTAAAGAGCCATGAACGAGCTAATTCAACCCCGGCAGCCCCAATGGATAATTCACTGCTCTATCTAGACAGGTTCGGCGGCAAACCGAAACTCCCAAAGAAAGCAGCTGTAAAGACAGGCAACATACCCTCAGTAGTTTTAGCTAATCACCTGTGTAAAGTAACACAACTCAGGCTTATCTCTATCTACATAGGCCATTGTGCTGATCACTCAGAAGTAGACTCCGTGCCCACAGGCTACAAGAAACAACCTTGGCTAAAAGCCTCGGCTTAGCAGCAATGAATCAACCTTGGTGAATGTGGCTGGCGAAGCTGCCCCTGAACTAAGGCACTACAGGAAATAGTTCTACAGGAAACTAGGCAAAATTCTACCGTTTTTACGGCACAATGCAGCAGACTCAGTCGGCCCTAGCTATATCAAGCCCTAGACGCCCATGGATTTAATTGAACGCCACTGATTTAATTGAACGCCACTTAAGACAACTACATAAACGATTACGTTACGAACAATTGCGTTGATCACTGGTATGGGGGCGGAGGGGCTCGAACCCTCACGACCGTTTAGGGTCAACGGATTTTCATCTTCCCGCAGCTTTCGCTGCTGCCCAGGTCAAGCAATGCTTGAGACCGGGTTTTGAAGATTGGACCCTCCCTTTACCCTCGACTGCACGTTAGGGTAGCTCCCGTCGGGCCTCTGCACCTTCCGGCATATACTATGCCGGCTTGGCTCAGGATTGCCATGTCTAGTCAAACTAATGATCTAGAGGTAGGTTTCCCTGAGTTTGAGAGCTTCCACTCAGCAGGTTTCTCCGCTGAGGCTCAGTTTTCTAAGTCCGTAGCGTCTACCATTCCGCCACGCCCCCGCATCTACCCCATGACTTCACGGGTTAAATCAGACTCCTATTCCACCACCAACTGTACGGGAATGCAACCTTATATAAGTAAGACATAAGGCTACACCCTCCAGATTGACCCTAGGAGATTATTTTCCCTAGACTTTAATTTAGGTATATGTGCTATTGTAACGATAGCTGAAGTAAATCTCGGCATCATATTTAGTACAACATCTGGACTAATACATCATGACTACAACTCTACAGCGGCGCGAAAGCGCCAACCTGTGG
>DAIPYU010000015.1:0-2215 GCA_036782635.1 Nodosilinea sp. CTOTU7353
TTACGCAACCTTGATTGCAACTCCCAATTTGGGGTCAGATTGCTGAAACGACCGTATACCAGGAAATAGTTCATCTGCTCACCGGGACAGGGGCAGGATGATCTAGGGGGAAATGGCAGGCAGCCCATTGCCCGGCTTCATATTCCCTAAGGACTGGCATGTGCTGCTGGCATAGCTCTTGGCCATAGGAACAGCGGCCATAGAGACGACAAACCTGGGGGTCGGGGTTGATGGGGCTGCGGGGTTCTCCGGTGAGGGGGATGGGGTGAGGCTTGGCCTCGAAGCTGGGAATGGCGGAAATCAGAGCCTGGGTGTAAGGATGGCGAGGATGGTTAAACACCTGTTCTACGGGGCCAGATTCAACGATTTGGCCCAGGTACATGACTAACACGCGATCGCACAGCAGCCGCACGACATTTAGATCGTGGGAGACAAATAAATAACTCATGCCCAGCCGCTGTTTCAGGTCGGCCAGTAGGTGCAAAATGATCGCCTGCACCGATACATCTAGGGCCGAGGTGGGCTCATCTAGCACCAGCAGTTTGGGGTTGAGGGCGATCGCTCGGGCGATACCCACGCGCGCCTTTTGCCCCCCCGACAGCTGGTGGGGAAAGCGGCCCAGCAGTTCAGCATCTAGGCCCACTAGATCCGCCAGTTCTAGGGCTCGCGGCTGGAGTTGACTGCGATCGCGCACACCAGCGAGTCGCCTTAGGGGTTCGGTAATGGTGTCATAGGCGGTGTAGCGAGGGTTGAGGCTGTCGGTCGGATCTTGAAACACCAGCTGAATCTGGCGGCGATGCACACTCTGGGGAAACTGTTTCACCGCCACGGTGCTGAGGATGACATTGTCAAACCGAATTTCCCCAGCGGTAACATCCAGCAGCCGGGTGATCAACCGAATCAGGGTGGACTTGCCGCAGCCCGATTCCCCCACCAGGCCGACGCTTTCTCCGGCATAGATGTCGAAGGAGACATGGTCGACGGCGTGTAGTTGAGCGCCTTTGTTCACAGGGAAGCGCTTACACAGATCGCGGATGTGTAGGAGGGGGGTGGGGGGTGCGAGGGTCGGCATGGTTTGAGGGGTGGGGAGAGTTTGGGTTTTGGGTTTTGGGTTTTCAGGCTTTTCGTTCTTTTTTTTCCTTAAAGCGGTTTCCAGCAGGCTACATGGTGGTCGGGGGAGATTGCGATCCGGGGCAGTGGACCTTGGTCGCAGTGGCCGGGTTCAAAGTAATCGCAGCGGCGGCTAAAGCGGCAAGGGGGGAGGTCGGGGGCTTTGAGGTCGGGCAGGTTGCCGGGGATGGGCACCAGGTCGGCGAAGGTCTTGTGGGGTTCGGGGGTAGCGGCGATTAGCTTGGCGGTGTAGGGGTGGCGCGGGGCCACGAAAAGGCTATGCACCGGGGCTGCTTCCACCACATGACCGGCGTGCATCACCACAATGTGATCGCAGTATTCTGAGGCCAGGGCCAGGTCGTGGGTAATCAGCAGGGTGGCCATCTGGCGCTGGTCAGCCAAGTCTTTAATTAAATTCATCACTGTGGCCTGGGTGGTGACGTCTAAACCAGTGGTAGGTTCGTCGGCAATCAGCAGCCGGGGGGAGCAAGCCAGGGCCAGGGCAATCATAATTCGCTGGCACAAGCCCCCAGACAATTCGTAGGGGTAGGCGTTGTAGCGCTTTTCTGGGTCGGGGATACGCACCTGATTGAGCAACTCAATCGCCTGGGGCCGCAGTTGATCTGGGGGCAAGTCACTGTGGCAGCGCAGTACGTCGGTCACCTGTTTCCCCACCCGCCGAATCGGATTTAGGGCCGTGCGAGAGTTCTGAAAAATCATCGATAGCTCTCTGCCCCGCAGCGATCGCAGCGTCTTCTCCGACCCTTGCAGCAGGTTCACAGCCTGATCGTCTATCTGAAACCAGGCTTCTCCCTGGGTCACCTGCCCGGCCCGGTCGAGCACCCCCATCAGCGTAAACGCCGTCACCGACTTACCCGATCCACTTTCCCCGACAATTCCCAAGGTCTCCCCAGGGCGCAGGGCAAAGCTCACCCCCTCCAGGGCCTTGACCAGCCCGGCCCGGGTGCGAAAGTCCACAGACAGGTTATCAACCGAAAGCAGAGCCGTGGTAGGGGGAGCGGTGATGGTCATGGAGATGGGGAAAGGTAGGGAGGTGTCAGGTGTCAGGTGTCAGGTATCAGGTGTCAGGTGTCAGGTGTCAGGT
>DAIPYU010000015.1:2315-49095 GCA_036782635.1 Nodosilinea sp. CTOTU7353
GGAGGTGTCAGGTGTCAGGTGTCAGGTATCAGGTGTCAGGTGTCAGGTGTCAGGTGTCAGGTGTCAGGTGTCAGGTGTCAGGTGCAAGGTGTCAGGTGCAAGGTTTCCGGACCCTGAACCGTGAACCTTAAACCCTGGACCGTATACCCAGTACCCAATACCCACTCCCCACTCCCCCTACGTCCTCATCCGAGGATCAATCAAATCCCTCAGGCCGTCGCCTAGGAGGTTAAAGCAAAACACGGCTAGCATTAGCACGGCACCGGGAAAGAGGGCTAGCCACCACCGGCCAGAGATGATGTAGTTAGCGCCTTCAGCGACCATAATTCCCCATTCGGGGGTAGGGGGCTGGACTCCTAAGCCAATGAACGACAGACCGGCGGCATTGAGGATGGCCCAGCCCATGTTCAATGACACATGCACCATCATCACAGGCAGCACGTTAGGAAACAGGTGGCGGGCCATGATCCGCCAGTCGCCGTTGCCCACCAGGCGAGCGGCTTCCACAAACCCAGCCTGACGCTGCACCAGTATCTCTGATCGCACCACCCGAGTATAGAGGGGCAGGTTGATGATGGCGGTAGCGTAGATGATGTTTTCGATGGTGTTGCCCAGGGCCGCTACCATGCCCATGGCCAGCACAAAGAGGGGAAACGCCATCAGGGTATCGACTAGGCGAGAAATAATCCGGTCGGGCCAGCCTCCGAAGTAGCCAGCGCAGGTGCCCATGGCGCTACCCACCACGAAAGACATGGCCACCGCCAGCACCGCAATCCCCAGATCTAGGCGGGTAGAGACAATCACCCGGCTCAAGATATCTCGCCCTAGCTGGTCAGTGCCAAACCAGTGGTTCCAGCTGGGGGGGCGAAAGGCGATCGCCGAGTTGGTGGCGATGGGGTTGTAGGGTGCGATCGCATCGCCAAAGATGGCCAGCAGCACAAACCCTAGGAATAGGATAAAGGCCCCAAAGGTGACCCAGTTGTCACTGATGACATAGCGGGTGTGGCGGAGGGTGGCGGTCATGGGGGTGGGGTGGGGTGGTGGGATACCGGGGTGGTGGGGTGGGGAGTGAGAGGGGGGGGTTAGCTGTCAACGCCGGCTCGGGGGTCGATGACGACGTAGAGCAGGTCAATCACTAGGTTTAGCAGCACATACAGCAACGCCATGGTCAAAATAAACCCCTGGATCGGGGCGTAGTCAGAGGCCACTAGGGCCTCCACGGCATAGGAGCCAATGCCGGGCCAGGCGAACACTTTTTCTACTAGGATGTTGGCCCCTAGCAGAAAGGAGAACACTACCCCTAGGGTGGTGACCACCGGTAGCAGGGCATTGCGGAAGGCGTAGCCAAACAGAATTTGTCGGGGGGGCAGGCCGCTGGCTCGGGCGGTGCGGATGAAATCGCTGGACAAGATCGCCAGCATGGCGGCTCGGGTTACCCGAGCCAAGGGAGCTAGGGCAAATAGGCCGAGGGTGACGGCAGGCAAAAAGAGCTGGCGGGCGGCGGCCCAAAACACTCGCATATCTCCGGCTAGCAGACTGTCGATTAAGAAAAAGCCGCTCACCCTGGGGGGTGAGCTAAACAACAGATCGATGCGACCGGTGGGGGCGGGCACCCAGCCCAGCAGGTAGTAAAATGTATAGATCAAAAACAGGCCGGTAAAAAAGGTGGGCATAGATACCCCCGCTGTGGCCAATACCCGCACCCCGTGATCCATCCAGGAGTTGGGCCGGACGGCGGCCAAGATGCCCAGGGGCAGAGCCAGGGCGATCGCAAAGATGAGAGCGACCCCGGTCAGCTCTAGGGAAGCGGGCAGGCGGGTCACCAGGTCATATACCACCGTTTGCCCGGTGGTATATGACAGACCCAAGTTCCCTCGAAATAGTGCCCCCACGTAGAGGAAGAACTGCTCTAGCAGGGTGCGATCAAGCCCTAAGCTGGTGCGAATTTCTGCGATCGCGGCCGGGGTAGCCGCTGGCCCAGCCAAAAAGGCGGCGGGGTCACCGGGTAGGGCCCGAGTGAGAATAAAGGTGACGATTACGACCCCAATCACACTGGGAATCGACCCCAGTATCCGCTGGCCAATCAGCTGTGCCGTGGTTGCCCGAGCCATGATCTCTCTCCTGCCCTAGGTTTTTTCAATGGTGCGGAAGTCCACCTGACGGTGGAACCAATAGCGGTAGCCATTCACATTGGGCTGCATTGCCGCCGACAGCACCGGCTGCACAATCGGCACCCGGGGCATTTCCTCCCAGGCCATCTGAATAAAGCCTTTGACATACTCCTCATAGTTGCCCTCGCCGGGGGCCGTGGCCAGGGCGTTGTCAATCAGCGCATCCATCTCTGGGTCGGCGTAGGAGCCACCGTTAAAGGTGGCGTCTTGGCCGTGGTAGGCATAGAAGAAGAAATAGTCAGGATAGTTGAGCCAGCCGCCAAAGGGATTGACGATGATCGGGCGACTCTTCTCCACCAGCACCGACCGGAAGTTGGCACTGGGCACCCGTTCAATGGTGGCGTTGATGCCCACTTCAGCCAAGGATTCCTGCATCAGCACCACCATCGGTTCGGCCCAGGCCTGGTTGCCCAGGTCAAAGGCAATCGTGGTGTCAAAGCCATCGGGGTAACCGGCTTCTGCCAGCAGTTCCCGGGCTTGGTTCAGGTCCTTGGTGTAGGGGTGAGGCTGCGGCCAGTCTGGGGTAGAGGGCTCGATGCTGTCGGCCCCAAACAAGGGCACAGCCTGGCTATAAAAGGCCGTGGCCATGATGTCGTCGTAGGGCATACTGTAGGCGATCGCCTGTCGCACCCGGGCATCGGCCAGGGGATTGGTCTCCCCGTTCAACTCGGGGCGGGCGTGCATGTCCAATGAGTACGTACAGTTTTCAATTGGGGCAGACACAATCTGGAAGCGATCCATATCGCCCAACTCCTGGGTGTCCCGCTCCGTCAGGTCGAAGTTAATGTCAATGTCCCCCCGTTCTAACAGGGCGCGGCGGTTGCTGGCCTCGGGCACATTCAGCAGAATCACATTTTCCATAGCGGGCAGGGAGCCCGACTTCCAATTGTCAAACCGCTCCAGGGTGATCCGCTCGTTAGGGCGATAGTCGCCCAGCTGGTAAGCCCCGCCCCCGGCATCATTGTTGTTGACCCACTCAGTACCCCAGGGATCTTCCTCGGTGATGTGGGGCTTAACCAGTTCTGAGTTGATAATCACCGGCACGGGCACCGCCAGATCCATCATGGTGAGTTTGTCGGGGCGGATAAACTTCACCCGAAAGGTATGATCATCCACTACTTCAAACTGGTCAGGATCTTCTAATGCCCCAGCCTTCATTTGAAAGGTGGGAAATCCGCCGATTAAAACAGCTCGGTCAAAAGACCATTTCACATCGGCTGCTGTGACGGGAGCGCCATCGTGAAAGGTGGCATCTTGGCGGAGAAAAAAGGTCACAGACATCTCGTCATCTGCCATTTCCCAACCCTCGGCCAACTCCGGCTCTAGGGTGGTGAAATCGTAGGCTTCGGTGCCGTCTTCTAGGGTGGTAGAGCCAAAGGTCATGAGCCGATCATACAGAGCCCAAGATACCCCATAGGCGGGACGATTGGTGCCCACCCGGTGAATATCTAAGCTATTTGGAAACCCTGAGCCCTGCACCATGGTCAAGGTGCTGCCATTGCTGCCGCCATTACCAGCCTCAGCCTCTTCAGTCGCCTCAGGCTGGCCGTTGCCACAGCCTTTGAGCATGGTAGACAGGGCCATGCCAGCCATAGCACCGCCCCCTAGGCGCAGCATCTCACGTCGTCTTACTTTCATGGAACAACCACCCAGTCAACAGCTATAACGTCGATCAAATTGCCAATCAAGTTACTAATCAAATTGCCAGAAAACGGTAAAATGTGATACGTTTTAATTCACAGAGTTGTGTGCTAAAGCTCGGCTCACTCTATTTGCGGTTGCGCCGCTAAATTTAGCCTTGATACCCTTAGAAACCTCTAAAAAAATTGCCTCTCAACCATAGGGAATGAATGGGGAAAATTTGAGGAAAAGTTCGGGAAGAATTCGGGAAGATAGGGGTGGATCTACCTTATCTCGATACCTCACCATGGGGCTTACCCTAGGGTGCGGTATTGCCCTGTCGATGACGATGGCCCTGTGGGTAAATCGCTGGGAACAACTCAGTCGCCGTACTCAGTTTCAGCAGCAAACCAATAACCTGACGACCGCCCTACAGCGCAATCTGAGTCGCTATACCGATGTATTGCTGAGCATTCAAGATTTATATCGGGTGGCTGACAACCAAGTTACTGAGGTGATGTTTGGCCGGTTTGTGCAGCGGGCACTGGTGTTTTACCCCGGCATCCAGGCCCTGGAATGGGCCCCTCGGATTGATCGTGGCGATCGCCCCCGATATGAACAGCAACTACGTCAGTTAGGGTTAGGGGTTGTCACCATCACAGAACGTCAGCCAGACGGGCAACTCGGCCCCGCCGAGGAGCGTCATGAATATGTCCCCGTCACCTATGTGGAACCCTGGGAAGGGAACGAAGTCGCCCTGGGCTATGACCTGGCCTCGGACTCGATTCGCCGCGCCGCCCTGTACCAGGCCCGCGATACGGGGCAACTGGCGGCGACCGGGCGCATTCGGCTGGTGCAAGAAACCGCCGCCGATCAATACAGCTTTCTAGTGTTTCTGCCCATTGGGGTCGAGGTGACCCCGCCCCCGGGGGCGGAATCCTCTCCAGAGGCTCCCCTGGGCTACGTCCTGGGGGTTTTTCGGGTGGCCGATGTGGTAGAAGAAGCCCTGCGAGACTTGAGCTACACCATGGACTTCCGGCTCTATGATCTGACCGGGTCACCGGGTCAGCAATTCCTGGGTCAGTATGCCACCGCTTCTCAGCAGGTAAGTATTCCGGCCCATCCAGCCCCCCTAGGGTCTATGGCCCGCAGTCGCCTGTGCCCCACCCTGGCCGCCTGTCGCCAAACCCTGACCTTTGCCCAGCGAGAATGGGCGATTGAATTTGCCCCGACCCCCGGGGGGCTGGCCAGCTTTCCCTGGGGGGCCACCGCTACCCTAGTGCTGGGGTTGTTGCTGACCGGGAGTTTGCTGCTGGTGCTGTCGCGATCGCAGGCGGAAGTAGAGCGCACCCGCGAAATTAGCGATCTAAAACTGCGCTTCTTCTCCATGGCCTCCCACGAAATGCGCACCCCCCTGAGCATTATTCTGGTGTCGGCCCAGTCCCTAGCGGCCAACCACCAGACTTGGTCCGAGGTGCAACGGGCTAAAACCATTGAGCGCATTCAAACAATCACCAAACGCACGACCCAGCTGCTCAGCGATATTTTGACCCTCTCCCGAGCCGAAGCCAACCACCTAGATCTGGCCCCAGAGATCGTCAATATTATCCATCTCAGTCAACAAATTGTCGACGACCTGCAACCAGAGCTACGCCTCGGCCAAACGATTACAGCAGAAGCCCAGCTGACCAGTCCCCAGGCCTATGTAGACCCTAAACTGGTGCGATCTATCTTGCTTAACCTGCTCTCTAACGCGATTAAATACTCCTCGACCCACAGCGCCATCTGTTTGCGACTCACCCAGACCTCGACCACCCTAGACCTTCAGGTACAGGATCAGGGACTAGGCATTCCCGCTGTGGCCCAGACTCACATCTGTGAAGCCTTTTACCGAGGGGACAATGTGGGCGACATTCCCGGTACCGGGCTGGGGTTAGCGGTGGTGAAAACCTGCGTAGAGCTACACCAGGGCCACCTGACAATTCATAGTCAAGAACACCAGGGCACCACTGTTACCGTCACCCTACCCCGGATTGATTGATGTTTTGGCCGCTGGAGCTTGGTTGCATTAATTAGGTCACATTCCAGGTTGTGTAACTTGATACACACCAAGCCCTGCTCAATCAGCGCATGATACCTGGAACCCTTAAGACAGTCTAAAAAAGAGACAGTCTAAAAAATTCCTTAGGTCTTTCTGAAGTCGGGAGAGTAACTTGGTCATGCGCATCCTTTTGGTAGAAGATGATCGCCATCTCTCTGCATCACTTTCAGAAGCCTTAGAAGCGATGCGGTTTACAGTGGACGTAGCGAGTGATGGCGAAACCGCTTGGCAGCAAATGGCACTGCTGCCCTATGACCTGCTGTTGATGGATGTCACTCTGCCGCGTGTTGATGGGCTGACATTGTGCCGACGCATGCGATCGCACAGCATTGATTCTCCAGTACTGATGCTGACCGCTCGCGATACTCGTCAGGACAAAATTGCCGGTTTAGATGCTGGGGCAGACGCTTACATGGTGAAGCCCTTCGATCTGGCAGAACTCACCGCCCAAATTCGGGCGTTGCTGAGACGAGGGCAGACCAGCGCCACGACCACTTTAAGTTGGGGCGCTTTGCGGCTTAATCCCCATACCTATGAAGCCACGTTCCAAGGCAACCCGCTGCGGCTGACCCCCAAAGAGTTTGCCATTCTTGATCTGCTCATGCGACACGGGCGGCGAGTGTTGAACCGCTATTTTATTCTGGAGTCGATTTGGCCAATGGATGATCCCCCTGGGGAAGAAACCGTCAAGGCTCACCTCAAGTCCCTCCGGCAAAAATTACGAAAAGTGGGAGCCCCTCGTAATTTTGTCGAAACGGTTCACGGCCTTGGGTATCGCTTGATGGATGTTTAGATGGGTATCCCCGTCGCACGTAATACTTCCAAACTAGAACCATGACTTTGGAATACTACGACTTAGTGCTCACCGGTGGACGGGTCATCGACCCGAGCCAAGCTTTAGATGGCCATTATGACGTGGCCATTCGGGATGGCCATATCGCCGCCGTCGCCGCCCAACTTCCCTTCCATAGGGCCAAAACCACCCAGGCGGTCAACGGTCAACTGGTCTGCCCAGGCTTTATTGATCTTCACGTCCATGTCTATGAGTGGGTCACCGACTTCGGGTTGTGGGCCGATGATGTGGGGATCAATGCCGGGGTAACGACTATCGTCGATCAGGGGAGTTGTGGGCCGCTCACGTTTCTCGGGTTCAAGGCCAACATCGTCAGCCAAGCCCACACGGATGTGCGCTGTTTCCCTTCCGTCAACCTGGCCGGAGCGCTGAAGGGCGGCATGGGCGCGCCAGTTCTCCACAGTCCTGACATGGTAGACCTCCAAGCCCTGTTAGAACTCGCTCAGGTGCATGGCGATGTGGTGCGAGGCTTTAAAGTTCATGGCGAATCCGGCGCGTTATCGCGGTGGGGCACGCAAGTTCTTCAACTGGCCAGGCAAGCAGCTGATGCCGCTCAACTGCCGCTCTACGTTCATACCGGAGAGCTGTTTGCCGTCGTTGAGGAAAATCGGCCCCAGCCTGACCAGGTGATCGATTACGTGCTGCCCTATTTAAGACCTGGGGATCTGCTAGCGCACTGTTATAGCTGTCGCCCCGATGGCCTGATGGGTGATCGCCTGGCCCCCTCGCCAGCCCTGACTAAAGCCATTCAGGACGGGGTTCGGCTTGACCTCGGTCACGGCATTAACTTTAGCTTTGAAATTGCTCGCCGTATGGTGCAATGCGGCTTATTTCCTTACACCATCAGCAGTGATGTGCATGGCGACTTTAACCAACCCCATAACGACTCCACCCTAAATTACAGTCTTTGTGGGGCCCTGTCGAAGCTGGTGACCCTGGGGATGGATTTAACTGATGCGATCGCGGCGGTTACCCTGCACCCGGCAACCGTCTTGCAGGCTGAAAACATGCTCGGCACTCTCAAAGTGGGCACGCCAGCCGATATTACCGTTTTAGAAATCAGCGCATCTCCCTGGGTTTGCCGAGATGCCAAAGGCGAACAGCTAGTGGCCCCGCAAAAGTTTCATCCTGCCTGGGTCGTTAAATCAGGTCGGCTCATTCAACCTGATCGCCGTTTGCTGCGCGATCTGGCGGTTGCCAGTTAAATCTGGCAACTGCTCGCGTGAAAGCGACGGGCAACCCTGTAGGAAGTTTAAATTGACTAAAAAATATTAATTGGCCTAATTAGTTGTAGAAGGGGGGATGCTTCGCCCCAGACAAGGGGGCGCTCCCTCCACCCCCCAAAACACCTTCCGTTTAATTACGCATAACTAATTAACAAGTGGCTCACTACCGTTCTTTGGTAATTCAAATATAGCGGTTCCTGAACGCATGAGGCACACCTCGGCTGAGAGATGCCTTACGACTCATAGGCTTGAGGATCTGGCATGTAACTTATACGAATGGGAACCGTTATAGTTAATGCCTAAAAAGGGAAAAATATGATTTCTGGCTTGAAGCCGAGTGGTGTCGTTCAAGACATTCTGAAGCAGCCGCGATGACAATAATGTAGGAGTTACGCATTGACAAACAGGTAAAACTATGTGTCGAAAAATGTGGCTTCGGTTAGGTTCTCTAAGATAAACTGGCGCATGGTCGGCACGAAGAGTTGTCGCGATAGCTCATAGCAATTGTTGGTAACCCTTTGAATACAAATCGTTTGCAGCTTACAAAATGCACTAAGTGCACAGAAGAAGTGATTTCGAATCGCTTCTTTATCGCGAACGTAGAATCGTTCAATGTTGCATACTTGCTTGATGACTCTGTGAAAACACTCTATTTTCCAGTGGTCATCATGAATCCGCTTAAACGTGTCACGAGTGACCGAGTGTAGGGCCTCTAACTGTGGCTGGACCTCCGTAAACAGGTCTTCAGGTGTGTAACGTTCCCGTAATAGAAATCGATTCACGCTATCGTGGCTCACCTCTGACAAGATTTCTGTCAGCCGGACACAACTCATGTATTTAGGCTCCGCCAGCAAAACTAAGGTGTAAAGGGTTTGATCATACTGGGCTGTAGACGGTTTCGATAGCTCGCGCATAGCTAAACGGGACGGTAGATAGGGGCCACTTTAGCCCCACGTGATTAGGCTATTCTGTCAATGCGTAACTTCTAAAATAGTTATACTCGGCCAGGTCGGTGACCTCTTGATCGGCAATGTCAACCAAATCCACTACCGAGTCGCCACCCAGGGCCGCCTGAATGCGCTCCGCCGCGTCAGCGGTTTTTCCGGTGGTTGAGCCTTAGAAGAGTCCAATGTTTGCCATGATGTGTCTTTGTCCTTGCGTAAAAATTTAAGCAGTAGTGAACGGTAACGCTGAGCCGTTGGCAGAAGAATTGCCCCGAGGAAAACCCGCAACAGAGCGCAGACATCTTGCTACCATCCGCACCACAACCCCCAAGCCCCACAGGCGACTACCTACAGGGAGGAATTCCCATGAGTTGACTTGGCAGGTGGCCCTTGCGGATTTTGAACACCCCTCGAAGACAGCACCCAGGCGATCGCCCTGCACCCAGAAACCTCCTGGAACCCAGAGCAACCCCCGCTCAAGCACTCACCCTTATTGAGAAATAAAGTCAATAGATATGGATACTATACTATAATTTCGCCACTAATGCGATCAATTCTCTTTAGTCGCCACCCCACTTCTAACCCTTTTATCCCCTATCCCCATCCCCGACACCCCGTTACTCATTCCCCACCTTCTACCCCTCCAGCTCCCCCAAATGCTCCCAGTCCGCCACCGTAATCCTGCCGCCTCGCCGATAGCTCGCCGCCGGCTGAAGTTGCTTAAAGAGCCGCACACACTCTTCGTAAGTGATGCCAATAGTGCGAGCCATTTGGTAGTAGGTGAGCCGAGCCCTGAGTTCCTCGCCTTCGGCCACAGCCACTGTGCCCTGTTCAGCGGCCACATGCTCTAGATAGTGCACCAGACGCACGATCGCCCGCTCAGAGACCAGCCCGTGAACCCGGCTGTGGAGCTCTTGCAGACGCTGGTTAAACACCACCAGCAAATGCACGGCCAGGTCTGGGGTTTGGGCAAACCCCCGGAGGAGGGCCTGTCGCCCCAGGGTAAGCACCGTGGCCGGGGCGACCGCCACCACTGTGGCCGGGGCGCGACCATTGCCAAACAGCGCCGGGGCGGCAAAGACTTCCCCAGGGGGTAACAAGCGCAGAATACTTTCCTTGCCCGTTGCTGCCACCTTGGCCACCCGCAACTGGCCCGACACCAGCACGTGCAGGCAGGCGGGCAGCGCATCGCCTTCCTGAAACACCACAGTATCGGCGTCGTAGGCCACCAGTTGGCTGGCGGCGGCCAACTGCTCCAGCAGCTCAGGCGACAGGTCTGCAAAGAGATCAAGGTGCTGGAGCTCAGAAACATCTACAGGGCGCGACATCGGCATAGCTTAATTTCTACGTCACTATGAGCTATCTCATAGAACTAATTGAGAATCTTTGTCAAACTTAGGCCATAGCACTCAGGTAGAGACCATGGTTCAGAGCTCGATCAATCTCAAGACGGCCTCCGGCCACCAGGTCTTAGCCGCCGCTGGCAAACAAGTCTTGCGCCCCGGTGGCCGTAGTGCTACCGAGCAACTGCTGGGCTGGGCCAACCCGCAACCGGGAGAAACCGTACTGGAACTGGCCGCCAGCTTTGGCCATAGCGCGATCGCCCTGGCCCAGCGCTACGGCGTACGCGTCGTTGGTATCGAGCAAAACCCCGACAGCGTCGCCCAGGCCCGCCTCAATATCGAAAAAGCAGGGCTAACCGACCAGGTCACCATTCGAGAGGGCGATATTTTTCACCTCGATCAGGTTCCAGAGACCTTCGACTGCGTTTTGGCCGAAGCGATTCTCACCATGCAGTCGGCCCCTGGTAAAGCCAAAATTTTGGCTGGTGTTGGCGATCGCCTCAAGCCCGGTGGCTGCTTCCTCAGCCACGAACTGCTAGCCGATGGCCCCGACGCTGAGATCATCCAAAAGGATCTAGCCGCCGCCATTCGGGTCAACGCCCAACCCCTCTCCACCGACGGCTGGATCGCCGCCTGTCGCCAGGCTGACCTCACCGTCCAGCACCACACCACCGGCCCCATGGCCCTGCTCAACCCCCAACGCATTGCCCAAGATGAGGGCCTACCCACCCTACTCACTATCGGTTGGACTATGCTGACTCGCCCGGTTATTCGCGATCGCATCTTCACCATGCGCCAAGTCTTCCGCCGCCACGCCAACCACCTCGGCTACATCATTCTCTGCGTCCAAAAGCCGGAGTAGGGTGTTAGGTGTCAGGTGTCAGGTGTCAGGAAGAAGCCTAATCCTCATCACCCTATACCCGGATACCCCACCCCTGCCCCTCCTAGGAGGGGATGCCGAAACCCGATATCCGATACCTGATACCCGATACCCGATACCCAATACCCGATACCCGATACCCAATACCCTCACACCCCTCACACCCCTTCACCCCTTCACCCCTCCCCATGCTCATCACCCCCACCACCCCCACCCTCCAACTCCACGATCATCTCGACTTCCCCGACTCTGGCATTGTGAACAAAGTCATTTGGAAAAACGCCACCTGCCAGTACAGCCTGTTCTGTCTGGCAGCGGGCAGCGAAATCTCGGAGCACAGTTCCACCCGCAATGCCACCGTCCAGGTAATTGCCGGGAACGGCACCCTCACCCTAGCCGGCGACCCCATTGCCCTAGAGCCAGGGGTGTTTATCTTTATGGCGGCCAATGCGCCCCATGCCCTGGAAGCCGCATCTAACTTGGCCTTTGTGCTAACGCTGTCCTCAGAAAGCACCCCATAGCCTCTCCCCCCGCCCTGTCGCCAACTAGCCCTGTCAAAGTGGTTTGAAAGGGTTGATTTTTGCGCCGTTGAAGCGAAGCCTGATTATGCGTAGGGTGTGTTCCCGGCCTCAGGTCAACCTAGTGGTGGTGCAAAACCCTTTGTTCTTCCCGGAACGCACTGCTTGCGTCAGGCGAGAAGCCCGGTATCGTAAGCGGTGCATTGCGGCCCAAAGGCAGATTTTGTGGGGCTTTGCGCAGATCTGTGGGCCGCGAATGCACCGCAACACTGTCATAGAGGTTGATTAGCCTCGCGATCGCCGCACCCACCCGGTCACCATCGCCAGGGCAAATACCCCCAGCAGCGCCAGCCCCAGCAGCCGCCGACCGCCCCTGTGGGTGCACCCCCGGCATTCGGCCCCATCAGCGTCCAAAAAATGGAGTGGTTGAAGTGGCCGCCACCGTTGTTGCGAATGGCGGTCTTGACCGAGTCCGGCAGCGTGTCTAGCTCGCGAATAAGTTGTTCCAGAGATTTGGCTTGCAGGTCGGGATGCCCCTCCAGAGCACTGTTGAGCTTGGCGACGTAGCCGCCATGGTGAAACCCGTGGTGGATTTCCATGGTCTGGGCATCGATGTAGGGGGCTAAGGCATCAAAGGCGTAGGGTAGGGGCTGAAGTTCAAAGGCCATAGCAATATCACTTGAGACTTGTCCTCAATAATTTTAGCAGAGCTAATGAGACTGGGTGTCAATAGTTAACGTCTTTGAAGTAGCCTGTGAACAAGGCCCACAGGCACTTACGGAATCGTCTGCTAATCTTCGAGGGAAAAGAGCATCGTCCCGAAGATGATATTGGTAACCCCGATCAGCTTAAGGATTCATGTCTGCCCTTCTCAAGTAGTTTGAAACTGTAGCGTCTGCCAACTGATCGGCTGTTGCCTTCTATTTTAGAAATCAAATTTAACGAAATCTAAAAGCTGTGTCTGGCTCAGAGGGGGCGGTTGAACACTGGCCGTCTCGAAATCTCAAAAATAAAGCCTGATATTCCCCCATCTTCCTCCAAGCTTCCCCTAACCCTATGATTCTTTGCATTGGCGAAGTTCTAACCCCTAATGACCTGCAAGGCATTGCTGCCAAGCTGGCCCAAGCTGCTTTCGTAGACGGTAAAACTACGGCTGGCTGGCACGCCCAGACGGTGAAGCACAATCGCCAGCTGCCCCAGGATGCGCCTGAGCTAGAGCCCCTGCGGCAGCTGATCTTGGCAGCGCTACAGCACCACCCCCTGTTTCAAATCGCGGTGCGGCCCCGGCTGATTCACCCGCTGCTGATCAGCCGCTACGAGCCGGGCATGGCCTACGGCACCCACACCGACAATGCCCTGATGACAGCCCAGGGGCAGTCGATGCGATCAGACGTTTCGCTGACGATCTTTCTCAGCGATCCAGACACCTACGACGGTGGCGAACTGGTGATCGACAGCCCCCAGGGAGAGCAAGTCTTCAAGCTCGATGCCGGAGCCATGGTGGTGTACCCATCTTCTACCCTGCACCGGGTCGAGACCGTGACTGATGGTGTGCGCTTAGCCGCCGTCAGCTGGGTGCAGAGCCTGGTGCGCGACCCAGCTGAGCGCGAAATCTTGTTCGACCTAGATACGGTGTGCCAAGCGCTTTTTGAGCGCCATGGCAAAACCCGCGAGTTTGATCTGCTAGCTAAAACCCGAGCCAACCTGCTGCGGAAGTGGGTGGAGGTCTAAGGGGGCGGGAAGAGAGGGTACACGGTGTAAGGTGCACGGTATAAGGCAGAACCCTGAACCGCAGAGCGTAGACCGCAAACCCTATCCACCCTCAGAGCGATCGCAAAAACTTCACTAGTGCCGCCCGGTCGTCTGCGGTCATGGCAGCAAAGGTTGCCTGGGCCAGTTCGGCTTCACCGCCGTGCCAGAGAATGGCCTCCTCTAGGGTGCGGGCACGGCCATCGTGCAGATAGCCCGAAAACGGGAGCACGGTTTGGGTCAGACCCAGACCCCACAGGGGCGGTGTGCGCCACTCACGGCCCGACGCCTCAAAGTCGGGCCGCCCATCCGCCAGACCTGCTCCCAGATCGTGAAGTAGCAGGTCGGTGTAGGGGTGAATGGTTTGGTTGGCCAGCGCTGGAATTTCGTGGCGGCCAGTGCGAAGTTCGGATACATGGCAGGTGGTGCAGTGGGCACTGTCAAATAGGCGTTCGCCTCGCTGCACCTGGGGATCGTCGAGCAATGTGCGGGCGGGTACGGCGATGGTCTGGACGTAGACAGTAGCCGCATTTAGGGTGGCCTGGTCAATATCCTGGGAGCCATCGGCGGCGGGGAAGAGGGGATTGGTGACGCCCATGTCGTTGGCGTAGGCTGAGGCCGACTGCTGCAATAGGTTGGGGGTGTTGGCCTTCCAGCCAAAGCGGCCCAGGGTGGGGCGCTGCTGCACCACATCCCACACCCGGTTGGGCCGTCCCGAAACGCCGTTGCCATCGCGATCGCCGGGATCGGCCCGCCGTAAAATGTCAGCCTCGGGCACCGCCTCTAACAGACCCGACCCAAACACCGGCTGGGGAATGCGGTGGGACATCAAGATGTGGTTGGGGAGAGGCGTGCCATCGGCGGCGAGGAGCTGGATCTGGGGCGATCGCAGGGTATAGACCCTGCCATCGCCGTAGGTGCCGGGCTGTTCATGCCAGGTGAGCTGTACCGCCGCCTCGGGGGCGTGGCCGTACACGGCCTGCTCCTGCACCTGGGTACCCAGGCCGGGCACGGAGGGCGCATTGGCCCCTGGTGGCTCGGCCTCATGGCCGTAGGCTTGGGTGGGCGCATGGCCAAGGCTAGGGGCAGGCAGACTGACCCGCACCACTCGCTGCCCCTTGGTCGGTAGGCCGCGACCGTTTTTGATGTGGCACCCGGCGCAGGCGGTGCCGTTAAACAGGGGGCCAAGGCCGGGGTTGACCGGGGCAGGAGCGGTGACAAATGCGGCTTCAAAAGCCAGGTCGCCCGCGGCGTGGCGCTTGGCCCAGTGGGCGTCGAGGTTGGGGGCAGGCTGCTCGTAGGCGCGGGAGGTGCGGCTGTAGATGGTGGTATCGCCCCCCGCCTGGGGTCTAGGGGTTTGGGGATAGGCAGGCGATCGCAGCAGCCCCGCCAGCATCACCCCGGTCACCAGTGCCAGCAGCGCCAATGCGCTCTGGTGTTGCCACCGACCTAGCCGTTGCCTCCAAAGGGTCATTGCTGCACCAGGGGCAGCACGCGCTGCTCAAAGGTGTCGAACAGCGCCAACACGCTCTCCATCGCCGCCTCGATCTGCGGTTGGGCGCTGGGGTCACACAGGGTGACCTCAATGGGGCCAGGAATGGCCGCGATCGCCTGCTGAGCTACCTGCATCTGAGCCTGAATCTCGGCGTCCAGGGCCGGGTCTATGGTCGCCACAAAGCTTTGAAGCCCCCGGCCCCGTGAGCTGCTGGGGGGATAGTGGCCCAGGTAGGCATTCTGGGCACTGACTAGATTGTCTGCAAAGTCTTGCAGGGAACTCTGGGCAAAGCGGCTCTCTAGCAAAAACGGGTTTTGACTGGCCAGGGCTTCGCCAATTTTGATGTTGCCCAGCTCGTCTAAAATCCCCAAAATGCCCTGCACAATCTCTTCCCCAGCATCCTGCACCGTCAGGTAGGCACCGCTGCCCTCCCCTGCGTTGACAAACTCGTCCCGATAGGCCGGAAACCCATCGATGCCTACCGTCCAGCTCAGCAGTAGGGCATTGGCGGTATCGTCAAACACAGGGCCAATGGCGGCTAGGTACTCTAGCTCCCGCTCGGTAAAGGCATCCAGGGGCTTGTTGGCATCGGTGCCAAAGAGCAGAAAGGCGATCGCGTGAAACCCCTTCTGGCTGGTTTGCAGATTGGCCACGTAGTCAGGGGTTAAGGCATCGGCGCTCTCCAGCACCGCGATCACGTCAGTTTCATTCAGCGGCCAGTCGTCTAACTCGGCATCAAGCCCCAGGGAAGCCGCCGGGCCAAAGGCAAAGGCTTCGCTCTGCTCCCAAGGGTGACGAGTCGCCAGCCAAGTCTGGCGCGCATTGGATAAGGTCATCTCGGATGGCTCTTGCGCAAATGCAGCAATAGCGTCAGATAGCTCTGCCGAATGCTGGGTCAACTGCTGATAGTTCGGCACAATCAGCCGATCGACAAAGTCAGTGACAATCTGGCGATCGCTGAACTGCTGCCCTGGGGCTAGCACCACCGTCGGTGCGGGCCGAGGGGCCATAATCGCATTGCCCTCGCCGCCTTCACCGCCCTCGCCACCGCCATCCACCGCGAGAGGCCGACACGCTGCCCCTTGACCAATCAAAACCGGCTCGGTGCCAGTGCCCTCACCTATGGCCTTGCCCGCGACCCCCTCTGGCATGACTACACCTCCGGCGCTAACTAGGGCATAGGTACCCACTCCGACCCAAACTTTTAGCCGATTTTTCATGCGATTCATTGTTAATTAAATCAGTCAACATATCTAGGGGCAGAAATCCTAGGAGCTTAAAAGCACCGCTGGCACTCATCCAGCAATGGAGCGATTAGGAATAGTTAAAGCAAGCGGGATCTTGCTAGGTCGTGGCGTAGGTTAGGCCTCCTGTATGAACCGCTGACAGCAAATACGGCTGTTTCACTTGATTCTCATATTCAAGAGCCCAGATTCAAGAGCCCAGATCTTCTCACCGGACAGAGCGCCATTTGATTCCGTGTTTAGAGCCCTTATTATTGACATAGATTCTCAAAAAAATCAAGTCGTTACCGGGGGCAACGCGAGCTGAGGCAATCTTGAGTGGGCCAAGGCGTTTAGGAGTGCTGCTACCTATCTCAGGAGATGCTGCGATTGACGTTTGAGCATCAGCCAGATGAGAACCGGTGCGCCAATTAACGCCGTCACTGCATTGAGGGGCAGCACGGTTTGGCTACCGGGGAGCTGGGTCACCCCGTCAGCGACTAGAGCCAGTAGAGCACCGAGCAAAATAGAGGCCGGCACTAAAAGACGGTGGTCTAGGGTGCGAAAGAGACTGCGCCCCAGGTGGGGAACGGCCACGCCCAAAAAGGCGATCGGACCGCAAAAGGCGGTGACGGTACCGGCTAAGAGTGATGAGCTGACAATCAGGTACAGCCGGGTCAGCTTGATCGACAGTCCCAGGCTCAGAGCCTGTTCTTCCCCCAGCAGCAATAGATTTAGCGGTTTGCAGGCCAGGTAAGACAGCCCTAGCCCCAGAGAAATTATCGGCAGCAGCACGGGTATTTGTTGCCAGGTTACGCCCGCAAAGCTGCCAAAGGTCCAGCTGAGATAGGCCAGGGTTTGATCAACTTGACTAAAGTGCAGCAAAATCGTCACCAGAGCAGTGGTGGTGTAGCCCAGCATGAGCCCAAAAATCAGCAGCGCCAGGGAACTCCTGACCCGCTGGGCTACCAGCAGCACCAGACCCATGGTGGTGGCTGCTCCCAGGCTGGCGGCGGCCACCAGGCTAAACGGGCCCAGCCACCCCGCTGCCGCGCCGCTGCCAGTGAGTACCACTAGGGCCGCCCCCAAACTGGCCCCGGCATTGATGCCCAAAATCGATGGGCCAGCTAGGGGGTTGCGAAATAGGGCTTGCAGCTGTAATCCGCTAATCGCCAGCGCCGACCCGGCCGCCATGGCTGTGATCGCCCTGGGCAGCCGAAACTGGAGCACGATCGCCTGCCAAGGAGCTTTGGTGGGCACTCCCCCCAGCAAAATGGTGATCACCTCAGAAAGCGGAATCGAGACCGAGCCCAGGGCCAGGCTAGCCAAAAACCCCAGCAGCAGCAGCAGGCCGAGTCCGATTAACCCGCCGTAGGCGCTGAATTGGGGTACGAGCTGGGCGGTCTCACCCTTGCACCGACGATTAGAAAGGCGCTTAAGCATGGGGCTACAGCGCCTTCAGCGCTGGGGACACCCGCTGAAAATCGAGGTGAATGTGGCTAAACAGCACCAGCCGCGCCGTGGGGGCAGCCAGCAGGTGGGTGTCGGTGATTTGGGCCAGAGTTAAAGTCATGGTTGGGGCTTCAGGGGTTGGTAGTAGACCAACTCGTGGTCGGGCAGCAGCTCGGGGTGAAAGATTTTAATCAGATCGGCCAGTACCAGGTGGGGGTTGATCAGGCCGGCCTCCCAGTAGTCGTTGCCTCCGGTGGGGTTGAGGCGGGCATTGTTGTTAAATACCTGGCCCGATTGCAGGGCGAGGAACTGGCCATAGCGGGGGTCAGCGGCGATCGCATCTCCCTGAGAAAACCAGTCTTGGCTGACATTCACCCAAAAGTCGGCGTGGGCGGCCCGGTCATAGACCGCCTCAAAATCTAAAGGCAAACTCCCCGCCTGATCGATGTCGGCCCACAGGTAGGTGGCCCCCGCATCGCTGAGCAGCTGGGCGGCGTAGCTCTGGCCCCCCGGCATGTACCAGGTGCCGTCGTAGCTAAAGCCACTAAAGACCGTGGGTCGTCGCTCCAGATCCTGGGTGCTCTGCACCAGGGCGTTATAGTCCTCGGCGATGGTGCTAAACACCTGCTCGGCCTGGGCCTCCCGGTTAAAGAACAGGGCCGTAAACTTCAGCCATTCCGCCCGCCCCAGGGGCGACGACTCCAGGTATTCCGCCACGATCGCCACCGGAACTCCGGCCTGCATCAGGCGACGGTGACTGTCGGTTTCGGTGCCCGTAGCAAAGGCCATCACCAGGTCGGGCTCCGCTTCTAGCAGACGCTCCAGATCGACCGTGCTGCCGGAGCTAAACTCCTGGAGGTGGCCTTGATCAATTTTTTGGCGCACGCTGGCCGTGTTCACCGTTGCAAACTGGTCTACCCCCACCAGCGCCTCTACCTGGCCCAGCACATCTAAATGGGGCAGGTGCGTGGTCGAAAGGGTCACCACCCGCTGTACCGGCACCTCAATCACCTGGGCCTGCTCAATGCCTTTGGGCACGGGCGCGCCACACTGCACTAAGACGTACCTAAACTCGGTGTCGGCATGCTTCCAAGGAGAATGCACCGTCACTACTTTGTAATGACGGTGGTACTCCACCGCAAAGCCCGTGGCATAGTCCAGTTCTACCTGGTCAGGAAAATAATCCTGAGTCGGGTTGTAGGTCGTAGCACAGTTGGTCTGGGTAGACACCACCGGAGCAGGGGCCATCGGCGGTGCCAGGGTAGGCTGACAACCGCCGATGGCGAGACCCATTGCGGTCAGCCCCAGCGGCAGTTTCATGCGCTCCTCCAGGCGGCGGCCCAGCTCGGCGATGGGGAGACGACGACGCTGCCTAGTGGCTAGGCTCAGGCGGAATGTCATAGGGGGTTAGGAGGGTGAATGAGCTGGCGGGTAGCAGTGCTCTGTCACGGGCTGGCCCTGCGCCAAATGCTCCTGCACAATGCGCCACTGAGGACTTTGGTTTGATGACCTCAGGAAAGGTGTGGAAAATAAATTCTTTTAAGACGTCACCAATACCTTCTGTTTTGTTGGTATTGGCACCAGCCGATTGGCGGTAGCATCCCACAGAATAAATTTTGAGCAGTGGAGCAGATCGCCCAGCCGCAGGACTGTCACCTCAGAGAGCAAATGACGATTGGCCCGTTGACAGGCGGCCAGGTTGTAGTTAGGAATTCTCTCGGAGAGGTGGTGAATGTTGTGGTAGCTGATGTCGGCAGTAAACCACCGCAGCAGGGGAGGCAAATCGAGATAGCTGCTCCCTTCGATCGCCCCGCGCAGGTAGTCCCAATCGGCGGTCTTGTGGGCGTAGGAGCCTTCAAAATTGTGCTGCACAAAAAAGACGCAGATAAAAATGGCCCCAGCCAGGGTCAGCACAGTAGCATACAGAGCTAGGAAGAGGCCTGGGCCGATCAGGTAGCTCAACAGGCACCAGCTGCCCACCACAAAAATATTGTTCAGCAGCACATCCCAAAATTCTCCGCTCGTCTGCCAATGCTTAGAGCGGTAGGAGGAAACAATTGCCCTAAAATTGCTCAAACCATTGCGCTGCAAGCAGGCCAACCCATGCCCAATAAACCCATGAATGCCTAACACCAAAGTCAGCCTGGGCTGGATAACGAGGTAGAAAAAGCCCCCCGGCAGGGTCATGATTGGCTGTCGCAGTAGGCCGTAAAGCTTCTGGTCAAAGGCACTGAGTTGAGCAAATTCTTCAGTGGAGAGAAAGTCAGCAATGCCGCGATAGCGCTGCCAATCGCCATTGGTTTTGTGGTGGTAGGCATGATCTCTCGACCAGGCATATTGGGGGATGGCGTTAATGACTCCCAGAATAAAGCCCACCACTCGGTTAGCCCGCTTAGAGTGAAATAGAGAATAGTGGCCGCAGTCGTGCATCAGCGAAAAGCAGCGCAACAAAAACAGCACCATCAACCCAACGATGGGCGGCAGCAGCCAAAGCGAAATTGAGGCCGCTTTAACGGCCAAAACCCATAACCCGATATAGGGAAGTACCGTGTTGAAAATTTGATAGGTGGCGCGGAGGTCACTGCGCTGCATGTAGGGCGCTAAAACAAAATCTGACTTCTTGACCATGGTGTTCATTTGCTGTTTTCAGGGTGCGTGTCTAAGATGACTTGTTCTGGAGGTAGAGAGGCCAACCTCTCCCCGAACTGTCCGGAGATCCCCGGCGTGGGTGAGGTTTGGCGCAGGTTGAATTCTGCCCAGTGATCGCAGACCTGGCGATGGCATTCGGGCGGGGCGATCGCTAGGTTCTGGAGCCAGTTCACCTCTGGGTGCCCACCGCTGCTGAGCACCAGCAGCAGATCGCGGTCGGGGGAGTAGGTCTGCACCACTGCCATCAGGCGATCAATGCGATCGCCCGGCAGCCCTTTGTCCCTGAGGTAAGCGGGTGCCTCAATCAGAGAAACAAACCGAAGGCCATAGCGCGCCACCTCTCGATTGCGGGACAGCGGCAGATTTTCACTACTCTTTCCCCGTTTCCTTCAGTGGCTGATGCCCACTGAAACCGACAGTGGGCATCATAGCACCACTGAAATAACGTGATCAGGCCCTAACTCAATTAGCCAACTCTCGTGGTTCTGCATTCAACCGCTCCCTGTCATCCAGCCCAATCCGAGTGCCTCAGGCAATGTAATACCCAATCCTGAATGAACGCCCCCGATTTGTAGGGGCGTAGCATGCTACGCCCCTACGGGGTTTCTGATTATGAATCGGGGTTTACCAAATCGGATTTGGTATAAGACCTGTTTACGCCATCGAGCCCAAGGTCTACGTTGACGACAGCCAGCAGTTTGGCTTCAACATCTATGCCGAAAAACTGAATGGGCGTCTAGCCATGATTGGTTTTGTCTCAGCGCTAGCCTTTGAAGCGCTGACCGGCCAGGGCATTGTCACCTGGTTAACTCACCTATAAGGCGACTCGCTGCAGGGGCAACGGCGATGTTCCCCAATGCGACTTTGGCGAGCACTTGGTTGCCCAATATTAACCGGCCCCAGCGGCCTCGTCTGGTTCCCTAACCTCTGGTGAGTATTCAGATGTTGTGAGGTGGCGCGGCCAACCATCTTTGGTGGCAAGTTATCCCTCACCCCCGGATTGTTTTGGTTCGAGCGGTAGTGGTACTCTCCGGGTCTGAAGTGCGGCAAACGCGCTTTTATACTCAGTCCAGCTCAATGTTAGTCTCCCAAACAGGTAGACCTTCACCGCTGGACTTGGATCAGGATTACTCACTGGATCTTGGGCAATGATGAATCGAAGACTGAGGCTTTCTACCCTATCGCTTGGTGCCGTCTTTTTAGGGCAGGTTTTAGTCGGATGTGGCGCTGGCCAAACCGAGTCAGCCAATGGCTCTGGGGCGAGCCCCGCTCAGACCGGCTCAGCCGAGCAGATTGTGCTGACCATTGGCGGCGAAAGCGAAGATGGCTACGACCCCACCCTGGGCTGGGGTCGCTACGGGTCGCCCCTATTTCAGAGCACCCTGCTGCGGCGCGACGAAAACCTCAACATCGTCAACGACCTGGCCACCGACTACACCGTCAGCGGGGATGGGTTGACCTGGACGGTGACGATTCGCGACGACGTGGTGTTTTCTGACGGAGAACCGCTGACCGCCGCGGATGTGGCCTACACCTTTAATAGAGCTGCCGAAAGCGGTGGCCTGACCGATGTCACCGTGCTAGACGAGGCCGTTGCCACCGACGACACCACCGTCGAACTGCGGCTCAAGCAGCCCCAGAGCACCTTTGTGAATCGGCTGATCACCTTGGGCATTGTGCCCGAGCACGCCCACGGCCCCGACTACGCCCGCAACCCGATTGGGTCTGGCCCCTACCAGCTGGTGCAGTGGGATGAGGGGCAGCAGCTGATCGTCGAGGCCAACCCCAATTACTACGGGGCAGCGCCAGGCATTCGGCGGCTGGTGTTTTTGTTTGTAGAAGAAGATGGGGCCTTTGCAGCAGCGCGTTCGGGGCAGTCGCAGGTGGCGGGCGTGCCGCAGTCGTTGGCGGTGCAGAGCATTGAGGGTATGACCCTATACGACGTGGCCAGCGTCGATAATCGGGGGCTGATGTTTCCCTACGAACCGGCCACCGGCCGCACGACCCCCAACGGTGACCCGATTGGTAACGACGTCACGGCCGACCTGGCGATTCGGCAGGCGGTAAACTTTGCCATTGACCGGCAGGCGCTGGTGGATGGGGTTTTGGAAGGCTACGGATCGCCTGCTTTTGGACCAGTCAGCGGGCTGGCCTGGGAAGAACCCGAGGCCAATATTGAGGATGCCGACCCGGAACAGGCTCAGGAAATTTTGGCGGCGGGGGGCTGGGCCGACAGCAATGGCGATGGGGTGCTAGAGAAAGACGGGCTTAAGGCCGAGTTCACCATTCTCTACCCCGCCGCTGACAGCACCCGGCAGGCCCTGGCCCTGGCGGCGGCAGAAATGCTCAAGCCCATTGGCATTCAGGCGAATGTAGAGGGCAAGGGCTGGAGCGAAATTACCCCGGCGATGCACAGCAATGTGGTGTTGTTTGGCTGGGGCAGCCACGACCAGACCGAAATGTACAACCTCTACCACAGCCAGGCGGCCCAGGGGGATTTTTATAACGCGGGGTACTACGCCAACTCAGCCATTGATACGGTTTTGGATCTGGCCATGGGGGCACCGTCGGAGGCGGAGGCGATCGCATTTTGGCAGGCAGCCCAGTGGGATGGCGAGACGGGCTTTACCGCCCAGGGCGATGCCGCCTGGGCCTGGCTGGTCAATCTCGATCACACCTACTTCGTCAGCGACTGTTTAGATATTGGCCAACCCCAGGTCGAACCCCACGGCCACGGCTGGCCGATTACCGCCAACATTGCAGAGTGGACCTGGACATGCGATTAAGACCGATTCTGGTTTTTGCGCTACAAAAGCTACTCCGCCTGGGGCTGCTGCTATTGGCGGTGGCGGTGTTTACCTTCGTGCTGCTCAGTCTGTCTCCCATTGACCCGCTGCAAGCCTACATTGGGGCCGACATGATGCAGGTTAGCCCCGAGCAGCGGCAGCTAATTGCCGAGCGCTGGGGGCTAGACCAACCGATGATCGTGCGGTTTTGGGACTGGCTGGGGCAGCTGATGCAGGGCAACTGGGGTACCTCTCTGGTGTTTAACCAGCCGGTGGCCATCGTGATTGCGACACGGTTTCAGGCGTCGTTGCAGATGCTAGCGATCGCCTGGCTGCTCTCGGGGCTGCTGGGCCTGGGGTTGGGCATTTTGGCCGGGGCGCTGGCGGGCAGTTGGTGCGATCGCATCATTCGTCTCTATGCCTACACCCTGGCCTCGGCCCCCACCTTTTGGGTGGCGCTGCTGCTGCTGATTACGTTTTCTGTGTCCCTGCGGGTGACCCCGATCTGCTGCGCGGCCCCTCCTGGGGTGCTGGCGGCAGACATTACCCTCTGGCAGCACTTGCACCACCTGCTGCTGCCCGCCATTACCCTCAGCGTCATCGGCATTGCCAACATTGCCCTGCACACCCGACAAAAGCTGATTGATGTGCTGCACAGCGACTACGTGCTGTTTGCCCGCGCTCAGGGCGAGAGCCTGGGGGGTGTAGTGCGCCACCACGGCCTGCGCAACATTATTCTGCCGGCGCTGACCCTGCAATTTGCCTCCCTGAGCGAGCTGTTTGGCGGCTCAGTGCTGGTCGAGCAGGTATTTGCCTACCCAGGGCTGGGGGCGGCCACGGTGCAGGCGGCCCTGCGCAGCGATGTGCCGCTGCTGGTGGGGATTGTGTTTTTTAGCGCCCTGTTTGTCTACAGTGGCAATACCCTGGCCGATCTGGCCTACCCCCTGATTGATCCGCGCATTCGACTGGGAGGCTGGCGGTCATGACGATCACGACTCCGGTTCCAGCCCCGATTTCGGCCCCGGTTCAGGGCCGCAGCAATCGGCGGCAGCAAACCCTCTGGGGCATTGCCCTCTGCGCCCTGCTGCTGCTGGCGATTATCCTCAGCCCCTGGGTGATTGGCGACAGCGGCCTCAACCCAGTGCTGGTTCAGCGCAACCAGCCCCCCTCCTTGGCCCATCCCTTTGGTACCGACTGGCTGGGGCGCGATATGCTCAGCCGTTCGCTCCACGGCATGTCGCTGAGTTTGCGGGTGGGCCTGCTGGCGGCGGCCATCAGTAGCCTGATCGGCACCGGCCTGGGCCTGGCCGCAGGCACCCTCGGCGGCTGGGTCGATGCCGTGATCACCTGGATTGTCGATGTTTTCTTTAGCCTGCCCCACCTGGTGCTGCTGATTTTGATCGCCTTTGCGGTCGGCGGCGGTACCCAGGGCGTGATTATCGCCGTAGCCCTGACCCACTGGACGAGCCTGGCGCGGGTGATTCGAGCCGAAGTGTTGCAGGTGACTAGCTCTGACTATGTGCAGCTGTCCCGCCGCTTCGGTCAGTCTTCACTGTGGATTGCCCGCCACCACATGGTGCCCCACGTAATTCCACAGCTGCTGGTGGGGCTGATTTTGCTGTTCCCCCACGCCATTTTGCACGAGGCGGCGCTGTCGTTTATCGGCATTGGCCTGTCACCCCACCTGCCTGCGATCGGTATTATTCTGGCTGAGTCGATGCGCCACCTCTCCACCGGCTACTGGTGGCTGGGGGTGATGCCGGGGCTGCTGCTGCTGCTCTCGGTCAAAGCCTTTGACTGGCTGGGGGAAAATGTGCGGACGTTGCTCGATCCGAAGACCAGTCAGGGGTGAGGGGGGAGACGGTATACGGTGCAAGGTTCACGGTGCAAGGCAGAACCGCCAACCGCCAACCGTATACCGTGCACCCGATCCGTAAACCGCAAACCCGAACAACCCACCCCTGCCCCTCCCGGGAGGGGATGCCGAAACCGCAAACCGCAAACCGCAAACCGCAAACCGCAAACCGCAAACCGTACACCGCAAACCCCATCCCCTTCCATGCTCTCGATTTCCAACCTCAGCATCACCTTTACCCAGTACGACCAGGGGCTGCATCGCAAGCAGCTGACGGTGATCAGTGACCTAGATTTGACTGTGCAGGCGGGGGAACTGGTGGCGGTGGTAGGGGCCAGCGGGTCGGGGAAGAGTCTGCTGGCCCATGCCTTGCTGGGGATTTTGCCGGAAAACGCTCACCTGAGCGGGACGATGCAGTTTCAGGGGGCACCGCTGACCCCAGAGCGGTGTCGGGCGCTGCGGGGCAGGGCGATCGCACTGGTGCCTCAGTCGGTGGGCTACCTTGACCCGTTGATGACGGTGGGGCAGCAGGTGCAGCGGGTGGGGCGGTTGAATGGGCTGTCACCGGGGGCGGCTCGGGGGGCGGTTGATCGCACTTTTGCCCGCTATGAGTTGCCCGCGACCACCCGGCAGCGTTACCCGTTTCAGCTGTCGGGGGGGATGGCGCGGCGGGTGCTGGTGTCTACGGCGGTGGTGACCCAGGCCGACTTGGTGATTGCCGATGAACCCACGCCAGGGCTGCACCCCGACGTGGTGACCGAGACGCTCAACCACCTGCGAGAGCTGGCCCAGGACGGTCGCGGGGTGATTTTGATTACCCACGATATTGAGGCGGCGCTTCAAGTCGCCGACCGGGTGGCGGTGTTCTACGCGGGCACCACGGTGGAGATTGCTGCGGCCCAAGACTTTGCCACCGGCAACCTGCGCCATCCCTACACCCAGGCGCTGTGGCGATCGCTGCCGCAGAACGAGTTTGTGCCGGTGCCGGGGAACCAGCCGAGTCCGGAGCAGTTGCCTCGGGGGTGTCTGTTTGTTGATCGTTGTCCCAAAGCAACGACCGAGTGCGAGGTGGGGCGGCCTGAGCTACGGTGGGTGCATCAAGGTTGGGTGAGGTGTATTCATGCTGAAGGGTAATGGGCTTTGGTTTCGCTATGGGGCACGGCTGCCCTGGGTGGTGCAAGATCGCTCACTGACGGTGGTACCGGGGCAGGTGGTGGGGCTAATGGCCCCCTCGGGCTACGGCAAAACCACCCTGGGCAAACTGCTGGCGGGCTTTTTGACCCCCACTCGCGGCCAGATCACCCTGGACGAGCAGCCGTTGCCGACCCAGGGCTACTGCCCGGTGCAGCTCGTGTTTCAGAACCCAGAACTGGCGGTGAACCCCCGCTGGCGCATCGACCGCATTTTGCGCGAGGGGCACCCGCCCCAGCTGCACCACCTCGATGCCCTGGGCATTCACCCCGGCTGGCTGACCCGCTACCCCCACGAGCTGAGCGGGGGCGAGTTGCAGCGGGTGGCGATCGCCCGAGTGCTCAACCGCCAGACCCGCTATTTAATCGCCGACGAAATGACCGCCATGCTAGACGCCAACACCCAGGCCCTGATCTGGCAGGTGATTCTAGAGTTTGCCCGCCAAAATCAGGTGGGGGTGATCGCCATCAGCCACGATCAGCCGCTGTTGGAGCGGCTGTGTCAGAGGGGTGACGGGGCTGGCGATGCCTCTGCACAACCAGGGTTGAGTCATCGTATTCTAGACCTGGCCGGCGACCCTGTCCAAACCGCTGAAATCAGTCTGGAGAGGGCACTGTAATCCCTGGCCATCTCTCGTCCTCTCTAGATTTCCCTGGCCTATGCCGTCAGTGAAGCAGCGGTTTTAGACAGCCCAATGCTCGGCTTCACCAAAGCGGGGACAATACGATCGCCCGCCAACCGCCCGCCAAACAGGTTTCGAGCCACCGGCCCCAATCGCAGCGCTGCCGCTCCGCCCATCACAAACAGGTTGCACCCCGGCCAGCGCAGATGCTCATCCAGCACCGGCAGCCCGTTGACGATGTCGATGGGATAATGCGCCCGCACATCGGCCAGCAGGGGCCAGTGCTCAACATTGAGCTGGCTACCCGTGGCTAGCCAAATCCGATCTATGGGTAGGTGGGTGAGGCAGTCGTGCTCGACCCCGGCGCTACAGTGCACCCGCCAGGCTTCACCTTTCCACTCGGCCCGCTGGACTTCGCACTGTTCGTAGAAAGTGATCTGGCCCTGGCGCTCTAGCCGTCGCAGGCGCAGCAGCATGGCTGGGGTGACCGAGCCGCCGTTGCGGGCCTGCTGAATCATTTGCCACCGCTGCGGCCAGCCCGGCTCGGCGTGAAAACCCTTCAGGTACTTGGGGCCGAGCCAGCCCGGCTCAGCATCGAACAGCTTGGCGTAAAACTGTCGCCGCGCCATCATGATCACCTGGGCACCGCGAGCTGTCGCCCCCAGGGCCAGGTGGCCGCTGGTCAAGCCACTGCCGACAATCAAAATCCGCTCGCCGTTGAGTGCTAAGCCCCGCAGATCAACCTGGTGGGAGTGGCGCAGGCGAGCCGTAGGATAGGTCTGAGAAATTTGCCGCGCCCAGTCTGGCCAGTGGGGGGTGCCGCCGGCGATCGCCAGCACCACCCGCCGGGCCAAAAGCTGCCGACCATCCGCTAAACTGAGCCGAAACCGCTGCCGGCCCATCTTTTGGCACAGCTCCAGGTGCTGCACCGTCCCCGCCAGCACCCGATCCGCCAGATCCCACCGCTGGATCACCGACTGGCAAAAGTCTCGAAATAGTGGAGTGCTGGGTAGAGCATAGGGGGGAAACAGCTCATCGGGACGCCCCTCAGCAAAGGTGCGCAAAGCGGAGGGGTGAGGGTCGGGGTGGTGGACGGCGGGCGATCGCAGGTGAGGAATCTCCAATGCCCCAAACTGGTGGTGCCACTGGTGCATCCATCCCCCCGCCGGGTCAATCACCACAAAGCGGTTGCGCATCGCGGCTTTTTTCTGGAGCAGATGGGTAACCAGGGTAAGGGCCTGGGGGCCAGCGCCGATGATGGCGATGTCGGTGGAGGGGGGCATGGGGGCGGTTTGCGGTTTACGGTTTGCGGCGGACGGTTTACGGTTTGCGGTTCACGGTTTGCGGTGGGCGGTGTACGGCAAAACCGTAGACCGTATACCTTGCACCGTAGACCTTATACCCTTCCCATTCCGCCTACAATGATAATCATTATCAGTACAGGTTGAGCACAATCGTGAGTTGAGAAGAGGGAAATCGCTGTGACTGAAGCTCGGGGATTAGACCAGGTTGAGGTAGTGCCAGAGACTCGTTATTACCCTTGGCAGGGGCGGGGTAGGGAGGTGGCCATCGCCTACGATGGGCAGGGCCAGGGCCAATCGCTGCTGCTGTTGCCGGCCTTTAGCAGCATTTCGACTCGGGCTGAGTTGCAGGGGCTGGCGGTGGAGCTGGCTCAGCACTACCGGGTGATCACCCTCGACTGGCTGGGGTTTGGGGAGTCGGCCCGACCGCCCGGTTGCAGTCGCCCGGCAATCTACCAGGCCATGCTCAACGATTTTGTACGGGATGTGGTGCCGGAGGTGGCTGGGGTCGTGGCCTGTGGCCACAGCGCGGGGTATGCCCTGGAGTTGTCGACGCAAGGGGAATTGGCGGGTTTGAAGGCGATCGCCCTGGTGGCCCCCACCTGGCGGGGGCCATTGCCCACGGCCATGGGAGAACGGCGGCGGATTTATACCCTGCTGCGGTGGCTGGTGTGGTCGCCGCTGCTGGGTCAGGGGCTGTATGCCCTCAATGCCCACCCGGCTTTTTTGCGCTGGATGATGGGCCGCCATGTCTACAGCGACGCTGCTTTCATCACCCCTGAGCTGATGCAGGCTAAACACCACACCACCCAAGTGCCCGGCGCCCGATTTGCCTCTGCCGCCTTTGTCACAGGCGGCCTAGACCCGGTACAACGGCGCACCGACTGGCTGGATCTGGTTGAATCGGCAACCTTGCCTAAGCTGGCGATCCTGGGTCAGCAGACCCCACCCAAGTCTGGGGCCGAGATGAGGATGCTGGAGGCGATGGCCGATGTCCAGACCACCACCACATCGGGTGCATTGGGACTACACGAAGAATTCCCTGAAGCGGTATTGGCAATTCTCATGTCATTTTTCCGCCCCTATTTGCTCTAGCACTGGACCGTGTCCCGAACCCCTCATGCTGCGTAAAACGACTAAAATTCAATAATGATTATCATTAATGTTGCATTAATGTCCTATCGTACAAGGGTAGTTGAGTGATGAGGCTTCTATGTCCTTAATCGTTGGTGCATCCTTGATTCAGCAGGCTGAGCGCAATCAAATTGATGAGACAGCCTTTGTGGAAAGTATTCGCCAGTCGCTGCCCTACGCCTGGGGCATTGTAGAAACCCTGGCACACGCTGTAAATGACACCGACGCTGAGTGGGCCGACCACGCCGTGGCACCCCCCAACGAGCAGTCCCGGGGGCAGTTGCTGCGCATGGTGGGCGGTGATGCCATTCGGGCCGCAGTGGAGCGCCACTTTGATGTCAAACTAGCGTTCCAAAATTGCCACCGGTTAGCCGCGTTTCGGCCTGAGGTGGTCGAGTCTGACGCCTACCGCGACTTTGTCTCGGTGCGGAGCCAGATTCTGAATCAAACGCCTGAGATGAGAGACTGCTAGACGGACGGGGGGATTAGGGTTTGAGGCTAGGGTGTAGGGCTGTTTTTCAAACCCTGAGCCTTACACCTAAACCGTGCCCTCTCCCCCGACCTATAATTTGAGAATGATTATCGTTCTTTAGTAAAGGTATGGCCATGGTTGCTGCTGAAGCGCAACGCGCTGTTCCGGTTACGGTGCTGACGGGTTATCTAGGGGCGGGCAAGACCACCCTGCTCAATCGCATTCTCACCTACGAGCATGGCAAGAAGGTGGCGGTGATTGTCAACGAGTTTGGCGAGGTGGGCATCGACAACCAGCTGGTGATCGACGCCGACGAAGAAATCTTTGAGATGAACAACGGCTGCATCTGCTGTACCGTGCGCGGCGACCTGATTCGCATCATCGGCAACCTGATGAAGCGCCGCGACAAGTTTGACCACCTGGTGATTGAGACCACGGGGTTAGCTGACCCCGCGCCGGTGATTCAGACCTTTTTTGTCGACGACGAGGTGCAGACCCAGGCCAGCCTCGATGCGGTGGTGACGGTGGTGGATGCGGCCCACATTGCCCAGCACTGGGAGGCCGACGAAGCCCTGGAGCAAATCGCCTTTGCCGACGTGATCTTGCTGAATAAAGTCGATCTGGTCACCGAGGAAGAGCTGGTGGCCCTAGAGCAGCGGATTCGGGGGATGAATGCGATCGCCACTCTCCACCGCACCCGCGACGCCGAAATTGCCATGGATTCTATCCTCGGCGTCAGCGCCTTTGATCTGGGCAACGCCCTCAAAATTGACCCCGAATTTCTCAACGAGCTCGCCCACGAACACGACGAAACCGTGGTCTCCATTGCCCTGGTGGAAGCAGGCGAAGTGGATGGCGACAAACTCAACCAGTGGCTGGGCGCGCTGCTGCGCGATCGCGGCCCCGACATCTTCCGTATGAAGGGCATTCTCACCATCGCAGGTGAAGACTGCCGCTTTGTCTTTCAGGGCGTGCATATGCTGTTTGAAGGCCGCCAAGACCGCCCCTGGCGACCCGACGAAACCCGCAAAAATGAGCTGGTGTTTATCGGGCGAAACTTGGAAGAAATGGGTTTGGAGGAAGGGTTTAGGGGGTGTTTGGTGGGATAGGGTTTGGGTTCAAGGTTTAAGGTTCAAGGTTATAGGGGGGCTAGGGCTGGAGGGCTGGGGGGTAAGGCTGGATTGACGGGCTTGGATAAGGCGGTTGAGCATACCGGATAAGGCTGTACATTCTTGTTCGATGTGCTCATATTGAACCGGGCTGAGATAGCCGATTTCTCGGGCAATCATTCCTTGGGTCAGTACTTCTGCAGTTGAACCCTTGGCAATGTAAAAGTGCCTGATGGCTTGAGCATTGGTATTAAGTTCGTCACCCTCAGCAATATTGCTGGGGATACTGACTACAGCTCGATGGATCTGGTCTCGCAATCCAAAGTCCCTGCAAAACTCCCCCTGACCAGTGATTTGATACACCCAGACCGCTAAATCCTTCCCCCGCTGCCAAACCTTTAGATCCTGAAATCTGCCCATACCACCCTCCTTATCCAACCCCCTAAACATTCCCCCTATCCCCCCTCAAACCGTGTACCTTGCACCGTAAACCTTGCACCCCCTCCTATGCCCAAACCCCTTCTAAACCAAAGCTGGCAAACGCTTCTCTCTGACTATGTGACCGCGATCGCCTGGTCGCCCGATGGTGCTCGGCTGGCGGCCTGTTCGGCGGCGGGGGAGGTGGTGGTGTTTGACGCCAAGACTGGCGCATCGGTGGCGCTGCAAGAACAGCGTGGGGCGTCGGTGGATGCGATCGCATTCTCCGCTGATGGCACGTTTCTGGCGGCGGGAGGGCAAGCGGGCACGGTGTCGATTTGGCGGCTGGCGGCAGACGCGGCTGAACGGCTGACTGAGCTAGAGAACCCCAGGGTTTGGGTCGATCACCTGCGGTGGCACCCCCGCTTGCCAGAGCTGGCCTTTAGCCTGGGGCGCTACGCCCAGGTGTGGGATGCGGTCGCGCAGTCGGTGGTGGCAACGCCAGCCTATGAGGCGTCGTCGGTGCTGGATTTGGCCTGGCATCCCAGCGGCGACTACCTGACCCTGGCCGGGAATCTGAGCGTAAAGACCTGGCGGCGAGACGATTGGTACGGCGACCCAGAGATTCGAGAAACCGGCGGGGCTAGCGGGGCGATCGCCATTTCCCCCGACGGGCAATACCTGGCCTCGGGCAACAACGACCGCACTCTGCTGGTGTGGGCCTGGGACAACCCCTACCCCTGGCAAATGCAGGGCTTTCCGGGCAAGGTGCGGCAGTTGGCCTGGTCTGCTGCCCAGTCGAGTGCGCCACTGCTGGCCTCGGCCAGCGCCGAGGGCGTCGTGGTGTGGTCCAAAGCCAAGGCCGCCGACGATGGCTGGACATCTCACCTGCTAGATCTGCACAGCGCTTCGGTAACAGCGGTGGCGTTTCAGCCCCAGTCAACCCTGCTGGCCACCGCCGCTGAAGATGGCTGGGTTTGCCTCTGGCAGCAGTCTACTCAGGCGGCCCAAGTTCTCCAAGGGGCACCCGACGGGTTTTCGACCCTGGCCTGGTCGCCCCAGGGTACATACCTGGCAGCGGGGGGCTGTGGGGGAGAATTGCTGGTGTGGGCGCGGGTGATGACGGGGAAGGGGTTTGGGTGAGGGTATTGGGTTTTGGGTGTAACCCGATGCTATGGCCTCACTTTAGTAAAGCCCTCACCAATGGCCCAGAGTGACCGCTAGATAATCAGCAAAATAAAGTTGGTGTGGTTGTTTTGCTCCACCCGAATCGTCCATCGCCCCCGCCGTGATAGGTCTGGGCGAAAGGTATATTCACCCCTGGCACTGAGCGTTCCAGTTTGCCAGGGGCGGGGTGGGTTGTTGGGGTGGCGGCGGGCGTTGGGTGGGTCGGGCGCATAGATTTCGATGCGGCCTCGGGCCATGGGCTCGCCGGTGCTGTAGCCCACGGCAACTCTGACCGAGGTCACCTGGGCATTGGCGGGCAGCGTCGATTCTGAATAGGTGATGGTGTTGCCGTTGGCGGCCCGCACCTGCACCGCAGCCCGCATGCCCACCTCGTGGGCACCGACGCTCAGGGTCAAGAACAGGGCAATGAGGGCCGCTAAGCTAGCAATTTTCAGATAGCGCATGGGTTTAGTCGCAGGCGGTGACCCCTGCGGCACAGTAGAGACTCCACCAGGGGTTGAGTTCTGCGGCGTCGGGTTCGTCTAGGCTCTGGGCCAGCAATAACTCAAAGCTGGCGCTCTCTCCGCCATAGCGCACATGCATGTGGATGGGGTCGCCGTGGGGCGCTCGCAGTGCCACATACTTAAACCCAGCGCAGGCAGGGTCGTCAGACACCAGCTCAAACAAGTCCCAAATTGAACTTTGATATTCGGGATAGTAGAAAGGGTCAGGGGCAACGCCCTGGTGAGCGTACTGGCACCCTTCAGCAATGGGGTCGTTACCCGCTAGGTCGCGATAGAACGAGAACTGCTCCATTTGCTCAAACACGATTCGCCCCGGATTGCGGGGGTCGTGGAGGGAGGCAGGCACACTGGTATCTAGGGTGAAGACTCCGTCTACACCCAGGTAGGGCACATCGGCATTGGGGGAAGTCAACTCCTGCCCCTGCACCGCTGGGGCTAAGCCCACAACCCCCCCGACCAAAACCGCAGACATCAACCAGCCAAACTGTTTCATCGACAGCACACTCCTCGTTGTTAAACCTGACCATACGTGAACTCAACCTGTTTTCGCTATGCCCCTGCCTGGCATTGGGATAGCCCCTAGAGGCACAGTTGCGATCTAGCAGGGGGCGATCGCGTCACTGGACCACACCACCGTATTAGTAGGCTACCGCCAGCGATCGCGACCCTGTCGAAAAGCGGGCGTGCCGGTAGTAGTCGGGGTTGCGCGTTTTGAGCCACATCCCCTCCACTATTACCAGGTAGATGGCCATCCCGGTGGTGAGCACAGGCCAAAGCATGTGAAAAATTGCTGTCAGCGCAAACTGCATGCGCGCCAGAGCAACAGTATTTGATAGAACATCCATGAACTGCCTCAATGCAAATTCCGCTTAGATTCGATGGATGTGATGCCTTTCAATCACAGATCTTTCTGTAAAGACAGTAAGTGCCACTTACTTTTAGCCTTCAAAGGAAAATTTCGTCAATAGACAGTCCGTAAACGGTCAGTTCTAGAGGCCACCTTACTCTGGCGTTTGCGCCTTACTCTACATGAATGTTCTATCGGCTAGGGCGAGCTGAAAGCCTAAAAAGGCCAATCAAGCTCGGCTTGCTCTAGTACATAATCAGCGATCGCCTCAATCTGCTCAGGCTTCAATCTTCCACCGAAAGCAGGCATAGCGTTCTTACCGTTGGTAACCTGGTAAACAATCGCATCTTTGGAGTACATGTCGTACTTCTCAAGGGCATCTTTGTGCAGATTCTTGGCGGCAATGACCCGATTAGTACCTAGGGCATGACAGGCTGCACAGTTGCCCTTAAACAGGCCTGCGGCTTCTTCAGGACTAGCAAACGCCTGATCTGGAGCAGATAAAAGTGCTGACAAAACCAAAAAGGCACTGGCCACACACAAAGCCAACCGTTTCAGGACTGCGGGAATAGCCATAACATCTAGAGCTTAGGTAAAAGTCTTTGGCTATATTTAGCCGCCAAATAAAAATATGGTCAACAGACAAGCTGTCAAGAATCAGATCTGGTGAAAACTTTTTTGTGTCAGCTGTTTCGTTCACCCCTCACACCTCTCGCAGACGCCAAAAAACTCCAGCGTGTGATAATAAATTCTAAACGACCCGGTTCCCTGGAGCTGAGCCTCTAGCTCCTTCACCGGGCAGGTATCGACAGGCACTGAGACGCCGCACTGCAAGCAGGTGAGGTAGTGGTGGCCGTGTTCCACGGCGCTGTACAGCGTTTCTCCCGTCAGCGTTACTCGGTGCTGCACCAGCCCCAGCAGTTTTAGCGCATCTAAGGCACGATAGATGGTCGCTAGACCGATGGGCTGCTGGCGGCGCATCACGCCATGGAGCGCCTGGGCCGACAGCGGCTGAGACTGATGTTGCAGAGCGTCTAAAACCGACTGCTGCCCTGCGGTCAGACGTGGTGTTGGCCGCCCCTTTGAGACGGCTTCAGCAAAATTTTCAGCATCTTTTTTTAAAATCATGGTCGCGATCCACAGCAGATGGGGTAGGATGCTCAGGAATGATAATCATTATCATATGACAAGATCATGGTTCTGTCTCCTCCACCCAATCCGGCGATAGAGATCGCTGCTAACTCCGCTCACCAGGTCGCGGTCCATGCTGCCGATTTGCCCTTGGTGCATTGTCTCCGTCGCCTGCGATGCACTGAGGGGCTACGGTGCCTGGTGTGCAGGGCGGTGTCGCTGTCGATGATCTGATTGACCCAGCTGACCATGCCTTGCTTGTTGGAGGGGCGGCCCCGTCGGTATAGCGGCCTTGAGGTGGTGGGTTGGAGCGAGAGGTGATCACCCCAACCCTGCTCGATAACTGCCTGTCCGATGTGGTCTTGGCCCATTATCACCACCAGAATTACCAAACCTGAGACCCCGCCCTAGACCCTGTAGAGGAAGCTCTTTTTGTATGAAACTCGCAGTTATGTCCTGCATTCACGGCAACTATGAGGCGCTGAACGCAGTGCTCTCGGATATTGATGCCCAAAGGGCTGACCAGATCTATTGTCTGGGGGATTTGGTGGGCTATGGCCCTCACCCCAATGCGGTGGTGGAACTGGTGCGATCGCTCGATATTCCCACCTGCCAGGGCTGCTGGGATGAAGACATCGTCGAGGGGCTGAACGCCTGCGATTGCAGCTACCCCTCTCAACTGGCCGAAAAGCGGGGCCACTTGGCCCACGAGTGGACGAATCGGGCGATTCACCCCGAAGTGCGGGAGTATTTGGCCAGTTTGCCCATGACCCTGCGCCAGGATAATCTCTGTTTTGTCCACGGCAGCCCCAACAGCCAGCACGAGTACCTGTTGCCCACCATGGATGGCTTTGCCGCCCTGGAGCGGGTTTTGGCTGCCGAGGCCGACGTGCTCTTTTGTGGCCACACCCACATTCCCTATGTGCGGGACTTAGAAAACGGCACCCTGTCTGTCAAAGTGCAGCAGCCGGGGCAGGGCGAAACCCACCGCGAGTTCACCGCCCCCCTGAAGCGCATTGTCAACGCTGGTTCTGTTGGCGAACCCCGCCACGGCAGACCCAACGCCACCTACGTCCTCTACGACACCGACAGCGCCCAGACCACCCTGCGCGAAGTGCCCTACGACTACGAAAAAACCTGCGCCGCCATCATCGAGCAAGGCCTGCCGCCGATCTTCGCCTGGCGACTGGCGCGGGGCATGGAGTTCGCCGAGCGAGCGGAGGACGCGGGGCATGTTTGTGAGAGGTAAAACCAATGCAATGGGCCATCCTTAGTGGCATCGAAGGCAACCTGGCGGCCTATGAAGCAGTGCTGGCCGATATCAAGCGGCAGCGCTATCCGGTGACAGATCTGTTTATTGTGGGCGACCTGGTGGGGTTGCGGGGAGATAGCGAAGCCGTGGTGCGGCGGGTGCAGTCGCCTCGCTCGGGCGAGCCCTTGCCCCAGGTCTGCACCGGCTGGTGGGAGGAGCAGTGCTTTAGCCTGCACGGTATTCGCGGTTTGCCCGATGCGCCGGAGTTGGTGGAACGGCATGGCCTGGGCGCTACGAAAGACCTGTGGGAGGCGGTGTCGCGGCAGACGGTGCTGTGGCTGGCGGATCTGGATTTTGGCTTTCACGAGCTGGACTGTCTACTGATCCATGGCAGCACGGTGAGCTATGGCGACGAGCTGACGCCGGAAACGCCGCCGATCCAGTTGTGCGATCGCCTGATCCGCGCCGATGCCAATACGCTGTTCTGCGGGCGATCGGGCCTAGCCTTTGAGTGCTGGGTAGAACCCGGTTCTCTGCGGTCTACGGTGACCACCCTCGACCAAACCGCTGCCCCCCAGGAGCAGGGAAAGTCGCCACGGCGGGTAGTGGGGGTAGGCAACGTGGGCCGGGCAGGGGGCGCGCCGTCCTATGTGCTCTACAACCCTGGCACCGATAACGTTACCTTTAGGCAGGTTCAGGGCAGTGTGGCCAAGGGGTTTGGGGCATCAAAGGGGCTGAGGCATCGCTAAAGATCCGTTGCCCATGGCCACACCAGAATCTATGTGTTAAGATTTGCAACATAAGCTTGAATAAATGAAGCTTTTACACATTCGGAGATTGGCAATTATGGAAAGTAGCGAAAGCAAGTTTGGGTTTGTTAATTTTGCAGAAACCTGGAACGGTCGCCTAGCGATGCTGGGTTTCGTGATTGGGGTTGCTACCGAGCTTCTGACCGGTCAAGGCATTTTGTCTCAAATCGGCCTGATGTAAGCGTTTAAGTCTAGTTAAGATTTCCTGGCCGGGATGTGCAGCTATTGTGCATCCCGGCTTTGTTTTTGTCTGGTAGTTGGCTAAGAGCACTCCATAAAAATAATTATCCACTTACCAGCGCCCTCACCCCTCACCCCTCACCCCTGCCCCTCTCCCCTTGGGAGAGGGGCTCTGAATCCGGCTCCCCTTGGGAGAAGGGGTTGGGGGATGAGGGCATAGACTGGATGCTTTATTAATTGGATTACTCTAAGCTGATTGGGGCAGGGGCCAGTAGGTTGGGGTTTACGGCCTCTCGTGAACCGCGCACCCCACTCACTTGTCATCTGCAGATTGCAAAGCTAAAGGTGGAGAGGTGAAGGATTAGCGTAGCTCCATCGTGCGCTATTATGAGAATGATTATCATTCTTTGACGAATCGCTATGCTGCCTCCCCCCCCGTTACCCCTCCCCCCCGACCCGGTGATTCCCAAGCGGGGTCTGCCGGTGACGCTGATAACGGGCTTTTTGGGCAGCGGTAAAACCACCCTGCTCAACCACATTCTGACCAACCGGCAGAACCTCAAGGTGGCGGTCTTAGTCAATGAGTTTGGCGATATCAATATCGACAGCCAGCTGCTGGTCTCTATGGACGAGACCATGGTGGAGTTGAGCAACGGCTGCATCTGCTGCACCATCAACGATGACCTGATCGACGCCGTGTATCGGGTGCTGGAGCTGCCCGATCGCGTCGATTACCTGGTGGTCGAAACCACCGGTCTAGCTGACCCCCTGCCGATCATGCTGACCTTTGTGGGCACCGAGCTAAAGCGGCTCACTCACCTGGATTCTGTCATTACTGTGGTGGATGCCGAAACGTTTACCGACGACCACTTCGAGAGTGAAGCGGCCACTAGCCAACTCACCTACGGCGATATCATTCTGCTCAACAAGGCCGACCTCACCCCTGAGGTTAAGCTGACCTGGCTAGAGGCCTATATCCAGGGCTTCAAAGACCAGGCGCGGGTGCTGCGCTGCTCGCTCACCGAGCAATCCGACCGACTGCCCCTTTCTGCCCTTCTGGATGTGGGGTTAGCTCCGGCCCTGCCCCCGGCAATAGTCAGCGCTGCTCAAGAGGCCCAACCTAGCGGCCATCTGGGCACCGATGGCTTTATGTCGGTTCCCTTCAAGAGCGATCGCCCCTTCAGTGTGACTAAGTTTGAGCACTTCTTAATGGAACAGCTGCCTGCCGAGGTATTTCGGGCCAAGGGCATTCTCTGGTTTGAAGACGAAGACCTGCGCCACATCTTTCAACTCAGCGGTAAACGCTTTAACCTCAGCCCCGAACCCTGGACTAGCTCACCGCATAATCAGCTGGTCTTTATTGGTCGCCAGCTTAACCCCCTCCAGCTTCACCAGCAACTCACCAACTGCTTGACTGGGACTCGCGCTTTCTGCTGGTAAGCAGGCTTTTGGGTGTCAGGTGTTAGGTATCAGGTGCCCGAGACCCGGATAACCCACCCCTGCCCCTCCCAGGAGGGGATGCCGACACCCGACACCCGACACCCGACACCTGAAACCCGACACCCGATACCTGAATAACCCACCCCTGCCCCTCCCAGGAGGGGATTGCCCGACACCCGACACCCGATACCTGAATAACCCACCCCTGCCCCTCCCAGGAGGGGATTGCCCGAAACCCGAAACCCGATACCCAATACCCATCCACCCATGCAAACCACCCCCGAAACCCTCGACACCCGCCTCCCCGTCACCATCATCACCGGCTTTTTAGGCAGCGGCAAAACCACCCTGCTGAACCACATTCTGCAAAACTTCGATGCCTTTCGCGTGGCGGTGCTGGTGAATGAATTTGGCGATATCAATATCGACAGCCAGTTTTTAGTCACCGTTGAGCAAGATATGGTGGAGCTGACCAACGGCTGCATCTGCTGCACCATCAACGACGACCTGATGCAGGCGGTATATCGGGTGCTGGAGAAACGAGACCGGATCGACTACCTGGTGGTCGAAACCACCGGCGTTGCTGACCCTCTGCCCATCACCCTCACCTTCCTCGGTACTGAACTGCGGGATCTGACTCGGCTCGACTCTATTCTGACGATGATCGACGCCGAAAGCTTTGAGCCCGATCTGTTCCACAGCCAGGCGGCCCAGAGCCAGGTGGCCTACGGCGACATTTTGCTGCTCAACAAAACCGATCTGGTGCTCCCCGAACGGTTGGACAGCGTAGAGCAGCACCTGCGCACCCTGCGCGAGGATGTCAAAATTCTCCATACCCAGCAGGGCCAGGTGCCCCTGCCCCTGATCATTGATGTCAAACTGGGCGACTCGGGCCGCTATCAGGATGCGGTGCCAGCGGAACTCGAGGCTGCCGCCGCCGACCACGAACAGGGTCACCATGACCACGCTCCGAGTCATCATGCTGCGTCCGATAACGGTCACAGTCACGGCCACAATCATGATCATAGTCATGATCATGGCCACAACCACGATCACCCCCACGAACACCACCACCACCACTCCGACCACCTCGACAACGACGGTTTTGTGTCCATGTCCTTTCGCTCTGAGCAACCCTTTGCTCTGAAAAAATTCCAGCAGCTCCTCGACCTGCACCTGCCCGCCGAACTCTTTCGTATGAAAGGTGTGCTCTGGTTCAAAGAAAGCCCCGCCCGTCACTTCTTTCAGCTCACGGGCCGACGCTACCAGCTCCAAGACGAGCGGTGGCAAGGTACCCCCAACAATCAGCTGGTCTGCATTGGCCGCAACCTCGACATCAAAGCCATGGCGGCTAAATTGAAGGATTGTATAGCTGAGGAGTAAGGGACTAGCCAATAAATAAAGTTCCAGCGTCATTCCCGCGCAAGCGGGAATCTAGCCTAGAGTATCTACCCTTTCTGGTACCTTATTTCGACGCGAATCCCTAAGCGGTAGAGGTGGCGGGACGGCGGGGCGGGAGGACTAGGGAACTCGGTCAATGGCGAGTGGATGGTTGGCTTTGGTGCTAGCCTGCGGGCGTCGATACTGGTCTGCCATGGCGAGTCGCCAGTCTTGGCCCGCCGCCATGGCCTGCTTGATCCTAGCCGCAGCACAGTCCTGCTGGCGGTAAATCTGCCGGAGATGGGCTAGGGTGTCTTGCTCTGATGCCGTGAGGACAGGGGCGATCGCGGCCAGTACCTGCTCTGCCCCAGCGGCGATAGTGGGGTGGGCAAATCCCTGGAGAGCTGCCTGTTGGTGGAGGTCGCGATCGGGCACCCAGGCCCGCCCCGGCAAGGTCTGATCTAAAATCAGTCCTTTCAGTAGGGTCAGCAGGGTACCGTAGAGGGCAAAATCACCGCAGCTATCAAAGGCTTTGAACTCAATGCGACCGATCTCTGTGGCTGTGCGGGCGGGCTTGTGCAGAGACGGTCGGGTGGGTGGCGGTAATTGATCGGCGGCTATGGCCGGGTCGAGAAAAATCAAAGCGGCGGGGCGCGCACCTGTGCGCTCGTAGGTGCGCCGCGACAACCCATCCCACAGCTGCCCCGCCGCTACCGGAGCACTAAAGCTGAAGGGGACGATGAAGGGGCTGTAGTAGGTCAGCTTTTGTCCAATCTCAATCAGCGCTGGAACCGATAGGTGCCCCCCAGAGATATTTAGGTCAGGGCCATAGGTGACCATGGCCAGCACCTCTGTCTGTTCTTCGGGAGAACGATTGAGGAGTGCCTGTTCGTAGGCATTGAGCGACGGCTGGGGCCAATAGGCGCTGTGCTGAGGATTGAAGCTGGTCAAAATTGGCCGAAACCCCTGGGGTTGGGCGGCCAGGCACAATCGCTCGAAGCTCGCCTCTAGCTCAGCAATGGCCCCGGCAATGGTTCCTTGCAGGGTCGTGCGAATCTCAATACCTTTGGGAACACAGCCTAAAAACTCGCCCTGGGGTGAAAAGCGCTCGAAGCCCTCGATATACCAGCGCTTGCTGCGAATACCGAGGTCGCCACTGCGGAGGCTGGTGTGGTCGTTGGGATAGTGGGGCAGAGTCTGGATAATCGCCTCCCAATCAGCAAAGATGGTGCTGGAAAAGTCGGCAAAGGCCCCGTCGGCCTTGAGGAAGGCCACTTCATGTTCAAGTCCAAACTGAAAGGTCATGGGATATATTCCAAGGAGATGCACGGTGATGGCAAAGGCCAATACTGGCTGGCAGACCTAGAATCAACCTCCAGGGAGGGGCAGATCCTGGGTTTCAGGCATCAGGCCCGCTTAGCCTGGATCGACCAACCATACCTGGTGGTATAAAGGCCCGCTCAGGGGTTAAAGCGCTGTATCAATAAAGACTTATTCCTATCAACTATATTGACCATGAGGCCATCTATGGCATCTATTGCTTATTTTCATGACGATAGTTCGCCGCCAAAAAACCGCTTAGCCCACATTTTAGAGCCATTTGGCCGCATATTTCATCTATTTTAAGCCTTGTCTACCCTTTTGAATGCTTAGACTCGGTTGATGACAGAGGCTGAAAACCTGGTATGTTATTGAGAATAGATGCTATTAATAGCATCTGCCGTAACGACGACCCATTGCTATGGTTAGTGCCTGTTCTGCTTTTGCTCAGCAACAGGGTGAGCCGCTGGTTGGCACCGCACCGTTCACCCGCCGGTTTGTCCTGATTGAATGCCCCCAGCCCTGGGCCGAGGCCATGGAGCAGTCCTCTGGCCTGCCCACCGATCTGGCGGCTCAGATCACGTCATGGGGCAACCAATGGCCTGATACCCGATTTCTGCTGTTCACGGGTCAGCGATCGCCGTCCGGCTCGCCCAAGGTTTTGTCACTGTCGCCGCGTCGCCTCTTGTTTTTTGAGGCTCCTGAGAACGGTTTGCAGGCCTATCAGGCGATGCAGATCGAGGGGGTGGCACCTGATCGCCTGACGACGGCCATAGCCGACTATTTCACGGCCAGATCGCAGGGTAAATGGCCACCGACGGCCCGGCCCTTGGCGGGGCGGCATTGGTTTATCTGCACCCACGGGCGGCACGATCGCTGCTGTGGCCGCTACGGCTACCCGCTCTACCGCCAGGTCACAGCTCTAGTGGCGTCTCTGGATCAGGCCCAACGCTTGCCCAGCCACGGGGTGCACATTTGGCAGGTTAGCCACATCGGCGGCCACCGGTTTGCCCCGACCTTGATCGATCTGCCTGAGGGGCGCTACTACGGTGCCATCACCCTAGAAGACTGTGAATCGCTTCTCCAGCGCCAAGGTTCTTTGGTGCGGCTGTCTCGCATCTATCGCGGCTGGGCGCTGCTGCCAAAGCCGGTTCAGGTTTTAGAACGGCTCCTGTGGCAACAGCAGGGATGGTCTTGGCTTGATCGTCCGGTTGATTACACCCTCAAGGCTCCAGGCACACCTGTCGATCAGCCGGGCACCGACCTACCCGCCTGGCAGGTTGACGTCACCTGGGGCAAGACCTGGCACTGGCGGGCTTTGCTACAGTCCGATCCCGACTTGAGTTGCATGGTCTTTGGCTCCTGCGGCGATGCAACACCGCTGAAGACTCACCACTATCAGGTCAGTCAGCTCCAAAAACAGGTCTATCAACCCACGGTGGTCCAGCCTGTGGCCTCGGCGGTCAACCGGCAGAGCCCCTAGATTCAGACGCTGGCTGGCAGCATGGGGCCTCGGCGAATAGCGGTCGGCCTAGCCGGGGCTTTAGCACTAGAATGATAATAGTTATCATTCTAGTGCTAGTCATGGCCCTGACCCTGTACAACACGCTGACCAAACATCAGCACCCCTTCATTCCCATCACGCCTGGTCAGGTGACGATGTACTGCTGCGGGGTGACGGTCTATGACGATTGCCACCTGGGCCATGCCCGGTCGTACCTGGGCTGGGATGTGCTGCGGCGATACTTGAACTGGCGGAGGTACGCGGTTCACTACGTGCAGAACTTCACCGACATTGACGACAAAATTCTCAACCGAGCCAGGGCCGAGGGTACTACCATGGCAGCGGTGTCTGAGCGCTATATCCAGCGCTATTTTGAGGACATGCGTCGTTTGAATGTGCTCGATGCCGATGAATACCCTCGGGTGACGGAGCACATTGGGGCGATTCACGAGCTGATTGGTCAGCTAGAGACGAAGGGCTATGCCTACGCTGCCGGAGGCGATGTGTATTACCGGGTGGGGCAGTTTGCCGACTATGGTCAGCTCTCGGGGCGATCGCTGGCGGCTATGCAGGCCGGGGCCAGCGGTCGCGATCTGGTGTCTACGACCAAGGCCGACCCGGCTGACTTTGCCCTGTGGAAGGGGGCCAAACCCGACGAGCCCGCCTGGGACTCACCCTGGGGGCCGGGGCGACCGGGCTGGCACATTGAGTGCTCGGCGATGATTCGGGCGCGGCTGGGGGCCACTATCGATATCCACGGCGGCGGCGGTGATCTGGTGTTTCCCCACCACGAGAATGAGATTGCTCAGTCCCAGGCGGCCAATGGCAAGCCGTTGGCCCACTACTGGCTGCACAATGGCATGGTGACGGTGAACGGGGAGAAGATGTCGAAATCCCTGGGCAACTTCACCACGATCCGAGACCTGCTGGATGGGGTCTGGGACGGGTATCCGCAGCCGGTTGAGCCGATGGCGGTGCGGCTGTTTGTGCTGCAAGGGCACTACCGCAAGCCGCTGGATTTCACGACAGATGCGATCGCCGCCGCCATCAACAGCTGGCAAACCCTGAAAGACGGCCTCCACTTTGGCGATCGCCACGGGGCAAAACTGGGATGGCCTGCCGCCACCATCCAGTCATCCCCTGGGCAACTCAGCCCGGCTGACCCGTGGGTCGAACGGTTCCAAACCGCCATGGATGATGATCTCAATACGCCGGGGGCTCTGGCGGTGCTGTTTGAGCTGGCCAAGGGGCTACAGCGGGAGGGGAATCGTCTGGTTCACGCCGGGAAGACCCAATCTAGCCCTGATGTGCTTTGGCAGCAGTGGCAAACCCTGGTGCACCTGGCCCAGGTGCTGGGGCTAGAGGTCACGGCAGACAGTGATGCCAAGGGAACGGCTGTGGATTTGGGTGATGGTGCGATCGCCGACCTAATTCAACAGCGCCAGGCGGCCCGGCAACAGCGGGATTTCGCCACGGCGGATCAGATCCGCGATCGCCTGGCGGCAGGGGGCGTCACGGTGATTGATCAACCAGATGGCGAAGCTCGCTGGCACCGACAGTGAGTGGTGGCACAAACGACGGTTCAACTAAACTATTGAGCAGCGTGGTTAGCCAAGTTTGTCTGGCTCAATAGTAATGACGTCGTGATAGCTCACAACATAAATAGGCTACTTGTGTATAAGTAGGTAGTTGTCATTAAAGGTAGGATGGGCAAAGGCCTCAGAGGCCGTGCCCATCTCCCTGACGATGGGCACGCGTTGCTTTGCCCATCCTACGCAGGTTTTATATTTAATTGCGCCTTCCTGCTCACAACATAAATAGGCTGCTTGTGTATACCTAATGCTAGGGCAGGCTAACGGACTATGGTTGGTCGGTTGAGAGCTATAGATGACCTGCCACTGTTGAGCTTTACCGTTATGACTCACAATCCGCCGAGGGAGATTATGGAAACACGCAAATTGCTTCTCAAAGCCGCTGATATCGAGGAAATGACCGGAGAGCGCAAGGTTCATTTCCTGAACCCCAACGCCGTGCGAATCAACAAATCCTTGGGCGACGCGGTAGGCCTGAATCATATCGGTGTACACATCATCTATGTGGAACCTGGAAAGGACACAACGGAGCATCACAAACATCATTACGAGGAAGAATGCGTGTATGTCCTTTCTGGAAAGGGCACTCTCGTCATTGAGGACGAAGCTTACGAAGTTGAAAAAGGTGATTTCATTGGATTCCCGCGAAATATGGCAGCACACAGCATTTCAAATGACGGTGACGAAACGTTGGTCTGCTTAGTCATGGGGCAGCGACTTCAGCAAGACGTCTCTGATTATCCCAATCAGGGAAAGCGTCTGTATCGTAACAGGGGCGATTGGAATCTTGTGGATATACAGCACATAAGTGATCCAAGGAAATGAGTTGTAAAAACATCATCAACTCGGGCGTGAAAAAGCAGAGCAAAGCGGTGCTTTTTCACGCTGGTTACGCTAAAAGTTAGCCTGTTCTAAAACAATCCTTTTTGCGCCGTTGCTAGGGTCATGCCATTTGCCAAGTCATTTCTTGACCTGCCCGCAAGGGCACAAGTGTAGATTCTATAAATGGAACTTCGTTAGGAACACGCCAGGTCTTTTTGGTTAACGTAATCTGTCCAGTATTGCGTGGAAGCTGATAAAAATCTGGCCCATAGAAGCTGGCGAAAGCCTCAAGTTTATCAAGGGCATCGACACTCTCAAAGGCTTCTGTATACAACTCCATTGCATGCAGAGCCGAATAGCACCCTGCACAGCCACAGGAACTTTCTTTACTATTGCGAGGGTGGGGGGCGCTATCGGTGCCTAGAAAAAACTTAGGATTGCCAGAGGTTGCTGCTCGCAAAAGAGCTGATCGATGCTCCTCTCGTTTCAAAATTGGCAGGCAATAAAAATGGGGGGAAATGCCACCCTGGAACAGGCTATTGCGGTTAAATAACAAATGTTGTGGCGTGATGGTTGCAGCGGTGTTGTTTGCCGATAGGACATACTGCACGGCATCTGAGGTGGTAATGTGCTCAAGGACTATGCGCAAGCTGGGAAATCGGTGCTTGAGAGGGATTAAATGTCGATCAATAAACGACTTCTCTCGATCAAACATGTCAACACTGTGATCGGTTACTTCGCCGTGGAGGAGTAAAGGCAGGTCTACTTGCTGCATTGCTTCAAAGACGCGATCGCACTTGCGAATGTCTGTCACCCCCAGGTCTGAATTGGTCGTTGCCCCGGCTGGATAATACTTGACCGCTTTGACAAACTGAGAGGCTTTCGCCGCGATAATTTCTGCGGGACTGGTGTTGTCAGTGAGGTAGAGCGTCATCAGTGGCTCGAACTGTTGGCCCTCTGGAACTACTGCCAGGATGCGATCACGGTAGGCTGCTGCATCAGCGACCAATCGTACTGGAGGTTTTAAATTTGGCATGACAATCGCGCGGGCAAATTGACGCACCGTATGCGGCAAAACCGTTTTCAATGCCGCGCCGTCGCGTAGATGGAGATGCCAGTCATCAGGTCGAGTGATCGTAAGCTTTTGCATACTTCAATTATAAAACCACTAGTGCTTTAGAAAGATACAAGCTAGCAATCCCCACACCTACCACCGAAAGTTGGTTGGGTGTGATGCAGAGGGGGTTTGCGGCGGGTGATGGGCAATATTCAACCCGTTGCGGAAACTCATTTCTCGTCTGATCGCTTATCCAGGCATTTGAATTACCTGCTCAAACTGACGTTGTTTCGCTCTGGGGTCAATCCCCAGCAGTCGCACATAGTTGCCAGGATGCTCTGCTAAAAATCGCTCGATCTGAGCCAAAACCTCGGCCTCTTGGGTCGCCGCCAGGGCAGGGCCACTCTGCCAAGACCCCGCTTTAAACCGGCGCGGGTCGGCATACTCCAAGCCTACCCGGTGCCCCTGCCGCAGTTGCTGCCGTACCTGAGCTACAGCTTCTGCACTCAACCGGCTAGCGGTGGGTCTGTGGCCATTGCTAGAGCTACCGTTGCCCTCTGGGCGACCGTGGGCCGAGGTTTGCCACTGAGTCATGCAGGCCCTATCGTTGGCACAGCGATAGCCCGCCAGCAGCGCCTGGTTGA